>JBCCCT010000023.1:0-25290 GCA_039033355.1 Pseudomonadota bacterium | reverse complement strand
TCTGTTACGATCATGATGCGCATAAGCGGCTCCTCATCGCCCCCAATGACGATGCCCAGAGTTTTAGGGATGGCAAGGCGGGGCGTAAAGCGAATCGATCATTGCAGCTGAGTAAGCTGTGGATCAGTTCTCGCTGCAGGGTAGGAAGGTGAATCGCCGAATGCTCGAGTCGTCCAGGGTTGAGATTTCTGCCTTCAATTGTGCACCATCGCGCCAATAACGGATCCGCTGCGGGAAATCATTGCTGGCATTCTCGTACGTCACCGTGCGGTCGCCGAAATCGGTCTGGACAAATCGCGTCGGCCCTTGGCCAGCGGGATAGGCATAAAAGGCGGGCGGATGGTCTGCGTCCTCGAACAGGTCAATTCGCATCTGTTCAAAGAAGGTGACCTGTTGGCCAGGATATCGATCTTGGTCGAGATCAATATTGACGCTGTAGCCGAACAGAAGGTCGCCTTCCATGGCCGACCAGACTTCGCGCATGGCGCCATCTTCTGAGACCCAGCATCCGGTGAACCAATCAAAGAAGGGACTGATCGGTTCGCTGGCCTGCGCGACTGGCAAAGGTATCAGCATTAAGAGGGCGCCGCTGAAAACGAGTTTTTTCATGACTTTACCACCGCACATCCAAGACCCGGTTCATACCGGGCGCGATTCTTGATGAGCCCGCCGAGGACGCTCGCGGTCACGGTTGCGTCAACATAGGTCGTGCCCAATTGTATGTATTCCCTTTGTGAGACTTCGAAGTTTATGGCGCTGACATCCTCCGTGAAGTCGCCGAGACAGGATTCGAATTCCCGTTCCGCGACGAACTGACAGGAACACACCTGTTTGGCGACATAAGCCGTCGCGACCTGGGCGAACGGGACTTGTGGCTTCAACCAGAAATGCCAGACGGTGCCACCGACAACCATAGTGGCGAGTGCTGCGATCAGAAGAGCTTTGACGGGTTTCACATTCTGTCTCTAAAGTTGCTTCCAGCGTATGGGAGGTGCTGGTGCGACACAAGACAGTTTTCGGCTCGCTCATCCCCGCTTTCGCGGGGTTGGGCGGGGTGCTTCTCCTCGCCCACGCCGCGAATGCCCAGTCTCCAATCGACCTCCAGAGTGATCTTGCCGAGTGTAAATCGCTGGTCGTCGCCGGTGGATTGCCGATCGACTGCGATGCAGCGTTTGAAGACGCGCACTTACATCGGCTCCAACCCCATCCGAACGATGTGGCCTGGCCGACGGAGGGTTGGGCGCGCGGCGACATGCCGACTGATGCCGCACCGCGCGTCGACGACCTTATCGCCGCCGCCATGGCCGGTGAGAAAACCGACATTATGGGCGAGACCCGCGCCGTCGTAATCATCCACCAGGGGCGCCTGGTCGCAGAAGCCTATCGCGACGGGTTCGGTCCGACCACGAAGCAAGTCTCCTGGTCGATGGCGAAATCGATCACCCAGGCTTTGGTCGGACGGGCCGTGCATCTGGGACTGATCCAGGACATCGACGCCCCGATGCCAACGCCGTTCGCGGCAGACGACCCGCGCGCGGCGATCACCTGGCGGCAATGGCTGACCATGACGGATGGGCTCGACTATAAAGAGATCAATGCGACGGGGCTCGCGGATAATGACGTCGTGAACATGATGTATGGGCGCGGCAAGTATGATGTGCTGGCTTATGTGGACGCAGAATTGCCGCTGATCCATGCGCCGGGAGAGCATTGGAATTACTCGACAGCTGGCTATCATTTGTTGGGTTGGGCTTGGCAGCAGATAATCGAACAGTTTTACGTTGAGTATAACTCTGCAATTCGCGAAGAGCGCGATAAGCAACGTCATATCGAGGCGCTTCGCGACGCACCACTCGACTGGGAAAGAAGGCGAAACCGATGCCGGGACATGGCGGTTATTGGTGACGCACCGGATTATTGCGCCGATCTTTTGAACCAACCGAAACCAGATTTTCCGAATTCCGAAGACCTCGTGTTTGACGATCATCGCTTGATGGAACTCTTGCGGCGCAGGAGTGAGATGACCGCTCTCACAAGGATAATTGGCATGAGCGCCCAATCCGAATTCGACGCCGCCGGCACGTTTCTCGGCGGCTCCCTCGTCTGGGCCTCTGCCCGCGACTTCGCCAAGTTCGGCTACCTCTATCTCCGCGATGGGGTCTGGGAGGACAAACGCCTTCTGCCGGAAGGCTGGGTCGATTTCGCCCGGACCAAGACGCCGGCGGACAATGCCAATATCTATGGCGCCGGGTGGTGGATCACGGCTTATGGCGAAGACCGCTCGCATCCACAGAACGCCAATTCGCCGCCCTGGGACGCGTTCCATGCCGGCGGGCATGAAGGCCAGACGATCTGGGTCGTGCCGAGCAAGGACCTGGTCATCGTTCGGCTCGGTCTGATGAGCAATGCCGGCGCGAACTGGGAAGCCCTTTATGAGTGGAACCAGAAAATCGCGCGGGCATTTCCCGATGTCGCAGAGTGATTCGTTTTTTCGAATCACTTTCCGATCGACCCGGGCAAGCGGAGCGCGACCCGCGATCTCTGGCAATCTGGGTCGGGACTCGCCGCACGAGGCCCCGGCTCAAGGCCGGGATGAACGGGAAAGGGGCGTGGGATAACAGGTCTGGTATCCGCGCATGCTCAACCTACTACATATAGTAGGTCGCCCATTTCGCGTCGAAATCGCAGCCAAAACTACCGGGCGTTGTGTAGGCAGTGATTCAATCCGCCGAAAGATCAATTCGTTAAAAAAAACAAGAGACCTGGTAACCTATTTTTTTGCAGCAAAACCAGTGGGGTCGATCCCCTAATAGGTACGGGCGTGAGGGCCTGGAATTAACCGGTCATTAATCACTTATCCACCACCAAAATGACGTTTTTGAGACGGACCCTGTTGACCTCTCGTTAACCTTGCAGGCACAATATGTTGTGTGAGGGCTGATTTGAAACACCGTATATGGCGGTTTCGTGATTCATTCCTATATGTGATGGGCCTTTTGCAAGGGGTAAGACGATATGGCAGGCACCAACGAAGCAACACTCGCGAAAGCGGTTCCCAACAAGGACGCGCAATCCGGCGCACCCGAACTGCGAGTCGTGCCAAGCGTACAGATGGATCGGTCGCGTGATTCGCTGCTGACCGAGTTTGGTAAAGTGACGTTGGAAGACCGCTATTTGCTGCCTGGCGAGTCCTATCAGGACATGTTCGCGCGCGTCTCGGAAGCCTTTGCGGATGATGCCGATCATGCCCAGCGTCTTTACGACTATATGTCGAAGCTCTGGTTCATGCCGGCGACGCCGGTTCTGTCGAATGGCGGCGCGGATCGCGGCCTGCCAATCTCCTGCTTCCTGAATCAGGTTGGTGACAGTCTCGACGATATTGTTGGCACCTGGACCGAGAATGTCTGGCTGGCATCGAATGGCGGCGGCATCGGCACCTATTGGGGCAATGTCCGCTCAATTGGCGAGAAAGTCGGCAAAAGCGGACAGACCAGCGGCATCATTCCCTTCATCCGTGTGATGGATTCTTTGACGCTTGCGATCAGCCAGGGCTCGCTGCGCCGCGGCTCGGCGGCCTGCTATCTGGATGTCCACCACCCGGAAATCGAAGAATTCCTGGAAGTCCGGAAACCATCCGGCGACTTCAACCGCAAATCCTTGAACCTGCACCATGGCATCAACATCACCGATGCCTTCATGGAAGCGGTCAAGAATGATGACGAGTTCGATCTGTTGTCGCCGAAGTCTGGTGAGCCATTGCGCAAAGTGAATGCCCGCAAGATCTGGCAGAAGATTCTCGAACTGCGCATCCAGACCGGCGAGCCCTACTTGCTGTTCACCGATACCGTGAACAATGCCATGCCGGCGCACCAGCGTCAGCTCGGCCTGAAAGTGACGCAGTCCAATCTGTGTTCTGAAATCACCCTGCCGACCGGCATTGATCATAATGGCGAAGACCGCACCGCAGTCTGCTGCCTCTCGTCCCTGAACGCTGAAAAGTTCATGGAGTGGAGCAAGCACGAGACCTTCCTCGAAGATGTCTATCGCTTCCTCGACAATGTGCTGCAGGACTTTATCGACCGGGCACCGCCGGAAATGGCGCGGGCCGTCTATTCGGCCAAGCGTGAACGTTCTGTCGGTCTCGGCCTGATGGGCTATCATTCCTTCCTGCAATCGCTGAACCTGCCAATGGAAAGCGCGATGGCGAAGGTCTGGAACGAGAAGATGTTCAAACATATTCGCCAGGGCGCGGATGCGGCCTCCGTGAAACTCGCGAAAGAGCGCGGCGCCTGTGAAGATGCGGCAGAAGCCGGCATGATGGCCCGCTTCAGTCACAAAATGGCGGTCGCGCCAACCGCCTCGATCTCGATCATTTGCGGCGGCACCAGTGCCGGCATCGAGCCGATCCCGGCCAATGTCTACACGCACAAGACGCTGTCCGGATCATTCACGGTGAAGAACAAGTATCTTGAGCAAGTGCTCGAGAACAAAGGCGAGAATACCGACGAAGTCTGGACCTCTATTCTGGAGCATGAAGGGTCCGTTCAACACCTTGAGTGTCTGGACGAGCACGAAAAGTCGACTTTCAAGACCGCATTTGAGATCGATCAGCGCTGGATCATCGAGCATGCAGCCGATCGCACGCCATATATTTGCCAGGCGCAATCGCTGAACGTGTTCCTGCCTGCTGATATCAATAAGTGGGACCTGCACATGCTGCATTGGACGGCCTGGGAAAAAGGCGTGAAATCGCTTTATTATTGCCGGTCCAAATCCGTTCAGCGCGCCAGCTTTGCCGGTGCAGATGACAAGGAAGCGAGCATGGCGGGCATGGAAGTGCCCAACACCGACTATGACGAATGCCTCGCCTGTCAGTAAAATAAAACGCCGATTCGCGTTACTGAGCCCCGCTAGTCTAGCGGGGCTTTTGCTTGAATCGTCCTGACATTGGCGAATCTGTTGTTGGTTAATTTAAGTATAACTCAACGAGAAAGTTCGCTCTCCAGGCGAAAAGGTGACAAAAAAGGCGCAAAAACCAACAAAGATGAAAAAAAATCTAGCATCGATTAACTGAGTTTCACGAGCGTTTTTCCCGCTGTGACCCTAAGAAATACTGGCATTTTCACATTTTCGTGATCCTGAGATGATTAAGATCCGGGACCCGAAACGGATTCGCCTGCTCGAATCGTTCATGTTAGGGTAACGATCATAAGTCAGCTTCGGGGAAACAGGGAGCTGACCAAATGAAAGGCGTGGGATCGATGATTGTTGCTAGTGCATCAATGATAGCCGCGATGGCATGTCAGACCTGTGTTCACGCGCAAGAGAACATCGGGCCTCAGATTGACAATGCCACGATTATCGCAGCCAGCCGCTCGCTCGGCGAGCGCTCGCGCACGCGCGTCAATCTGGTCTATACCGGGTCCTTCTCGCAAACCGAAACGACTCGGCATTTCGGCTTTCAAGTCCCCTCAGATACGGATCTCGGTTTTGGCATTGATTCCGCCAATCCGCTGACCAGCCGCCGACTTTATTCAAGCGCGATCATGACCGATGTCGCGGCAGACCGGACCGGCGCAAGCCTGTCGCCGGTGCCGCGCGAGCAACGTCGCTTGACCGCAGAGATTGCCTTCTCGGCGCCGTCTGAACGGACAGGGCTCGGTTTCGATGTCGGGATTGCGCCGCGGGTTGCGATCACGCGCGATGGTCCATACGCGTCTCGCCGCTTCGGGGGTGAAGTTCGGATTGGTCAGAATTTTGACAAGCGCGGGGAAGATCCCGCCTCCAGCTGGTACCTGTTTGCCGGTGCAGACGGAGAAGCGCTGGTCTGGGAACCGGACCAGGACCGCGCGGTCGCCGTTGGCAGCATGGCACTGCGCGACAAGGTAACGGTCGGCGATATTCAAGCCGGACTCTCGATTCAGCGCGGCCTGGGTCAGCTGTCATTCAGCTATATTCGCCGCGAGGTCGAGTATCGCGAGCGCAATCTCGGCGCCAGTGAGAATGAAGACTTTGCAGGGGTGACATTCACGATTAAGCGCTAGGCGCATGGTTGCTCCATCAAGAATCAGAGCCGCCGTCCTGGCGGCTTTTTTTGTGCCCTCGGCCTTTGCACAAGTCGCGCATGACACGGCAGATGAGCCGGTCGGCGTCTGGTCGCTGACCTCGGAGAATGATCTGTTTGGCGGCACGGATCGAAACTACTCAAACGGGCTCCGACTGGAACGCGTTCGCCCGGCCAATCGGGTGACGCCGGGTTTGAACTGGGTGGCCAAGCGCATACCGATCCTGGATCTGGATCGCACCGAGCTGCGCCAGGGCTTTGCCCTGTCGCATACGATTTTTACACCTGAAAATATCGAGACAGAAATTCCAGACCCGACCGACCGGCCCTATGCGGCCTGGCTCTATGCGTCGGGGACCGTGGTTGGCACGACCCGGCTTGGCCCGGGCCAGACGGTGCAGGATGTCCTGCAGGTCAATCTTGGCATTGTCGGGCCATCTGCCGGCGGTGAGTTCGTTCAGGAGAACTGGCACGACCTGCTGCAGGCGATCGAGCCGCGGGGATGGGATTCACAGCTTAAGGATGAGCTTGGCCTCGAAATCACGGCGCAGCGCATGCGGCAGTTTGAAGGGCCTGACTTACCGTTCAATCTGGAAACGGATTACGCGCTGCATGGCGGGGTGACGCTCGGCAATGTGCGGACCTATGCCAGTGCGGGCGGGATGGCGCGTCTGGGCTGGGATCTGTCCTCTGATTTCGGCCCGCCACGGATTCGACCAGCCCTGGCCGGCGCCGGCGTATTCAAACCGGGGCAGGCGTTTGGCGGCTATGTTTTTGCGGGTCTTGAAGGGCGCGCGATTGCCAGGGATATGTTTCTCGACGGCAATCTGTTTCGCGACAGCGCGCGGGTTGAAGATCGCCGCGACCTTGGCGCCGACTTGCAACTTGGCGTGGCGCTGCATCAAGGCGATGTTCAGTTGGCCTTTACCTATGTCCACCGGACCGAAGAATTCGTTGCCCAGAGCGGGCCTCAACGATTTGGCGCGGTGTCGATTTCCATAGCGCGATAAGCCCGAGGGGTCTCATGCTGTGTCTAGCGTGTTCCCATCGCTGTCTTTGAATCTGACCGTTCCACCCTGACGGATTGCCGCCAGAACGGTTCTCCATTGAACAGGAATTTCAGAACGCCAACCTGCGCAACCACCCAGGCGGCGACGAAGCTCAGGATATAAGTGAGGATGATCAGGATCAGAAATTCGAGACTCGCGTTCAGGGTGACCGAGGCGAATATCAAAGCCAGCGCGTTCGAAATCGGATAGTGCAACAGGTAAACCGAGTAGGAGTAGGATGAGATGCGCTTTGCGAGCGGACTCGGCTTATTGATTTTGTCGGCAAGGTAACCGAACAGGAAGAGCGCGATGCCGGTGCCCAGGGCTGGTCCGATCATTTTGCGCACCAGACGCCATTCCTCAAACGGCACGCCGGCAGCCAGGACGTAGATGGCGAATCCGATCGCCAGCACTGTGGTCCTGAACGGCGTGACTTTGAACATCAGGTCGCGCAAGTCTGAGCTGACACCGAGCAGCAATCCCAACATGAAGAGCGGGAAATATCCGAGCAAAGTATCGACATTGAGAATGGCGATCAGGGCGGGTTCAAATCCAAGCAGCAGTTTCATCACGTACAGCAATGCCTTGGAACCAAAACTCCAGGCGCCAACAGCAAGTACAATGGTCCACCAAATGTCGATCTTGCGATCCAGCCTGACCAGGAAGGCGCTGGTCCGGTGCAACCCATCCATCAGGACCCCGCGCGCGAACCCAATCCAGGCGATCAGAGTGAAAGTTCCAAGCGTCGACAGAAACCAGAGGTGTCCGATCCATCGTCGATCCAGCACGGCGAAATCGGACCCCAGATCGCCGGTAAACGGCGACGATGTGGTCCCGGCCATATTCGACTGCGCCGCCAGGCTGGCCACGTAGATGGTGATCGGACTGAGGATCAAGATGCCCGAAACCAGCGGCACGCAGACGCGCAGCAAACGTCCTTTCGCCCAATCCTGATAGCTGCGCTTGCGCATCAGGAAGATGGACAGGATGGATGAGATCATGAAAAAGCCCGGCATCGAAAAGACCGGGATGCTCGACAGGACCGGCGCTAGCCAGGTTTGATCCGGCGATTCGACGATCCATTGCATGGTGGGATCATAAGCGTGCGCGGCATGCGTTAGAACAATCAGAAGCAACATCGCGGCGCGCAGCAGGTCAAAATGATGCAAGCGCTCAATTTTATTATGGTTTTTTGGCACGCTCGTCCCTCAGTTCGTACTCTTACGGCGAGGAACGCAGGTTTCATACCATTTGCGGCGAATACGATCTGATTCGGGGTTAACAGGAGCTTTCCTGTGGGCAGGCTGTGGAGAAGTGCCGCACCATTGCAGGATACATCTTGCGTGCAGTTTCGGCTTCAGACACTATATGTGGTGTTGATGAGATATGGCAGGGGAAAGCGATGCCCGATGGTATGATGAAACTTCCAGGACTTTTGACGCCGTCAAAGTCATATAAGCCGTTCCGGTATGCCTGGGCGTATGATTTCTGGAAATTGCAGCAGCAAGTGCACTGGTTGCCGGAAGAAGTGCCGCTGGGCGAGGATTGCAAGGATTGGGTCAACAAGCTCAATGACAAGGAACGCAATCTGTTGACCCAGATTTTCCGCTTCTTCACGCAATCAGACGTCGAAGTCGGCGCCAATTACATGGAAAACTACATGCCGCTCTTCAAGCCGGTTGAGGTGCGCATGATGCTGTCTGCGTTTTCCAATATGGAAACGGTTCATATCGCGGCTTACGCCCTACTGCTGGAAACGATCGGCATGCCGGATTCCGAGTTCTCGGCCTTTATGGAATATGAGGAAATGGCTGCGAAGCATGATTATCTCGGCCAGTTCGGCACGGATACCGAAGAGGACATTCTGACCTCAATGGCGGTGTTTGGCGGCTTTACCGAAGGGCTGCAGCTCTTCGCTTCATTTGCGATGCTGATGAATTTCCCGCGCTTCAACAAGATGAAGGGCATGGGACAGATCGTGTCCTGGTCTGTGCGCGATGAGTCGCTGCACTGCGAAGGCATGATGAAAATGTTCCACACCTTTGCAGCCGAGACCGGGGCACTGACCACACCGGTCAAGAATCGCATTCGCGAAGCCTGTGAAACCGTCGTGAAGCTAGAAGACAAGTTTATTGAACTGGCCTTCGAAGCTGGCGAAGTCGAGGGCATGACGCCTGAAGATATCCAGCAATATATCCGCTATATTGCCGACTGGCGGATGGGACAGCTCAAGCTCGATCCGATCTATGGGGTCGACACCCATCCGATTCCATGGCTGACCGAAATCTTGAACGGCGTCGAACACGCCAATTTCTTCGAAGCCCGTGCGACGGAATATTCCAAAGGCGCCACGCAAGGCGATTGGCATGGTGATGAAGGTGTCTGGTCGATGTTTGACAAGCGCAAGCCGCAAACGGTTCTCGCGGGTTAAGCCAACCTCCAAATTATCTCATGGAAACGGCGCATCTGGACAGATGCGCCGTTTGTTTATTTGTTGATCCCTCATAAGGGAGGACAATCATGATCAGACTCAGTTTCAGCTTGATGGCCGGCGCGGTCGTCCTGACGGCTTGCGCGCCAAGTCCCGAAACAGCGCTCAACGCAACCTGCAATGCAGTCATGGCGGACCCGCAGGTCCGCGACAGTGTTGTCCGGGCGGGCCTCACTGTCGAAACCTATTGCGACTGTGTGACCACTGTCCTTCTGGCATTGCCTGACAATGAAAGCGCCAGGGCGGTCGAGTCGTTTGAGCTTATCGAGACCCGAATGGCAGATCATGAGGGGGATGCCGAAGCGGCGTTTGAAGCGATTCGCGATGCGGCGCGGGCGGATGGGGCGACCCCTGAAATGGTCGCGACCTATCGCAATCTTGATGAGCTGGGCGACCAGCTTGATCTCATCCTGGATGAGATTGAGGAGGCTGGCGGGACCTGTCCGGCCTAGACTTTGACGCCGCCTTTGGCCGCGTCAGCGAGGAAGGCCGCCAGGCCCTTATCCGTCAGCGGGTGGTTGGCGAGGCCAGTCAAGACATTTGGCGGCACCGTCGCAACATCTGCACCGGCAAGGGCACACTGTTTGACATGGTTGGCGCTGCGAATGGATGCGGCCAGGACTTCGGTCTCGAACATGTAATTGTCATAGATGACGCGGATTTCCTCGATCAGCTCCATGCCGTCGACATTGATATCATCCAGCCGTCCGATGAAGGGAGAGATATACGCTGCCCCCGCCTTGGCCGCGAGCAGGGCCTGATTGGCCGAGAAGCAAAGCGTCACATTCACCGCGGTGCCCATGTCGGCCAGTTCCCGGCAGGCCCGCAGCCCGTCCATGGTCAGCGGCAGTTTCACAGCGACATTTGAGGCAATCGCTTGCAACTTCTTGCCTTCTGCCACCATGGCTTCCCATTCGGTCGCGACCACTTCGGCGCTGACATGTCCCTCGGTCAGATCGCAGATCTCGGCGATGACTGCGGCAAAGTCGCGGCCGGATTTCATGATCAGAGACGGGTTCGTGGTGACGCCGTCAATCAGCCCGGTGGCCGCAAGTTCTTTGATGGCGGCGGTATCAGCGGTATCGACAAAGAACTTCATATTTCGGCTCCGTAAGTGTGGTGTGTTTAGACAGGACGCCCAATCGACGTATAGGAAAAGCCGCGCTTGGCCATGTCTTCCGGCATGTAGATATTGCGCAGATCGACGACAATGTCCTCTTTCAGGGCTGCCTTGATGCGATCCAGATCGAGCGCGCGGAATTGATCCCATTCGGTGACGATGACCATCGCATCCGCCCCTTCGGCGGCGTCATAGGCATTGTCGCAATATTCGATGCCATTCAGCAAATGCTTGGCTTCTTCCATCGCTTCCGGGTCAAAGGCCTTGATGTTTGCACCCGCTTCAACCAGCGCCGGCACAATATCCAGGCTTGGCGCGTCGCGCATGTCATCGGTGTTCTGCTTGAAAGCCAGACCGAGCACGCCAATCGTCTTGCCGGAGACATCGCCGCCCATGGCTTTGATGACTTTGTCCGCCATGGCTTTTTTGCGCGCTGCGTTCACTTCGACGACTGTATCCACGATCCGTACAGGCGAATTGTGATCATTGGCGGTTTTGGTCAGCGCCAGCGTATCTTTCGGAAAGCAAGACCCGCCATAGCCGGGACCGGCATTGAGGAATTTGCGCCCGATCCGACCATCCAGGCCAATACCGCGAGAGACCTCCTGCACGTTGGCGCCAACGGCCTCGCAGAGATCCGCCATTTCATTGATGAAAGTGATCTTCACGGCCAGGAACGCGTTTGCGGCATACTTGATCAACTCTGATGTCCGCCGGGCGGTGAACAGGATGGGTGTTTCGTTAAGGAAGAGCGGGCGATAGAGCTCACGCATCACCTCTTTCGCGCGCTCATTATCGGTTCCGACAACGACCCGGTCCGGGATTTTGAAATCCTTGATCGCCGCGCCTTCGCGCAGGAATTCCGGATTGGAGACAACTGCAAAGTCAGCGTCCGGGCGTTTCTTGCGAATGATCTCTTCAACTTCATCGCCCGTGCCGACAGGCACAGTCGACTTGGTCACGACGACGGTAAACCCGTCCATCAGCTCGGCAATTTCTTCGGCGGCCGCATAAACATAAGACAGGTCGGCATGTCCGTCGCCGCGGCGCGACGGGGTCCCCACGGCGATAAACACTGCGTCCGCATCCGCGATCGCGTCTTTCGCTTCTGTGGTGAAGAAGAGGCGTTCTTCCTTGACGTTCTTTTCCACCAGATCATCAAGGCCAGGCTCATAAATCGGCATGATATTCTGGTGCAGGTGATCAATCTTGCTGGCATCCTTGTCGACACAGGTTACGACATGGCCGAAATCTGCGAAACACGCCCCACTTACCAGGCCGACATAGCCGGTTCCGATCATTGCTACGCGCATGAATATACCTCTTTGAAACAGCGTCCCTAAACTGTGCGGGACTGGTGCAATTTTTGGCTGAGCCGGTCAAGCCCAATGCCTGTGAATAGCTTAGATTTGGAAGACTTTCTTTGGCTGGAACCGCCCGGCCCGGACTTCGCCCAGGGCGATCGCCGTGCCTTCTGTACGGGTGAGGGCCAATCGATTGTCCGGATCGGAATCAGTCTCGTTGCGCCACTGCTCCACCAGGTGCGGTAGCAAGACGATTTCCCGGCCTTGTTTAAGTGCCGCGGCATCGGACGTGTCGATTTCAATCATCGGCACATCATCCAGGACAGCTTCCAGGGGTTGGAGTGTTTTCGTCAGGGCATCCTTGTCGTCGACCAAGGCTTCCAGTTGGGCGAGCGTCATCGCATTGGATTCGTCCAGCGCGCCGACGCGGGTCCGGCGCAACTGGCTGACATGTCCTTCTGCCTCAAGCGCCTGAGCGAGGTCGCGGGCCATGGCACGCACATAAAAGCCTTTGCCAGAAACGACCCGCAGCGTGACATGGTCATTGTCTGGAATATCGGCGATTTCTGCTTCGTAAACAGTGACTTCCCGGGATGGAATTTCAAAGGACTCGCCATCTCTTGCCAGGTCATAAGCCCGCTCACCTGCGACTTTGATGGCCGAGAATTTCGGCGGCACTTGTTGAATGTCACCGATGAATTGCGGCAGCACCGCTTCGATGTCGGCTCGCGATGGACGTCGCTCAGAGGTCGCGATCGTCTCGCCTTCCTTGTCCTGGCTGGCCGTGGATGTGCCCCACTCGATGGTGAAGACATATTCCTTGTCGCAATCCATCGCCCATTGCGCGGTTTTGGTGGCTTCACCAAAGGCGATGGGCAGAATGCCATCGGCCAATGGGTCAAGCGTGCCGCCATGCCCCGCTTTTTGTGCATTGAACAGGCGTTTGAGAATGCCAACGACTCGCGTTGACGTCACATCTACCGGTTTGTCGACAGCGAGCCAGCCATGCACCGGATCGCCCTTGCGTTTTCTTTGTCGGCCCATGCCGATCTCCATCCATGCCGTCGCGGGTCGGACGCGAACGGTTCGAATTCCAGATTGTCGTCAGTCGGATCTCGGAGATCCTAGTCCTTGAAGGCGCTGAACACGTCTTCTGCGGACGGTTCCTCAGCCGATGGGGCGGGCGCAGTCGGCGCCTCAATCGTCTCGACCGCCTCTGCCGGGTTGAGACCTGGTCCTTCTTCCTGGGCGGCGCGTTCGGCATCCATTTTCTTGCGGCGCGACGAGGCTTTGGTGATCACCTCATCCAGCTCGATCTGGGAACACAGGCCAAGCGTTACCGGGTCCACCGGCTTGATGTTCTGGCTGTTCCAGTGCGTCTTGTCGCGAACATTGGTGATCGTCGCCTTGGTCGTGCCGATCAGTTTCGAGATTTGCGGATCGGTCACTTCCGGGTGGTTGCGAATGAACCAGGCAATCGCATCAGGTTTGTCGCCCCGGCGGGCGACCGGCGTATAGCGGGCGCCCTTGCGCTTCGGCTGCGGGATATGCGCGATTTTCGATGGCGCCGTTTTCAGGCGATAGGCCGGATCTTCCTCGCCTTTCTGGATTTCCTCGCGGGTCAGTTCACCGCCGGAAATCGGGTCCACACCGCGCATATTCTCGGCGACATCGCCATCGGCAATGCCTTTCACTTCGAGATGGTGCAGACCGCACAGATCAGCAATCTGATCAAAGGTCAGCGTCGTATTGTCGATCAACCAGACCGCAGTGGCCTTGGGCATCAGAATGTCGGCCATCGAGGGCTCCTTCGCACGAGGGCCAGAAATGCAGCCGCCCGAGACGTCGGTCTCGGGCGGTCAGGGTCTCTGGCATGAAATTACCTAACGCGCGCAGTATAGCGAGCGTCACTCCGTATGGGAAGCCTAAGTCTGCTGCCGGGACAGCAGGATTTTGCCGCTATGTCCGCCCTTCGCCATATGGGCCTGTGCGGACTCGGCGTCTTCGAAGGCATAAATGGTGTCTATGATCGGTTTGATGTCGCCGGACAGCACGGCCGGCCAGAAATCCGCCAGGATGGCATCTCTGATGCGTCGCTTGTCATCATTTGGCCGGGCCCGCAGCGTCGTCCCGGTCAGGATGAGGCGTTTCAGCATCAAGGGCATCAAATTCACATTTACCTGCGCGCCCTGCATATAGGCGATATTGACGATACGGCCGCCAAGCTTGGCGATCGAGATATTCTTCTGGACATAATCGCCGCCAACCATGTCGAGAATCACATCCGCGCCGCCGGCGTCGCGGGCGATGGCTTCGAAATCCTCTTCGCGATAATTGATCGCCCGGTCCGCGCCGAGTGTTTCGGCGAATTGGCACTTTTCGGCGCTGCCGGCGGTGACCATGATGTTCGCCGCGCCGGCCTGTTTCAGCATCTGGATGGCCATTGTGCCAATGCCACTGGTGCCGCCATGGATCAAAGCGCTTTCACCGGCCTTGAACTGGCAACGATCAAAAATATTCGCCCAGACCGTCATCATCACTTCCGGCAGGGCGCCAGCTTCGTCAAAACTCATGCCGTCGGGAATCTTGAACAGAGAGCCCTCATCGACGACCGCAAACTCGGCATAGCCGCCGCCAGCCATCAGGCCGCAAACGCGATCACCGACGGCCCAGCCTGACACAGATGCGCCGACGGCCACAATCGTGCCTGCGCATTCCAGTCCCATAATCTCCGACGCTCCGGGGGGCGGCGGGTACATGCCGCGGCGCTGCACCAGATCGGCGCGGTTGAGGCCAGCCGTAACGATTTCGACCAGGACATCATTCGGACCGCATTCAGGCTTTGCCACTTGCCCCAGTTTCAGGGGTTGATCATCTTCAACCACCACAGCCCACATCGTTTCGCCCATTTGACACTCCTGTCCATTTTCGTGTTCCTGATTACATAAAGGCGCAGAAACGGAGTGGGAAAGGGCAAACCATGTTTGAAGATGAACCAACCCCGGAAAAGAAACTGGATCTGGAGCGGTTTTCGGTTGAAGAATTGCTCGAACGGATCGAGGAATTGAAAGCTGAAATAGCCGCCTGTGAGGCCGAGTTGCAGAAAAAACAGTCGCATAAATCTGCAGCGGACGCCCTTTTTGGCGGCGGGGATTAAGATCTTCTAAGGAAGCCCCGCGTTAAAGTCTGATAAAAGAACATTGCTTTGGAAGTCTAAAGAGCATGGCCGAACAGCCCCGGAACCCAGCCTCAGAATTCGCTGATCTGTCTTTCACGGATGGAAAAGTATTCGAGCGAGTCTTTGTCGACGGCATGGCTCTGGTTGAAGAAACGGCGTCTTATCTGGACGGCCCCGGGCGTAAATTGTCGACCACCTTGCCGCGCGAGGCCAGTCTGACCTATGCGGCCTGGAGCATGGAATTGACGACCCGGCTCATGCAGGCCGCCTCCTGGCTGGTTATGCAAAAAGCGGTAAAGGATGGCGATATGCATCCCGAAGATGCAATGCAGTCCAAATATCGCATCAGTCGCGAAGACCCGGCACTTGATGCAACGGCCCAGCGCGGACGTGGTTTGCCTGACATCTTCCTGGACCTGGTCGAACGGTCTGAAAACCTGTTTGAGCGGATTTGCCGGCTCGATCAGGCGATTTATGGTGGCGGCGTCATCGACAGTGGCAGCCCTGTGGGGGATCAGCTGGCGCAATTGCAAAAAGCGGCCGAAACGGGCGCCTTTGATCCATTGCGCGTTTGGGGTAAGGCGCGCTAAGCCACCGCCTTTTTTGTTGTCAGCAAGACTCAAGGCCAGCTCGACATCATTCGTGTTGCTGACGAATCTTTGTCTTCAAAGCGAGCGATACCTGACCATCCGTGATTCATTTTTGTTCGCCGGCAAGTATTCAGGGTCAAACGAGGTAAATTGGATGACCTGTGATAAGTACTGATTACGGCTTATTATTGAGCAGTAGGAGGGCAAAATGCGGCGTTTGTTTTTAGCTCTGGTTTTTTGTTTTGGTTGGTCGCCAATGGTTGCAGCTCAAGCGCCTGAATCGTCCCAGCCGAATCTCGATGTTTATGGCAATGTGCCCACGGTCCGATCCGCTGCCTTGTCGGATAATGGACAGAAGGTTGCCTTGCTCCGAAATGACGATGATGGCGAGTATGTCGTTGTGCGAGACTTTGTATCGCGTCAACAGTCCGGGTTCCGGATCGAGGGGTTCAAACCAATTTCGGTCGATTTCGTCGGGGATCGGTACGTCATTCTGCGTGCCTCCGCGACAGAAACGCTGTTTAATGTCCTCGGCAGGTTCGAATACGGCTTTTCATTCGTTTATGACACGGAAGAGCAGACAATCGAGCAGTTGCTGGGTTCGGTCAGAGGCGTTGTTCCGGGGACGGATGCGAGCCGGGTCATTGGTGTCCTGGAGGAAAGTGGCGAACTTCTTGTCCCGGCATTGACCTATCCGGCCTCGAACACCGCGGTGAACACCGGACGTGCCGGATTTGGCGGGTTCGGCTCAACGGTATTCAGGGTAAAACCTGACACGAGTCGCGTACGTGTCTTCGAAGGGGATCGTCAGAGCGCCCGGCTTGGATCGGGGAGCCAGCCCAAATATCCTGATTCAGTGGATTGGATCGTATCGGCAAGTGGTGAAATCATCGCGCGTGAAGATTACAATCCATATGACAACGTCTATCGCATATACACAAAGGCCGGTGGCTCCTGGAAGCGGCTTTTCTCAAATGATCCGAAAGATCCCCGTTTCATTGGTGGCGTGCCTTATAATGTGGTGGGCATGACGCTGGATGAGAGTGCGATCCTGTTGACTGGGATTAATGAAGCATTTGACGAAACCGTTCTTTATCGCCTCGATCTTGAAGGCAATGTTTCGGAGCCCGTTTTTGAAAAGGAAGGGCGCGATGTCTATCGAGTTCTATCAGACGATAATCGACGTGTTTTCGGCGTCGAATTCTCTGGTCTGGAGGCGGAATACGAATTTTTTGACGCCGATCTCGACTCCGCTTTCGCCGACCTCAAGCAAAAAATGGACGGCTTTCAGCTGGCAATCGTCGATTGGAATGCAAACCTCCGTCGATTCCTGCTGAAAATCTCCGGAGGCGGCGAGACGGGAAGTTACTATATTTTCGACATCGACACCGGAAGACTCAGCAGCGTCGCAAAGGCGTACGAAATTCCAACTGAATGGGTTGGACAGACGCAGACGGTCGCGTATCGCACAGCAGACGGTATGACGATCCCTTCAATCGTCACGTGGCCGGTTGGGTCCGAAGAAGAAAATCTGCCTTTGATCGTCCTGCCCCATGGCGGTCCGCACGAGAGTGATAAGCTCGGATTTGACTGGATGGCGCAGTATTTCGCCAGTCGTGGCTACCTCGTCTTCCAGCCGAATTTTAGGGGGTCTAGCGGGTTTGGGCACCAGTTTGAGGCCGCTGGCCACGGGGAGTGGGGACAGGCGATGCAACGGGATATCCATGAAGGCGTCGATGCCCTCATTTCGCTGGGTTGGGTCGATCCCGAACGCATATGCATCGTGGGTGCGAGTTATGGGGGTTATGCCGCGTTGGCAGGCGGCATGACGGCGCCCGATATGTATCAGTGCATCGTCGCCATCGCACCTGTGACCGATTTGCCAGACTTTCTGTCTCATATTCTCCAGAGGACCGGGTCACGAGGGTATTCTTACGAATACTGGACAACCAGTATCGGAAAACTGAGCGCCGATGCAAATATGCTGCGATCGACCTCACCCGCGCGAAATGCCGAGACGTTTCAAGCCCCCGTTTTGCTCGTTCATGGCCGCGACGATACGGTTGTCCCTCTGAGCCAGAGTCGAAAAATGCGATCGGCGCTCGAAGCGGCTGACAAGTCGGTGCAGTTTTTAGAACTGGCTGGCGCGGACCATTGGCTTTCAACCACGGAGATGCGGCTGGAGACACTCCAGGCCGTGGCCGATTTTGTCGAGACTCATCTTCGCCCCAGCGAGTAATTTGAACGAACTCTGTTTTCAGCGCCGCAGCGATATGCGCATTTCGCTCAACTTCGTTTCCTTGCCTGTCTCGTCAACAAAAGCGGGGCGCACCTTTTGGCGCGTTTTGGCGTGTGTGAAGGACATCACAGGCAGAGCGCCGTCGCTGGCCCATTCATCGCCCCACAGGTTCAGCCCCATCAGGACCGGCCGCAGGGCCTCGCCCGCCTCGGTCAGCAAGTATTCGGGACGCGCGCGTTTGCCATCTTCCTTATAGGCTTGTTTGGTCAGAACGCCTTGCTCGACCAGTTTCTTCAATCGACCCGACAGGACGGTGCGCGGGATATCCAGTTCCTTCTGGAAATCATCAAAGCGCCGGACACCAAACAAGGCCCCGCGCAGAATGAGCAGAGTCCAGCGGTCGCCGAGAATCTCGATCGCTTTGGCCAGATGACATATCTCGAGGGGGATCGGGGATTTTTGAGCGCGCGGTATCATGGCGCCTGATTTGGCTGAGTTCGCGGCTCAAATCCAGCCCAAATTTCAACCTGCGACCATGGCTACGTTGCGCCCGCGACTTCCCTCGGCTAGGGGAAGCCCCAGAAAGCTCAATTTTTACAGGAGGCCGGGATGGCTCGCAAGAAAATCGCCCTTATCGGATCGGGCATGATTGGTGGAACTTTGGCGCACGTGGCGGCGCGGGAAGAGCTCGGCGACGTCGTCCTGTTCGATATTGCTGAAGGTCTGCCGCAAGGCAAGGCGCTGGACCTGGCCGAGTCGACCCCAGTTTATAACAGCTCGGTCGCCTTGAAAGGTGCAAACGACTATACCGATATTGCTGGCGCAGATGTCTGCATCGTCACGGCAGGGGTTGCGCGCAAGCCCGGCATGAGCCGCGATGATCTGCTCGGCATCAATCTGAAAGTCATGAAAGCCGTTGGCGAAGGCATCAAGGCGCATGCGCCGAACGCTTTTGTTATCTGTATCACCAACCCCCTCGACGCCATGGTCTGGGCGCTGCAGCAATTCTCTGGCCTGCCGACCAATAAGGTTGTCGGCATGGCGGGCGTGCTGGATTCCAGCCGTTTCGCTTATTTCCTGTCTGAAGCCACCGGTGTCTCCGTGGCAGACATTCACGCCTGGACTCTGGCGGGACACGGCGATTCCATGGTGCCAATGGTACGCCACTCGACAGTCGGCGGCTTGCCGCTGACGGAGCTGGTCAATCAAGGCTGGATCAGCCAGGAGAAGCTAGACGCGATTGTCGATCGCACCCGCAAGGGCGGCGGCGAGATTGTCGCCCTGCTGAAAACCGGCTCAGCCTATTATGCGCCAGCCGAATCCGCGATCGCCATGGCCAAATCCTACCTGAAAGACCAAAAGCGCGTCCTGCCGTCTGCCGCCTGGTGTGACGGTCAGTACGGCCTGAATGGCCTCTATGTCGGTGTTCCAACCTTGATCGGTGCAAATGGCGCCGAGAAAGTCATTGAGTTCGATTTCAATGATGGGGAACGCAGCATGTTCATGGCGTCTGTCGATGCCGTGAAAGGCTTGGTCGAAGACTGTAAGAAGCTCGAGCCTGCGCTCGCTTAACGCATTCGCGATCCTATTCGGCCGCCGCCACACTCTTGTGGCGGCGGTTTGCGTTCAGGGCCAGGTTTCGCATCCAGGTCCGCAGGGCCGGGCGCCGCCGCTCAGTGACTTCAGCGAAGAGATAAGCCGCGAGGCATGGCAGGATCAGCAAGGCGGCCTGTCGCCAGGCGTCGTCAACACTGCCGGGCAAATGGGCGGTGAGGAAATGCATCACCGGGAAGTGGATCAGATAGAGCGCGAATGATCCCCCAGCGAGCCACCGAATGCTGCGCTCAAACGGAATCGATGCCGGTGCATCAGAGGTTTTTCGCATCAGCATCGACACGCCAAGAATGTGCATGGATGTGAGCACGCCTAAAATAGCGGCCCAGGCAAATGTGTCGGACGGCCCGATCATCAGCATGCCAGCCTCGCCAATCAGCGTTTCGGTCTGTGCGCGCAAAAGCCAGTGGAAAGACTGGGCATGCAGCATCACATAGAGGAATAACGGGGCCAGGGTCAGGATCCACCCGGTCTGGCGTGACAAGACGTCCAATCGGCCGGACTTGATCAATTGCCAGACCACAACGCCGAGCAGCCAGCTTGGGGCGAGCAACCAGATTTTCGGGCCCGCAATCAGGGCCAGCGCGCCCGCCAGCCACCATTTCCAGCGTTTGGGGGCAAAGAAAAAGCCCGCAAAGATGGCATAATACCAGGCTTCATAACCGAGTGACCAATAGGGTCCATTTGATCCCGGTTGAGAACTGAAGAACCAGATTTCATTGGTAAACGTGGCGCCCGCGAGGAGGCTCTGCCACGACACGCCGCCATCATATCCGACAATGGCATAGATGTCGGGGGCGGCAGCCTGGCCGACCAGGTCGAGCACATAGCAGAGAATGAGCGCTGGCAGCGCAACACTCCACAGCCGGGACAACCGATCGGCGGCAAACAGGGAAGCGCCCTCTGCGGCGCGCTTTTCAGCCGTATAGGCGATGAGCAGGCCTGACAGGACGAAGAAAATCACCACGCCATCGCCGCCCAAATCATGCTGTCGCGCCCACATGTGATCCGAACCGGTAAACCGGGGAAACGCCCAATGCGCGAGCACGACCATGATCGCGCCGAGCAGGCGCAACACATCCAGATAGAGCGAAAACATCGATCTCATGCCGCGACCGTCGCAAGAAGTCCTGAGATTTCAGTTAAGGTCGCGGAACAAATCGCGAAGCCGCGGCGTTCAAACTGTCATCACAGGGGCGTGAAGCCTCTGTTCAGGCGTCCGCCCGTCGGCTATGCCCGCGTCCAGATTGATCAAGAGAAGGGTTGTTTCATGTTCCGATCAGTTTTTGCCGCATCCGTGCTGATGATGACGGGCGCCGCCGCGTCTGCGGATGATCACAGTGATGGCACCTCAGCCATGGTTTGCGTTGAAGCGGGCACGCAGGCCCCTGATTTCAGCGCCGTCACGGCAGCAGGCGAGTCTGTCGCCTTTGCCGATATTTCTGGCGAGAATGGCGCAGTGGTCGTGTTCAGCCGGTCGCTGGACTGGTGCCCGTACTGCAAAGCGCAGGCGCTTGAGCTCGAAACCGTCAAGGCGGATCTCGAGGCGCAAGGCTGGACGCTGAACCTGATTACCTATGATGCGCCTGAAATCCTGGCGGACTATGGCGCTGAAAAGTCGCTGACCTATACGCTTCTTTCCGACACGGATTCGGCGATGATTGATGCGTATGGCTTGCGCAATGAAGAGATGCCGGCGGGCAGCCGGTTCGAAGGGGTACCACACCCTGCCATCATCTATATCAAGGCCGATGGCGAAGTGGCAGGCGTGCAAAAGGAAGAGGGCTATAAGACCCGCCCTCCAGCTGAAGGCATTCCGCAATTGGTCACGCTGATCAATCAAGGCGCGCCAAGCGCCCCATAATTATACAAAAACGGCATAACAGAATGCCGATAATGAGCTCTGTCCGGTTGCGGGCCAAAAACCCATCTTGATTGCGTTGCAAAACAAGGAGGCGTTTTTGGCCCGCAATATTCTTCATATCAATGCATCAGCCCGTTCTGACGGGTCGGTGTCCCGCTTGCTCAGCCAGGCCGTCGTGGATCGGATTTCTGGCCCGGATACCGACGTCGTCACGCGGGACATTGGCGCATCGCCCTTGCCTTTGCTGACGGAAAGCTGGGTTGGCGCGAATTTCACGCCGGACGAGGCGCGCACCGCTGAACAGGTTCAGACACTGGCGCTCTCGGATACTTTGATCGCCGAACTCGAGGCGGCAGACACGCTCGTGCTCGGCGTTCCGATCTATAATTTCGGCGTTCCGGCAGCGTTCAAGGCGTGGATTGACCTGGTCGCCCGCGCGCGCAAGACGTTCAAATACACCGAGAATGGCCCTGTCGGCCTGCTCGAGGGCAAGAAAGCCTATGTCGTGATCGCATCGGGCGGTACGCCATCCGGCTCTGAAATCGACTTTGCCACGCCTTATGTGAAGCATGTGCTCGGCTTTCTGGGCATCCATGACGTGGCCTTTGTGGCCGCGGATCAGCTGATGTCGACGGGCGACGAGAAAATTGCCGCTGCCCGGCAGTCCATCGAGGCCTTTGCGGTGTGAACGGATCGTACGGCTCAGGCGTCATTAACCCTGGACCCTGTAATAAAACCGGCTAATCTCTCCCGTTCATGGCGGGAGGGATTAACCATGTTTATACGCATGATTGTTGGGGCCCGGGCGGACATTGTTCCGGCCCAAATCGCCCTGATCGGCGCAAAATGACCCCGGAATCCCAATTATTGGACACGGTCGGCGTGACCCTGTCGCGGTTTGGCTTGTGCGTGACCGAAGAGACCTATGATCCCTGGGTCGTCACCGGCGGTGTTCTCATGGCGCAGCAGGCCGCGGTGATTGCCTTGCGGGCGGCGGGCGATTCCATCCCCGCCCAGGCCGGCGGCACCGAGCTTTTACTGCGCGCGGCCTCCAAAGACCGATTGCCCGCGCCGTTTACCTTGCCCTTCAGTGCGGCGGACCGGCACGCTTTTGATCGATTGGTGGATGCCAGGAACGCTTTCATGCACCCGCGCGGTGTGACCTGGCATGTCAGCGCCAAGACGCTGCAATATGGCATGCCAGTCGCCACGAAAGTGGTGCGCCATCTGATCCTGACGCAGCCTATCCTGAACAATCTGGTCTCGCCAGCGGAACAGGACCGATTGCGCGCTGACTTGCAGGCGATAGATACGTTTGCGGATTTTCTGGGGGATCCGCATTAGGGCGGCGGTATCTCACTCGGTGGTTTCAAGGTCGGCTGGGGCTTCGATGGCGCCGGTTTCGAATGCCCGGCGCGTGATTTCTGTCTGATTGACCCCCCAATGGCTGAGCGTCGCCCAATCCCGCAGACCGCTGTCCATGGCGAGCGCCGAGATGCGACCGCCGCCTGAGTGCAGCGTGGCTGGCATCTGGTTCACTATCGGATCTGCCAAGGCCAAGTCCGGATCCGTAATTTCCCAGCCATCGGCACGCAGCGCTTCGATCATGTCGACCGTGAACGTGGCGGCCAGATCATTCTCATGCAGCAGCAAGACCTGAATCGGGCGACGGTCCAGGACGCGTTGGCTCAACTGATCATAGTGATTGGCGGCATCCACCACCATATCGACATAGACCTTTGACAAGGCGTCCATATCAATTGCGCGCCCGTCCCGCACGGCCTGACTCCATAAGCTATCAAGATGCCAATCATAGGTGTCGACCGTGACATAGCCGCTGATCAAGCCGCGCTCCGCGAGTGCCGTGCGATAGGCATCGCGTTTCTCACCACTTTTGTTTGCGTCACCCTGGCCGCCTTCGTCGAGAAATGGGAAGCGAAACCAAGGGCGCCTATTGTCAAACATTGCGAGTTTGGTTTCGGCGCGATCGATGTCAGCGATATAGTCTGCGGTCGGCGTACGGCTGCCCCACATGTGCTGGTCGCTGTGATTAGCGATGTAATGGCCGGCGTCAGCATAAGCGGCAATTCGTTCCGACCCTTGCTGGAGCTCAAACCCCTTTGTGGTCACGAAAATAGCGACGGGACCTGACGCCGCTTCATCCAGCTGACGGATCAGCGCATCCGTTCGCTCCACGCCGATATAGCGCGGACCATCGCCGAGCGGGGCATCATCATAGGTCAGGGCGATTTGTTTGCGGTCGAGGGGCTTCTCAGAGATCGGTGCTTCGCAGCCCAAGACCAACAAGCAACCCAGAATCGGAACAAGTTTGACGATCATTCGGGTAAACCTCCCCTGAGTCCATTAGCACTAAAAAACCCCAGACCAAACGGCCTGGGGTTTTCCCATTCCAAGCAAAGTGAGAAATGTCTATTCAGACTTCTCTTCTTCAGCTGGTGCCTCTTCAGCAGCGGCTTCCTCAGCAGGGGCGTCTTCAGCTGGAGCGTCCTCTGCAGCAGCTTCGGCTTCTGCTTCAGCGGCCTTCGCAGCTTCCTTCTCAGCCTTGGCAGCAGCTTTGGCTTCTTTTTCAGCTTCCTTGCGGGCGGTTTCTTTTTCCGCTTTTTCTTCGATCCGCTCTTTGGCCTTGTCGCCAGGCTCACCTTTTTGCGGGTTGTTGCCAGCGGTCCAGCCATAGACCGGTGCCTTTTCACCTTCGAGCGTGATCTTGCTCAGGAAGCGGGCGACGCGATCGGTGGGCTTGGCGCCTTTCTTGATCCAGTCAGCCGCTTTCTGGCCGTCAATCTGGACGCGGCTTTCGCTGTCCTTTGGCAGGCGTGGGTCATAGGTGCCGATCTTCTCGATGAAGCGGCCGTCACGCGGCATGCGGCTGTCGGCGACAACCACGCTATAGAAGGGGCGTTTTTTGGACCCGCCGCGGGCGAGTCGGATTTTGAGGGCCATGGTGTTCTCCTAGTATCTCGGCATCTCAGGGGCGGGCAGGGACATCATTTCTCCTCCCGTAATTTTTCGTGGTGACGGATGACTTCCGCCACGATGAAATTCAGAAACTTTTCAGCAAAGACCGGGTCGAGATTGCTCTCTTCGGCCAGGGTGCGCAGGCGTTCAATCTGCCGCGCTTCCCGCGCCTTGTCGGCAGGCGGCATATCATTCTCGGCTTTCAGCTTGCCGACGGCCTGGGTGACTTTGAACCGCTCCGCCAGCGTATGCAGCAGGATCGCATCGAGATTGTCGATGCTCGCGCGATATTGGGCGAGTTGATCGGCGGGGGAGGTCATGATGCTCGCCCCGCATAGTGGTGATCCCAATCGTTGGGGTCTTCAGAAATCTCCAATTCAGAGAGCGAAGTTTCGCTATCTGGTTCGTCCGCCTCTCCGCTTTTGACTGCAGCTATTGCGGCTTGAACAGTTGGGTATGTGCCTAACCGAACCGTTCGCTCGCCATCGCCATAGCGGTCTTGGAATTCGAGATTAAACCACCCGTTCGACGTTTCGCTAATTGAAACGTTTCCAATTCTCGTTGTGTGGTTGAGAGTAAATTTCATTCCGTCAGCGATTGAGGTCATTTCTTGGGACCTCCTAGTCCGGGAATATTCGGCACCCCGCCCGCGCCAGGCATTCCGCCCGGCATCGCCGCACCGCCGCCCATTTTGGCGATGTCCGCCGGCGAGACTCCGGCTTGGCCCATCATGTTCATCATGCCTTTCATGCCGCCTTTGGACATTTTCTTCATCATGCCGGCCATCTGCTTGTGCATTTT
>JBCCCT010000022.1:0-27147 GCA_039033355.1 Pseudomonadota bacterium | reverse complement strand
TGGTGCGGCCGAGAGGACTCGAACCTCCACGGGTTGCCCCACAGCGACCTCAACGCTGCGCGTCTACCAGTTCCGCCACGGCCGCACGCCGGGTAGAGCGCGCCATATACGCGGCGCGTTGCGGATTGTGAAGCGAAAAGTCTTCGCTATATGCAGTCAGATGACACAATACGCAGATGTCGAATGGGCGGTGAGCGCCGACCCGGTTCCCTATGACGCGGCTCACGCCGCCATGGAGGCGCGCGCGCGTGCGATTCGCGAAGATGGCGCCCGGGAACTGGTCTGGTTATTGGAGCATCCGCCGCTCTATACGGCCGGCACCAGCGCCAAAACCGGCGACCTGCGTGACCCTGAGCGGTTCCCGGTTCACACAGTCGGTCGCGGCGGCGAGTATACCTATCACGGCCCCGGCCAGCGGGTTGCCTATGTGATGCTGGATGTTGCCGCTCGCGGGCGCGATGTCCGCGCCTTTGTCGCCAATCTGGAACGCTGGATCATCAGCGCGCTGGAAGTGTTCAATGTTGATGCGGATGTCCGTGAAGGCCGGGTCGGCGTCTGGGTTGATCGCACCCAGCCTGGCGGTCAGCTGCGTGAGGACAAGATTGCAGCGATCGGGATCCGTCTCAAACGCTGGGTCAGCTTTCACGGCATCAGCCTGAATGTCGAGCCGGACCTGGACCACTTTACCGGCATCACACCCTGCGGCATTGCCGATCCACGTTATGGCGTGACCAGTCTGGTAGATCTCGGTCTACCGGTCGATATGGCTGAGGCTGACGAGGCGCTCAAACGCGCGTTCGAACAGGTGTTTCAGGCCGGGACCGTGCCGGGGGCACCCCTCGCTTAAGCGAACGGCTCAGGCTCCGGCTTGCGTCCAAAGTCAGGAACGCGTGCGACCCACAGCAACGACCAGATCATGATCAGCGTGTTGAAGCCCATAATCGTCATGGAGAACCCGCCAAGATTAGGTCGGACGATGAAGGACTCCTTCGATGGCAAAGGGTTTTCCGGACTGGGCCCCTGGTTCCAGTCGCCGCGTTGGCCGCCGCCACGTTGTCCGCGCTGCCCTTGCTGACCTGAGTTTTCACCGCTTTCAGCTTCACCATTTGCTTCCGTATTGGCGCGCGCCTCTTCCGCTTCAAGTCGCTCCTTTTCAGCTTCTTCCTGAGCTTTGCGCCGTTCGTCCAACCGGGCTTCGCGCCAGCCTGCAGGATTTGCCAGATATTCTGCGCGTTGCTCGTATAGCTTGTCATATTCGGTCGATTTGCCATTCATTCCGACCACAAATCCGATTGACGCAAAAATGAGTGGTACGAGAACGATAATGGCCCGCAACGAAATCTTGCCCGCATGATTCAGTCTTCGGGTGTGGATGACAAAAGACAGAACCGATGTCACCGCCATGACAATCGCAACCAAATAGGCATGACCGACCGCGATACCGGTCGTGTCCGCCCCGGCGATACCGATCATGAAAATGATGAAGCCGAAGCCGGCCCAGGTGATCAGTCCGGTGAAAAACAGGATCGTCCAGGCGCGTGTGAAATGCAGTTTGGGCGATTCTCCCGCCGGATTGAAAAATGTATCCAGCCAGCTCATCCGGGTTGGCAATTGCTCATCATCCGTGATCCACGGGCGATCCGGATCAAGCGCAGTCTGGGAGGCAAAGGCATCGCTCATGGCGAAAACGTCCTTTCAAAAATATTCTTATGTTTCGACGCTTATACACATGTCGAAGGATTTATCAATAATCGATAAAATTTTATCGACAGGCAGGAATTCTTCCACTCTTTACTGAAGTGTGCCTGATGGGTCCGAACCGGGTACAGGGCCATGCTTGTTCTCGCGTGGCTCGGATCTGACCGCGCCGAGCGCAAGGGCCACCACGGCCCCCACAAGAATCGTTGTCACGACGACCAGCGGCACGGTGTCACGGAGGACGATCATCATCCCTTCCATGGCCGGTTCGACCTCGTTCCGTTCCAGCAATTCCATGACTCTCTCATAGGTTTCCATGGTCTCCGGCGAGATCATGAACGTCCCAAGAATCCCCGATACGATCTGATTGACAATCATCGCCGCGAGCCAGACCAGCAGCGACAACCAGGCGGTCAGGCCAGCATCATGCAGGCGTTTCCCGACCACACAGATATAAGGATAAATCAGGACAAAGTGCAGAAAGACCAGCGGCACCGAAACCATGCGAAAGCCCGCAGCGACCAGCACGCTGGCGACGGTCAAGATGACCATGCCCTGCCAGAATCGATTTCGGCCAATGCGGCCATTCGGATTGAAGAGTAACTCGCCCATGCTGCGTCCTGTCATGCCAGCTTATTGAATCGGCCTCGTCATACAGGCAACGCGGAAACCTGTCGAATTATTCGAATTCCAGCATGATTTCATCCGCAGCCACGCTGTCGCCAGCACCGACATTGATGGCTTTCACAGTCCCGTCAGCCTCAGCGCGTATGATGTTCTGCATTTTCATCGCCTCAACGATACAGACCGCTTCGCCTTCCTGGACCTCCTGACCAATCTCGACATCGATCGACACGACCAGGCCTGGCATGGGTGAAATGATCAGCTTGGACAGGTCCGGTTTTTCCTTCTCCGGCAGGCGTTTGTGCATTTCAGCGACCGCAGGCGTACAGACCAGTGCATCCAGGCGGACGCCGCGATGGCGAACCAGATAGCCTTCGGTTCGGTCGGCAATCTTTACCGCCATGGGCTGGCCATCCAAGACGGCTTCAAAAAGGGGCTGACCCGGCACCCAGTCGGTCACCAGAGAGTGCGCGGTGTCATTAATCGTGATCGTCGCTTCGCCATCGCCGAGATCCAGCGTCACCGGGATATAGTCACCGCCCAGGATGACCACCCACTCCCGCCTGATGTCGTCGATCGGCGACATCCGGCCTGTAATCTGGCTCGCACGTTGGACATAGACGCCATGCGCATAAGCTGCAGCGGCCGTCAGCATCACGGTTTGCGCCGCCGTCGGAGCCGTGCCCTGAAACCCGTCCGGGAACTCGTCCTTGATATAGGCTGTCGTGATGTTTCCAGAGCGGAAACGCGCTTCGTCCATCACCGCAGCACAGAACGGCATATTGTCCTGAATGCCTTCAATATGGAATCGGTCGAGCGCTTCAGCCTGCACATCCAGCGCCTGATCGCGGTCTTTGCCATGGGTCACCAGCTTGGCAATCATCGGATCATAGAACATCGAGATCTCATCACCTTCGCGGACGCCGCTATCCATGCGCACCGTTCCGCCTGCCAGATCGCCTTCCAGCGGTGGGATGAAGCGTTTCAGGCGCCCGATAGAGGGCAGGAAATTGCGATACGGATCTTCTGCATAGACCCGGCTTTCAATCGCCCAGCCATTGATCTTCAACTTGTCCTGCTCCAGCGCCAACTTCTCGCCATAGGCTGAGCGCAACATCTGCTCGACCAGGTCAACGCCGGTGATCATTTCGGTGACAGGATGTTCGACCTGCAGACGTGTGTTCATTTCCAGGAAATAGAAGCTCTTATCCTTACCAGAGGCCACGAATTCGACGGTTCCGGCGCTGTCATAATTGACTGCCTGGGCCAGCGCGACCGCCTGTTCGCCCATTTTCTTGCGGGTCGCTTCGTCCAGCAGCGGTGACGGCGCTTCTTCCAGGACTTTCTGATTGCGGCGCTGGATCGAGCATTCTCGTTCGAACAGATAGACGCAATTGCCATGCTTATCGCCCATAACCTGGATTTCGACATGGCGCGGTTCGAGAATGAACTTCTCAATGAAAATACGATCATCGCCGAAAGACGCCATCGCTTCTGCCTTGACGGCCGGATAGCCTTCTTCGGCATCCTTGTCGTCATAAGCGATACGAATGCCTTTGCCGCCGCCGCCAGCGGACGCCTTGATCATTACAGGATAGCCAATCTCACGACTGATCTTGACTGCTTCCTCAGTGCTTTCGATCAGACCCATATGGCCCGGCACGGTCGATACGCCGGCATCCGCGGCGAGTTTTTTGGAACTGATCTTGTCACCCATCGCTTCAATCGCGTGCGGATTGGGGCCGACAAAGATGATCTTCTCTTTTTCGAGGCGTTTGGCGAATTCAGGATTCTCTGACAGGAATCCGAAGCCTGGATGCACAGCTTCAGCGCCGGTCTGTTTCACTGCATTAACGATCTTGTTCATCACAAGATAGGATTCAGCCGCGGGTGACGGGCCAATATGCACGGTTTCATCCGCCATCTCGACCGCCATCGAGCCAGCATCTGCATCTGAATAGACGACCACCGTCTTCACCCCGAGTCGCCGGCAGGTCTTGATCACGCGAACAGCGATCTCGCCGCGATTGGCAATCAGGATTTTCTTGAACATTTACAGGCCCCGTGCGTGTTTTCTATTGATCCGTTGCCGGACTTAGATTGTGCACGCGCGAATGTCGAGGTTGCCGCTTGGTCAAACCTTCGATTTGTCCGGACTAAGGCGATCACACCGCAAAGGCGAGACCTTGTGCGAAGCCGGGCGCTTCCTGTTTCAGAAACTCGATCAGCGCGGTTTCGGCTGGTGAAACCTTGCCATCCGACTTGATGCCAGCGAGCAACCACTCATTTTCAATCTCGGTGACCTGTTCGGCTTCACGATCTGCCGCTTCAGCCGCCGTCTGACGCGCCCGCGCGGCCCTTCGACCATTATGGGTGATCATTTCGAACCAGTTGCCGGACGAGAATGACGCGCCCATGCGCGAGAAGAATCCACCCGTATTGCTGGACGTATCCTGCAGCCAGCTCTCACGCGCCAGCGCCCCTTCAACCGTTTGCGGGGCCGGATGTGCCCGCGCCATCAGGTGATTGCCAACCGCCCGGGCGAACAGATCATTCCAGGTCGGGGCATTGTCCGCATCAGCGATGGCGTCGTTGGTCTTGAACAGCAGACCGGCCTCAAACTGGCTGACCCAGAGCCCGCCATGTCCGGCGCCAGCATAGAGCGCGTATCGCATCCGTTCGACCATGTTCAGACTGGCAATTCCGTCCGCAATGATCCGCTCACTCACAGCCTGAACTGTAAAGCGTGCCAGCTTTTCCGGCGCGCCATCGGCTTTGCGGAGCAATTCAATCAACAGGTCGAGCTCATCGAGACTCGGCGTATGGGCATCATTTTGCACTTGCGCGATCAACCAGTCGGCTTCGCCATCGGTGATCCAGCCCTCAGGCGGTTCGCGGGTCAGGAGATAGTCTTTCATGGCTTCCTGAAAGCGACTGATCCAGGCCGGATCCATGGCGCTCAGCATATCGTTCAAGCGGAACAGGGATTCCGCTTCAGCACGGCTGACAATGCCATCCTTGTATATCTCATTGACGATGCGATGTGCCTCGGACTCGGAGATTTCTCCAAGTTTGGCGACGCGCGCCATCAGAACTTTAGTTTCCTGGTTCATACAAACCTCACCATGGTGCAGGCCTGCAACCTCTCAGAAAGCTATTGCTAATCGGTTTACGCAATCACCGGTTCTATATCGAGAAAACGCGTGAACAAATGCAGCAATTCCCGCGGCATGTCCTTGGGCAGAAGGCCGTCGATAGGGTCATCATGGCGGATCACCATTGTATGTCCGCGTGGATCGTCGACCCGGAAATAGTTCATCGCCCAGTCCGGAAAGGCCCGCCCGGCAATGCTTTCGCCAATAATCTGCACCACACCAAAATGCCGCGGATCAGCGGTGATCTTTGCATAAACGTCGAGCACTTCCTCGCGTTCGCCTTCCAGCGCCTGCATGAAATGCCGGCCATTATGGGCTAGAAATCCGGTAATCAGGCGCTCATGATTGTTCGATTGAGACACGTTGAGAATGTCTCCAATCTGATCCGGACTAATTCCGTTCTTAGCAGTACTTACATAGACCAAACGATACATCACAAACTCCAGAGTTCAGCCTTAGAACAGCGATGTCGCAGTGCAACATGATACAAGTCCGACGTGTCCTGACGTTGTTAACAAAGCCGCGAGGCGGGTACGCAACTCAAGTCTGGAAGTTTCTGGCAATCGCTGGCATAGAGAGAAACTGTCAAAATCGCCGATGGAAAGCTGAATTCACATGACTGAAGCCGAACTCATGACGCCAATGCGCACGGGCGAAATCCGCATTCACGATGAAGCGGGTTTCGAGGGGATGCGCAAAGCTGGCAAGCTCGTTGCGGAATGTCTGGATATGCTTGTCGGGGAAGTCCAGCCGGGCGTCACGACGGGCCATATTGATGATCTGATCCGCCAGTTCGTCTTCGACCATGGGGCGCAATCCGCGACAATCGGCTATCGCGGCTATCGCCATGCGTCCTGCATCTCGCTCAACCATGTCATTTGCCACGGGATTCCAGGCGATCGCGCCTTCAAGAATGGTGATATCGCCAATATTGATGTCACCGTCATTGTCGATGGCTGGCATGGCGACCATTCACGCATGTATGCAGCGGGTGAACCGAAGCGGATTGCCAGTCGATTGATGGATGTCACCTATGAAGCCCTGATGGCCGGCATCGCCGCGGTCAAACCCGGGCAGCGGTTCGGGGATATTGGCGCTGCCATTTCCGAAATCGCGCGCAAGAACCGGTTCTCAGTGGTCGAGGACTTTTGCGGTCACGGCCTTGGCCAGCTCTTCCATGATGAGCCGAATGTTGTGCACAGCGCCCGCGCCGGAACCGGGCCCGTGCTTGAAGAAGGCATGTTTTTCACAATCGAACCGATGCTGAATGTCGGGCGCAAGGATGCAGCGATCTTGAGCGATGGCTGGACCGCGGTGACGCGTGACCGCAAATTATCCGCCCAGTTTGAGCATTCTGTCGGTGTGACCAAAGACGGGTGCGAGATCTTCACCGCCTCGCCAGCAGGGTATCACACACCCCACACGGTGAGCCATTGAACGCAAAACCTGCCAAACCACACTGGCAGGGACACCGAGACCGCTTGCGCGGTAAGCTGATCCAGCGTGGCGCGAGCGCGCTCGACGATTATGAGTTGCTGGAAACACTCCTGTTTGCGTTCATTCCTCGCCGCGACGTGAAACCAATTGCCAAGGCGCTGCTCCGTCGGTTCGGGTCCTTATCGGGCATTCTGGCGGCAAAGGCTAACGAGCTGCAGGAGCTGGACGGCATTGGCCAAGCCGCGGCCGCCTATTTGCTAGCGACCCAGGAGATCGGTACCCGCGCCACCCGCGAAACGATTGAAACGCGGTCGATCATTTCCAGTTGGACCACCCTGCTCGCTTATGTGCGCAGACAATTGCAACACGAGACGCGCGAGCAGTTTCGGGTCCTGTTCTTGGATCGCAAGAACCAGTTGATCGCCGACGAAATGATGGGCCAGGGCACGGTTGACCACGCCCCCGTCTATCCCCGCGAAATCGCCCGGCGAGCCTTGGAACTAAACTGTTCGGCGATCATTCTGGTACACAACCATCCGTCCGGCGATCCGACCCCCTCACAATCGGATATTGATATTACCCGCGAGATCATCGATGCGCTGACCCCGCTGGATATCAAGGTGCATGATCACTTGATCGCCGCCAAACAGGGCGTCTCCAGCTTCAAGTCGAGTGGCTTGATCTGACTCGCGCTTGCCCCAGCCAAAATCGTGATAAACATGCTGTCGCGGGGAAAAGACTTGCGCAGTCTGGCGGGGCGACTACCGTACTTGAAACAGATACATGCGCCATTCAAGGCGTAGCTTGGGAGGCTTTGAATGAGCGACACCGCAACCGCGGCGGCGGACGGACATGTTACGGGTTATGGCTCCAAGGGGTATCGCACTTACGTGCTGCTCATGCTCATGGTGGTCTACACCCTGAACTTTATCGACCGAAACCTGATTGGGGTGCTGGCCGAGCCTATCATTCAGACCTTTAATCTCAGCGATACCCAATTCGGCCTGCTGGCCAGTTGGCCTTTCGCGATCTTCTACGCGGTCATGGGTCTGCCCATTGCGATGGCGGCCGACCGGTTCAATCGGGTCAATATCATCGTGATCTGTATCGTGCTCTGGTCCGTGATGACGGCTTTATGCGGCATCGCTGCTGGCTTCATCACATTGATGCTATTCCGGATCGGGGTGGCGGTCGGTGAAGCCGGTTGCACACCGCCTGCCAATTCGATCATTGGCGATTATTATCCTGCCAAGCACCGCGCAACGGCGCTCGGGATCTATTCCATGGGGGTCACGCTGGGCGGTGTTCTCGCCTACTTGTTTGGTGGCCCGCTGGCAGAATTGAGCGGTCCGACTTTCGGGGCCTGGCTCAGCAGTATTGGTGTTGGCGGCCTGTTCTCGGGCATTGACTGGACAAATGTTGAAGGCTGGCGGATCGCGTTCGTTGTCATCGGCCTGCCTGGCGTACTCATCGGCGCTTTGCTGTGGCTCACCGTCCGGGAACCTCCACGCGGATATTCTGACCCGCCAAATGCCGGTGCGGTCGAAAAAGCCTCAACCAAGGAAACCATGCAGGAATTGATGTCCAAACCAAGCTTTTGGTGGATGTCTGCCGGGGCCGCCCTGGTCGCCTTTGTCGGCTATGGCCTGTTCACGTTCCAGATCCCGTTCCTGATCCGGGAGCATGGACTGGGCGTTCGTGAAGCCTCGATCAATTTCGGCGCGCCCCTGTCCGCAGTCGCGGCGCTTGGGACATTTCTGGGCGGTTATCTGACAGACCGGTTCTCGCATCGGTTCAAAACTGCGGTGGCGATCATTCCGGCGATTGGCCTGCTTCTGGCTGTCCCGCTCTACATCTTCGCCTTCTATGCTTCGAGCCTCACCGTCGTTTTCGTCGTCTGGGCGTTCGCCGCGGTCTGTCACTACGCTTATCTCGGCGCGCAATATAATATTGGCCAGGGCGTTGTGTCGGCACGATCCCGCGCCACGGCGATCGCCATTTTGCTGATCATTGTCTCGATCATCGGCAATGGCATTGGCCCACAATTTGTCGGCATCATGAGTGATGTCTTCACCGGTGCCAATCTCACTGGCGATGGACTGAGCGCATCCATCTGCGCCGCCGCTGACGGCCTGACGCCAGAGCAACTCGCGCTCTGTGCAGAGGGACGCTCCGCCGGTCTGAAACAGTCTATCTCGGTGACCACGCTCTGGTTCCTGGTCGCGGCGTTCTGTTTCTACATGTCATCCCGACACCTTGAAAACGATATGGTCGCCAAAGTGGAGACGGCGTAATGACGGATGTCGCAACCGAAACCGGTGACAGCGCCGAACCCACCGTCGAGGGCTATGGCAGCGCCGGGTATCGCGCATATGTGCTGTTCGCCCTGATCGTCGTTTACACGTTCAATTTCATCGACCGGACCCTCATCGGTGTTCTCGGTGAACAGATCCGTGAGACATTCGGCCTTTCGGATTTCATGATCGGTATTCTGTCAGGGCTCGCCTTTGCTGTGCTCTACACCCTGCTCGGCATTCCGTTTGCGATGCTCGCTGAGCGGAAAAACAGAACCTCGATCATTGCGATTGCCATGGCCGCATGGAGCGCGATGACTGTGGCTTGCGGCATGGCCCAGAACACGATGCAATTCGCGCTCGCACGGATCGGTGTCGGCATCGGGGAAGCCGGTTGCTCGCCGCCATCCCACTCCCTGATTTCGGACTATTTCCCGCCTGAAAAACGATCGTCTGCGCTGGGCATCTTTGCGCTCGGCATACCGATCGGCTCCATGCTGGCCGCGCTCGGCGGAGCTTACATCGCGACACGCGGCGGGCTCGACTGGCGCGATGCGTTTATCTGGATGGGGCTGCCGGGCGTGCTCGGCGCGATCCTGTTCAAAATGACGGTCAAGGAGCCACCGCGCGGATTCTCCGATCCGGGCGGCGCCGCTGCGGCTGCGGCGCGGCAAATGCCGTCACCGTTCAAAGTGTTTGGCGTCGTGTTCCGGAAACCAACGTTCTGGCATGTCAGCATGGGCGGCGCGATGGCCTCTTTTGCCGGCTATGGCATCGGCCAATTCATTGCGCCCTTCTGGATGCGCGCGCATGGCCTGGATCTCATGAGTGCCGCTCTGATTTATGGCGGCGTCCTCGGCGTCGCGGCAGGGATTGGTACATTCGGGTCTGGCGTGGTCGCGGACCGTGTCCGCAACCGTCACCCAAACTCGGATAGCTGGCTTCCGGCACTTGGCATGTCTCTGTGTGTGCCGCTGATGATTTTCGGTTACAACACGGTTGGCTTTTCATCCGGGGCAACAGCGATCTGGCTCGCCATCCCTGTGCTCGTGATCGCGGCAATCCTGCGCTACTCCTATCTCGCGCCTATGTTCGCCGTCACCCAGAAACTCGTCGAGCCGCGCATGCGGGCCACCGCGGCTGCGCTGCTGCTCTTCGTCGTCAATATCATTGGCTATGGCCTCGGCCCGCCAGCGGTTGGCTGGATTTCCGACCAAGGCACGAAATACCAGCTGGCGCAATTGGACTCGCCCGTCACAGCCGGTGAGTGCGGTGGCGTGGAACGTGCGCTGCTCGCCGCCCGCAAGGGCCGTGACGGCGCCCTCACGGGCGCGGCTCTGGAAGAGGCGATGGCCACCAATGAGACCTATTGCAAGCCAGCCCGGGCAATTGGCAACCGCGTCGGCGTGTCTGTCGGTTCGCTCTTCCTGCTCTGGGCAGCGCTGCATTTCTTCCTGATGGGCCGCACCATGCAACGTGACCTGTGGACGCCGGACGAGACGCCCGCTACAGCCTAGGCCATGGCGGTCTATACGAATGTTTCTGACGATGCACTGGCAGCGTTCCTTGCCGAGTATGATCTCGGTGAGGCCGTTGCCTTTAAAGGCATTGCCGAAGGGGTCGAGAACTCGAATTATTATCTCGAAACCACCAAAGGCCGGTTCATCCTGACCCTGTTCGAAAAGCGCGCCAATCCGGCGGATCTGCCCTATTTCATCGCCTTGAAACAGCACCTCGCCGCAAACGGGTTTTCCTGTCCGCTTCCGGTGGCCGCGTCCGATGGACAAGCCTTGCGCAAACTGGTGGAACGTCCCGCTGTTATCATAACCTTCCTGCAAGGCCTCTCTCCACGCGTGCCGAGTGCTGCACAATGCCGACAATTGGGCATGGGCCTCGCGCAACTGCATCAGGCCGCGGCCGATTTCAAGCAGACCCGAAAAAATGATCTTGGCCCGACCAGCTGGCCAACCTTGTGGGTGGGACAGTCGGCGAATGCGGACGCCTTGCAAACTGGCCTGGCCGACAAAATCGATCAGGATCTCGCGCAGATCAGGACTGCCGCCAACCTCAGTGACACGCTGCCCCGGGGAACCATTCATGCCGACCTGTTCCCGGACAATGCCTTCTTTCTCGGCGACACGTTTACCGGCGCGATCGATTTCTACTTCGCCTGCACAGATGCGCTCGCTTATGACCTGGCAATCTGTGTGAACGCCTGGGCGTTTGAAACGGATGGCGCGTTCAACTTTTCTAAGGCGCGCAATCTGATTGCCGGCTATGAAAGTGTTCGCCCCTTGCAAGATGACGAGAAAGCCGCCTTCCCGACGCTGTGTCTCGGCGCGGCCATGCGGTTCTTTCTGACCCGCCTGGTTGACTGGACCGACACGCCGGCCGATGCCCTGGTCAAACCCAAGGATCCGCTCGAATATGCGGCCAGACTACGCTTTCACCGGACCGCGAAATCGATCGCCGATTATGGCGGCGAATAGCTGTCCCTAAGTCACCAATAGACAGCGCGCATGTCTTAGCTAATCTCTGCTCGAAGACCCGTCCTTTAAGAGACGCGCTGGAGGAGATCAGCCATGCATCCGTCGCATCATGCGCAAACCCAACCGGACAAACCTGCTTACATCATGGCCAGCAGCGGCGAGACCGTGACCTTTGGCCAATTGGACCAGCGCTCCAACCAGATCGCGCACGCCTTTCGGGCGCTGGGGCTCAATCATGGCGACACACTGGCCATCTTTGCCGAGAACAGCCCGCGCTATTTCGAGATTTGCTGGGCCGCACAGCGCGCCGGGCTGTACTTTGTCTGCATCTCGTCCCGCCTGACCACGCCGGAAGTCGAATATATCATCAAGGATAGTGGCGCCCGCCTGTTGATCGCCTCGGCGGGCCTGAAAGCGGTCGCGGAAGACGTCACAGGCGTGACCGACCTTGACGGCTACTGGTCGATCGATGGCGAGATTGACGGCTATGAAGCCTTGGAAAGTGTTCGCGCTGTGCACCCCGAAACTTCGATCGCGGATGAACGGGCGGGTTCGGACATGCTTTACTCATCCGGCACGACCGGGCGGCCAAAAGGCATTCGCCCGCCACTGCCCGAAGATCCGGCGATTGATAGCACCAATGCTTTGACCATGATTGCCCAGGCCCTGTTCAAGACAGTGCCAGAGGGCGTCTATCTGTCGCCAGCACCGCTCTATCATGCCGCGCCGCTGCGCTGGTGTATGGCGATGACCAAGTTTGGCATGACGCTGATCATCATGGAGAAGTTCGACGCCGAGCATTACCTGTCGCTGATCGAGACGCATCAGGTCACGCATACGCAGCTGGTGCCAACCATGTTCGTGAAAATGCTGAAACTGCCAGAGGACGTTCGCAGCAAATATGATGTCTCCAGCCTCGTCGCCGCCGTCCATGCCGCCGCGCCCTGCCCGGTGCCGGTCAAGGAACAGATGATCGCGTGGTGGGGCCCGGTGATCGAGGAATATTATGCCGGCTCTGAAGGCAATGGCATGACCTGGGCCAATTCCGAGCAATGGCTCGCACATAAGGGCACGGTCGGGTTCCCGATCTTCGGCGAGCTTCATGTTTGCGATGAAGAGGGCAATGAAGTCGGGGTCGGCGAAGAAGGCCAGATCTATTTTGGCGGCACCGCGCCGCCCAATTACCATAATGACCCGGAGAAGACCAAAGGCGCGCTCAACCCCAAACATGCGGATTGGTCGTCACTCGGCGATGTCGGCAAGGTTGATGAAGACGGCTTTCTGTATCTGACCGATCGCAAGGCTTTCATGATCATTTCGGGCGGCGTGAACATCTATCCGCAGGAAGCCGAGAACATCCTGATCACCCACCCTTCCGTGGCCGACGTCGCCGTGATTGGCGTGCCGGACGAGGACTTTGGCGAAGCTGTGAAGGCGGTGGTTCAGCCTATGGATGGGATTGAAGGCGATGACGCGCTCGCAGAAGATCTGTTGGTCTATTGCCGCGAACGCCTGGCCAAGATCAAATGCCCGAAATCCGTCGACTTTGATCCGGCATTGCCGCGGCATCCGACTGGCAAGCTTTACAAGCGGCTCGTGCGCGATCGCTACTGGGGCAATAAGGATAGCCGTATCGTTTGAGAATACGCTTGCACTTACAGGCGCTAACCGTCACTAATCATTACAGAAACACATCTTTGGGAGGAATAAATGGCAGATCCAAAATCCGTTCAATACACAGACCTTGAAAGCCTGGTCGGGCAAACGCTTGGCCCCTCAGACTGGTTCGAAGTCGACCAGGGGCGCATCAATACATTCGCAGATGCGACAGGCGACCACCAATGGATCCACGTGAATGAAGAAATGGCCGAGCAGATGCTCGGCTCGACCATTGCACATGGCTACCTGACCCTGTCCCTGATCCCGATGTTCGGTCCGCAAGTCCTGCGTGTCGAGGGCGTCACCCGCGGCATCAATTATGGTGCGAACAAGGTCCGCTTCACCAACATGGTTCCCGTCAACTCCAAGCTCCGCATGGTCCAGACCGTGAAGGAAGTGAATGAGAAGGCCGGTGGCAAGCAAATGATCTCGGAATGCACAATCGAGATTGAAGGCCAGGACCGCCCGGCCTGCGTCGCTGAGACGATTACCGTTCTCTACGGCTAGAATTGACCTATATTGGGTGGGTCCTTTCACAAAGAGCCCACCCAAGAGCGTACCATGCCTGACCGGAAAAAAATCAAACGCACCAATGCAGAATGGCGCGATCTTCTGACGCCCGATCAATTTCGGGTCGGGGTCAAGGAAGGCACCGAACGTGCGTTTTCACCCGGAAATTTTGAAAGCGAGAAACGCCCGGGCGTGTATCATTGCGTCGGCTGCGACACGCCGCTCTGGTCGTCAGAGCACAAGTTTGACAGCGGCACAGGCTGGCCCAGCTATTGGCAACCGGTCGCCGACAATGTCGTCGAGACCAAGACGGATTTCAAACTGATCTATCCGCGCACGGAATGCCATTGTGCTGTTTGTGGCCTGCATATGGGGCATGTCTTCAATGATGGACCCCCGCCAACCGGGCAACGCTGGTGCATTAATGGCGTCGTGCTGACCTTCCGAGCCAAAGAAGATTAAACGACCCGCTGGACATCATGAGGGACATGGTTAATTTGCCGCTATTCGATAAATAGCGGAGCCATTGATGCGTTTGACCTCTCTCCTGGCCGGTGCGGCCAGTCTCGCCCTGATGACCGGTTGTGTTTCGACCGCAAATATTGAAACCGAACCCGTCATTGCAGACGCCCCCCCTGTCACTGAAGAAGCCGAGGACGCCATTGTGAAATTAACCCCGCCTGTCGCCAAGCGCGAGTTGAAGACGATTGAACAAGTCGGCCGGACGCGCGTGGATCCTTACAATTGGATGAAGGATGATAATTGGCAGCAAGTGATGCAGGACCCAACCGTCCTGCGCGCCGATATCCGCGAATATCTCGAAGCCGAGAATGCTTTTACCAAGGCCCAGCTGGAGGAGCCTCTGGACGGGTTGAAGGAAGAGCTGTTCCAGGAAATGCGCGGTCGGATCAAGGAGGATGACAGCTCCCTGCCCTCGATTGATGGGCCTTATGCCTATCTGACAAAATTCCGCACCGGCGGTGAATATCCGATCATTGCCCGCAAGGCCGCCGCCGACATCTATAACACAGACGCCGAAGATGAGATCCTGCTTGATGGCGACGAGATGGGCAAAGGCAAAGCCTATTTCGCATTCAATGATGTCGCGCATAGTCCGAACCACCAACTCATCGCATATGCGGTCGATGAGCAAGGCAGTGAGTTCTACACGATCAAGTTCAAGAATCTCGAGACCGGCGAGATGCTGGACGACACGATTGAGAAGACGACGGGCTCATTCGTCTGGGGCGGAAATTCGGATCGTGTGTTCTGGATCGAACGTGATGAAGAAGGCCGTCCTTCAGCAGTCCACATGTACAAACTGGGCGGTGACGGATCGACCGAAATCTATCGCGAGCAGGATCCAGGCTTTTTCGTTGGCGTCGGCGAGTCACAATCAGGCGACTATATTTTCGTCACAGCGGGGAGCCATACGACATCCGAAGCGCACTATTTCGAAGCGAAAGCCGATACGCCTGAGCTGAAGACGATTGCACCACGCGAAACCGATATCGAATATAGTGTCGAACACTGGGGCGATCAGTTTGTCATCTCGACCAATGTCGATGACTCCGTTGATTTCAAAATCGTCACTGCGCCGACAGATGCGCCGGAAAGAGACAATTGGACGGACCTGGTGCCGCATGAATCCGGGACACTCATTCTCGGCATGGATGTGTTGAAGAATCACTTGATCCGTCTTGAACGACATGAAGGCCTGCCCCGCATTGTCGTGCGCGAGCGCACCACCGGAAATGAAGAAACGATCGCCTTTGAAGAAGAAGCGTATGCGCTCGGCACGTCGGTCGGTTATACCTATGACTCGACGCAAATGCGGATCTCGTACTCGTCGCCGTCCACGCCGTCCCAGACCTTTGACTATGACCTGGCCACCAAGGACCGGGTGCTGCGCAAGGAACAGGAAGTGCCGTCCGGCCATGATGCCAGCGACTATGTCGTCAAGCGCGTCCTCGCCCCGGCCAGAGATGGCGCCGCCGTGCCGGTGACCATTCTCTATCACAAGGATACGGCGATTGATGGCAGCGCTCCGATGCTGCTCTATGGCTATGGCTCCTATGGCGTCACCATTTCGGCACGGTTCCGCACCACACCGCTGGCGCTCGCGGATCGCGGCATGGTCTATGCCATTGTGCATCCACGCGGCTCCATGGCGAAAGGCTATCAATGGTATCTGGACGGCAAGCTGGAGAAGAAGGTCAACACGTTCAATGATTATGTCGATGCTGGCCATCACCTGATCGATCAGGGCTATTCCGCGCGCGGCAATGTCGTCGGCATGGGCGGATCCGCCGGCGGCCTGCTGATGGGCGCTGTCGCCAATCAGGACCCGGAAATGTTCGCTGGGATCATTGCAGCCGTACCGTTCGTCGATGTCATCAATACGATGTCCGATGACACGCTGCCGCTGACACCGCCAGAATGGCCGGAATGGGGCAACCCGCTGACCAGCGCTGAAGATTATGACACGATGATGGCTTACAGCCCCTATGATCAGACCACCGGACTCGATTATCCGAGCATGCTGATCACAGGCGGCCTCAGCGATCCCCGCGTGACCTATTGGGAGCCCAGCAAATGGGCCGCCAAACTGCGTCACGAAGCGCCGGACGCCGGCCCCTATTTCCTGCGCATCAATATGGATGCCGGACATGGCGGCGCCTCGGGTCGGTTTGAAGGTCTGAAAGAAACGGCGCTGGAATATGCATTTGCGCTCGCGGCGGTGGGCAAAGCGGGTGATGTCGAGCTGTCGGACGAATAAAAAGGAGATTGCGTCGCTTTAAGCATCGCGTGTTCTTATTTTTGAATTGATCTTGGTCTCGATTTCCGCTTCTTTTGGAAAAATAGGGAACAATTCAATGATGCTCAAATCGTGTCTCATCCTGGCCACCTTGTCAGCGATCATGGTCCACGGGTCTTCTGAAGCCCAACAGCGCACATGGCGCGTTCAGTCCTTTACCCAGTCCATGGACCAGAAAGGCAGCGCCACAGGAGACTACACCTATGGCGGCCTGAAAGTCTGGACGATTGACCAGAACCAACCGGAAATCCGCTTCGGGTGTAGCGATCGCTACGGCCTGACCGCCAACATCACTTTTTTGCCGGCGTCGCAAGTCAATCCCAACAAAGGACAGCGGATTAAGCTACGACAGATGACGACGAACATGACCATTGAAGGACGCGCTGCCGAACGCGTGCCGTGGACCGTGGTGAAAGAGACAAGAACGGTCCAGACCCGCAGCAGTAAACACGCGGCGATGATATATAATGCCGTCATCCAAGGCTTACCCATTACGATCAAAGAGCCGTACAAAAAGACGATGACGCTCACGCCTGCTGCGGTGGACAGTGACTTTATCTATTTTGCAGAAAACTGTGCGGTAACAGGTGGCTGATTGCTGAGCTTCACATCACCGTTTCAAAAAAGAGTGGCATAATCAACCGGCCTGTTTCAGGCGTCGTGCCGAACGACCGACCAGCATCGTGCCACAAATACCCTCGGAACAGAACGAGCCGATTATACTTCATCGGCAATTTCATGGTCTCTTCCCACGCGTCCGGTTGTGTAGAGTCGGCCATGACAGACTTCAACGCCTCATCCGGCGTCGCAAATCCGGCCGTTTCCGCCATACCTGGCCAAACAGGTGCCATTTCCCAACCGGTTTTTTTGTGCCTGAAAAAGTGCGTGCCACCCTGGCAATGAGCGTCCGGTGTTAAATAGATGATTCCGGACCAATGACACATGTCCATGTGCACGCTCATACCCTGCCCAAGATCTCCTTCCAGGGCCAGACGCGGCCTTTGATGAGACGAGTTTTGTGCCGGCACGACGCGCTCATTGACCAGGCTCGAAACCAAACGTTCAATCCCGGGCAACGGGATTTCGCTGGATGAATTGCGTCCCGGATAAACTTCCTTTTCATGCCGAGCCGGGAAATCCGATGCCAGGGCGCGCCGTCGAATGTCGTCCGGTTGGTCAAAAAAATCATCGATAATAATATGCTGAAGCTGCATATGGTTCTCTCACGTTCTCGATGGTCTTAAGCAGATCAAAGAGATCACTCAAATAGAAAAAGAAGAAACCCCAGCTGTAAAGCTGGGGCTCCGTCAGATCATTAGATCTTTAGCGCTAGTGCAGGAACTCAAACAGACCGGCTGCCCCCATGCCGCCGCCGATACACATGGTGACCACACCATATTTGGCTTTGCGGCGCTGGCCTTCCAGCAGGATTGAGCCGGTGCAACGGGCGCCGGTCATGCCGAATGGGTGACCGATCGAGATCGAGCCGCCATTGACGTTATACTTCTCTGGATCGATGCCGAGGAAGTCGCGGCTATACAGACACTGCGAGGCAAAAGCTTCGTTCAGTTCCCAAAGGTCGATATCGTCGACTTTCAGACCATGGCGCTCCAGCAGGCGCGGCACAGCTTTGATCGGGCCAATGCCCATCTCGTCCGGATCAACACCGCCAACATTGAAGCCCATGAAACGGCCAAGCGGCTCAATGTTCCGACGCGCAGCTTCTTCCGCTTCCATGACAACGACCGCAGCCGCGCCATCTGACAGCTGAGACGCGTTACCGGCCGTGATATACTTGCCTTCCTGGACTTGCTGTCCGCCAGAGAAGACGGGCGGCAGACCGGCCAGAGCTTCGGCTGTTGTGCCAGGACGATTACACTCGTCACGATCACAAACGACGTCTTGCTCGGTGATTTCGCCGGTCTCTTTATTCTTGAGCATCATCTTGGTCTCAAGCGGCACGATCTCTTCAGCCATATAACCTTTTTGCTGGAACTCTGCGGTCCGGCGCTGCGACTCGGCAGAATACTCATCCTGCGCTTCGCGGCTGACATTGTAGCGATCGGCAACGATTTCAGCCGTTTCGATCATCGTCATCCAGATGGCAGGCCATTTCGCCATCAGCACGTCTTCTGTGTAGCGGTGCAGGTTCATGTGGCCCGAACGCGAGACCAGAGACAGGCTCTCGACGCCGCCGCCAATGGCAACTGGCGCGCCTTCATTGATCACGGTTTGCGCCGCATTGGCGATGGCTTGCAGGCCAGACGAACAGAACCGGTTGATGGTCGCGCCTGATGTCGAGCTTGGGCAGCCGGCCCAGAGCGCGGCGTTGCGGGCAACATTGTGTCCGGTGGCGCCTTCTGGCTGCGCGGAGCCGAGGAAGACATCTTCGACGGCTTCTGGCTCAACGCCGGCGCGCGCCATGGCGTGCTTGATGGCGTGTCCGGCCATGGTGATGCCGTGCGTGTTATTGAGGGAACCCCGGCCGGCTTTTGCCAAACCTGTGCGGGCGGTGGAAACAATGACGGCTTCGCGCATGATGATAAACTCCCGTAAGTGGTCTTTGTTGCAGCGCACCCTACTGAAGCGAGCAGGCCCCGACTAGGGGTGACGTTGACGTAAAGTGTAACGACGTCGCGGCAACCCCTTCACGAAAGCGCGATTCCGGCCTAGTTAACGGGTTCCATAAAGGGGAGTACACAAATGGGCATTTTCAAATTTGCCATGAACAAGGGCAAAGAGATCATTGCTGACCGCAATAAAGTGGCGGAAAAGGCGATCCGAAAAGAAGTTGAGGATCTTGGTCTCGATGATGAGCTGGGCAACGACTTCAAAGTCTCCGTCGAAGGCAAGCAAGTGAAGCTGGAAGGCAGAGTGCCGGATCTTGAAACCAAAGAGAAACTGATCCTCGCCGCCGGCAATGTCAGTGGCATTGGCGCAGTCGATGACTCAATGAAAGTCAAATCGAAAGCGAAAACCGCCGACTCCGTGTTTCACACCGTGAAGTCGGGCGATTCTCTCTCGAAAATTGCCAAGAAATATTATGGCGACGCGATGCGTTATCCGGATATTTTCGATGCCAACACGCCGATGCTGAAGCATCCAGACAAGATCTATCCAGGCCAGGTGCTGCGCATTCCTGGCGCATAATCTCCACACTATAGGCGGACCGCATGCTGCGAACTTTCAGCGCTTTTATTCTCGCTCTTGGATTCGCGGCATGTGCCGAGGCCCATGATCATAATGACCCGGGCGGCGAGTCCGCGACGGACTATTACCGCCCCGGTCACGCCATCCCTGATACGGCTGATCTGAGCCGCGGAGACGTGCCGCGAGATGCGTATGGTCGGCCGTATACTTATGAAGGCCTGGGCGAACCCTTGCCGATTTTCGACGGCACGCGGACCGATGGCAGCGCCTTTTCCTCACTGGATCTGGAAGGACGCTGGACGGTGATCGAGGTGTGGGGCATCTGGTGTCATGACAGTCGCAATGACGCGCCCTTTGCGGCCGCCCTCTCAACCGCTCTGGCACAGGACCCGGACGTTGACTTCATGTCGATCCATACACCGCCAAATGCCGAGCATGCCGACCGGGCGCTGCGGGGATATGATTCCGTGTCCGACTGGTTCGCCGAAAAGGGCTGGTCCTTTCCCACTGTATTAGATGAGGACGCCTCCGTCCGCACTGCGCTGAACATTCGCTGGACCCCGACGTATCTGGTCATCGCGCCGGACCGCAGCGTCCAGGGATTTCGCACCGGCCTGGCCGATGCCGGCGACCTGGCGGTCAAGGATTTCGTCCAGGACATTGCCGAAACCCGGCGCGACTGGACCGGTTCGTAACCCCTCATCCTGCTCAGAATACAGACAATCCAAACACGGTGATATCGTGGCTCGTACAGGCGTCCGAAACTTGCGCAAAAACAAGCTGATATAACCGTAATTTCATCAGAATATCGCGTTTACCCCCTATCAAAGCGCCCCCTGGAACGGGTATTAACGCTTCGTTAGCAACTCCAATAGGGTGGACCTTTAAATGCTGCACGCCTCGACTCGAAAACTGATAGATCGCCTGGCAGAAATGACAGAGCTCGGCAAATTGGATTGGACGGAAGATGAGGCGGGCAACATCGCTTATGCCACCGAGGGCTACAGCGTCTCCCTGACCGAGGACCCAGGCGAAGTCATCATTACCAGCAAGGATGGCAAGGAGCTGGAACGCGCCACGGCGGAAGAGATCGCGGCGACGCAGCAGGAAGACGGGACATCCTATACCACAGTGGTCGCCGCCATGGGCAAGGAGGCCGCACGCATTGCCCGCGGGACCGAGGCCGCCATTTCCACGCTGCTCGCCGGCATGGATGACGCGCCTGAAACGGTCGAAGCAGAGTCAGACCTCGCTGAAGACACCGAGACCCTGCAGGAAGACCCGGTGGATGACACAACGGTTTTCGCGGCAGCCCCGATCGATACGGCAAGCGAGGAAGACACCTCTTCTGAAACAGCAGAGACCGAAGTCGATGAGACGTTCGACGCCGCTACTGAGGAGTCGGCAGACGAAGAGGTCATCGCAGAGGAGACCGAAGCGGAACCCGAGCCAGAGTTCGAAGCATCGGATGACAGCACGACTGAGGAATTTGAGTCGACTGAGGACGCCACGGTGGAGCCTGAAGAGGACGAAATCGAGGCGGCTGCAATCGTCCAGGATGAGGTATCAACTGACTCAGCAGACACTGAGTCTGAAAGCGAAATGCTTGCAGATTCAGACCCTGTTGAAATGCAGGATGAAGCGTCGAATGAGGAGTCATCAGACGAAACTGAGCCGGAGGCCACTTTTGCAACTTTCGAGACCGAAAGTGAGCCTGAAGCCGTTCTGAACGCAGAGCTGGAAAGCGACGCCGAAACGGTCGCTGACGCGTTCGACGTCGAAACTGAAACCGAGGTGACGGAAGCCGTCGCGCGGATGGCGGACGAAGTGAAGAGCCGCGAAGATACGGGCCTTGAATCCGCCGCCGCGAGCGCCGTTGGCGCGGTCGCCCTTGCGGCCGGACTGTCCCTGCAAGATGATGAATCGACGTCTGAAGAAGCAGAAGAGGCAACAGTAAGCGAGACAGCACCGGAAACCGTTGAAGATGTGACAGAACCACTCGTTGCGGAGTCGTCAGAGCCTCCGGCCTATGTTCCATTCGGTCTGAACGATGTTGAAGAAACCGTTCAGGAAGATGCCGCGTTCACCGAAACTGCAGAAACAGTGGAGGCCACTGAACCGGAATTCGTCGCGGAAGTCGAAGAACCATTGGCAAGCATGGTTGAGGTCGAGCCAGAGGTCGAAGATGTCGATTCACCGTTGGACACCCTTGAGCAGATGACAGAGGATGTATTCGCTTCACGAAATGAACTGGAAGGCATCGAATCCACGGCTGCGCCGATTGAGGCTGAACCGGAGCCGGCCCAACTGATCGAGAATTCCCCGATCGCGGCGTTCGCCGGCACGTCTAAACCCTTTGAGGCTGAGTCGATTGCAGAACCAGAGCCTGTTGCGGCGGAGCCTACTCCTGATGCCCTTTCGGACGTTGTAGAAGTCGCCTATGCCGAGCCAGAATTGGAGACTGTTACAGCGACAGCAGACGCAGAGGCGCCATCCGGAAACACATATAGTCTGAGCGGCATCGGCGCCGGATTTGGCCTCGGCGCCCTGTCCGCCAAGACCGAAGCCAGCGGCATTCCCGGTCCCAGCACACCAAGTGTTGAAACGGGTGAAAAAGTGGTGATCGACGCAACAGATGACGTCCTGCCCAAACTGGAAGGCAATCTGAACGTCTCGCTCGCCGAAACAGCGTCGGCGGCGGTCAGCAGCGCAAATGCCGCGGCTGAACCAGGTAGCCCGGCAGATGAAGCGACCGACTCCGAAGCGGACATTCTCAAACCGCGAACGCGTTTCAATCCCTGGGATTGATCCAAAGCAGACATCAAACAGACCTGGACAAGGGCGCGCCAATCACCGGTGCGCCCTTTTCTCAGGCAGACAAGTTGCACGACGGCCACAGAATCCACTTGTGTAAACCTTTTTACAGTCACGCACACAGCGAAAGCTTGCCGCCGAGGCAGATCACCGAATATGCCCCGTTGCGAAGGCGTCTCATTGCGAGTTGCCCCAACCCCGAAAGAAAGTGACGACGGATGGCTCTCAAAACGTCTCTTAAATTCTCTTCTGCAGCTCTGATCCTGGCGGGTCTCACAGCCGCTCCTGCCATGGCTCAAGACAATGATGACGCTGATGCGCGTCGGCTCGACCCGGTGGTTACGACCGCTCAAAGGGTTGAGGAGAATGCGCAGGATGTGCCGATTTCTATCACCACCGTGGCGGGTGAGAAACTCGACAATATCAAGGCTGGCGGCGCGGATATCCGCTTCCTTTCAGCGCGTGTGCCGAGCGTTATTGCGGAAAGCTCGTTCGGACGCGCCTTCCCGCGCTTTTACATTCGCGGCATCGGCAATACCGATTTCGACCTGAACTCATCTCAACCGGTTTCCCTGGTCTATGATGATGTCCCGTATGAAAACCCGATCCTCAAGGGTTTTCCGGTCTTTGATGTTGAGGGCGTTGAAGTCCTGCGCGGCCCGCAAGGCACCCTGTTTGGACGCAACACACCCGGCGGGATCATCAAGTTTGACAGCGTCAAGCCAGGCGACGACTTCAATGGCTATGTGAAAGGTTCGTTTGGCTCGTACAATACGACGGAAGTCGAAGCTGCGTTTGGCGCCCGCCTGAATGACCATTTTGCTTGGCGTGTCTCAGGCCTGTTCCAGCAGCGCGACGATTTCGTCGACAATGCGTTCACCGGGGAAAACGACTCGCTGGAGGGATTTGAAGAATCAGCCTTCCGCGCCCAAGGTCTCTGGTCGCCACTGCCAACGACCGACGTGCTGGTCAACATTCATGGCCGCACCAATGACAGTGACGCGCGCCTGTTCCGCGCCAATATTATCGATCAAGGCTCGAGCGGCCTGTCCAGCAGCTTTGATTTCGACACGGTCTTTTTCGATGGCCAGAACGGCCTGGAGCAAGACTCATTCGGCGCCACCGTCCGCGTCGACCATGAGCTCAACGACTCGCTGGACCTGACTTATGTCTACGGCCACGAAACCGCAGAAGTGTCCTCACGCGGCGACATTGATGGCGGTTTCGGAGCCGCGTTCCTGGGCGATGGCAATTTCGGTCCCGGCTTCATCCCATTCCCGTCTGAAAGCTCAGGCGCCGTCGACGATCTGCGCCAGGTCACGCATGAAGCCCGTCTCGCCTTTGATGATGGCGGACCTCTGCGGGCCCAAGCGGGCATCTTCATTTTCGATGAGAAAGTAAACATCTCTTCGAACAGCTTTGACACGCTCGCTCCAGGCCAGCCCGTCAATGGTGCAGCTCAACGCAATCAATCCACCGACTCTACCGGCATCTTTGCCTCATTGGCTTATGATGTCTCAGACAAAGTCACCGTCGCAGGTGGCCTGCGGTATACGGATGAGGAAAAAGAGTTCACCGCGGGTCGGTCAATTGGACCATTCGGGTCCGGAGCCTTGGCACCGCGCACCGTTGTCGTTGGCGATGAACAGATCAGTTGGGACCTGTCCGCGACTTACCGCCAGTCAGACGACGTCTCCTACTATGCCAAGATCGCCCGCGGGTTCCGCGGACCATCCGTCCAGGGCCGTCTGGTTTTTGGCAACGATATTTCCAGCGCAGATAGCGAAACCGTGCTGTCATACGAAGCCGGTGTGAAGTCGGAGATGTATGACAATCGCGTACGCGCCAATGCCAACGTCTTCTTCTACACGCTGGAAGACCAGCAGCTGACCATTGTCGGCGGGCTGGACAATACGGTGGCCTTGTTCAACGCGGATGAGAGCCAGGGCTATGGCTTCGAAGCCGATATTGAAGCGCTCGTCACGGACAATCTGATTGTCACCGGCGGCCTGTCCTACAATGATACCGAAATCAAGGATGACGTGCTGTTGTCGCCAGGATGCGGCGCGCCATGTACCGTTCTTGATCCCGCGGTGGATGTCGATGGTCAGACCTTCTTCAATATCTCAGGCAACTCATTCCCGAATGCACCGGAGTGGATCGCCAATTTCACGGCCCGATATGGTGTCCCGTTCCAGGATGGCGAGCTTTATGTCTTCACCGACTGGTCGTTCAAGGGCGAAACCAATTTCTTCCTGTATGAGAGCGTTGAATTCGTTGAAGACGGATACTGGCTCGGCGGTCTGCGCGCAGGCTGGGAAGGCAATAATGGCGTTAGCGTTTCGGCCTTTGTCCGCAACCTGACCGATGAACTGGTGCTCGAAGGCGGGATCGACTTCAACAACCTGACCGGGTTCGTGAATGAGCCACGCACCTGGGGCATCGAACTGGGTGCCAAGTTCTAGTGTGCCACTGAACCAAATGCGAAAAGCCCCGCAGGATCACCTGCGGGGCTTTTTCTATTCTGCCGCGACGCGCGCCGGGTGTTGCCAGCCGCGCCCGGTCACCATCCTGAACAGGCGCTGCAGCGGCTTCATGGTCATGATCCGATACACGGCCGGCGTGAAGTAAAGCGCCAGAATAGCGGACCCTGCGACGCCACCTGCAATCCCGGTCGCCAGCGGCATCCAGAACACGTCGCCTTGCAGGATGATCGGCACAAAGCCGCCCATCGTTGTCAGCGTGGTGGCAACAATGTGCCGGGTGGCCGCGACCACGACTTCGCGCTGTGCGATGACATCATCATTTCGCGCGGCTTCATTATTGGTCAGCAGCGACAGGACAACGATCGTGCCATTGATCGAAATACCGAGCAGGCCAAGCGCCCCGAGGATGGCGTTGAAGCCGAGCGGCAGGTTGAACATCCAGACACCGGCAAAGGCCAGGCCCATGGCCATGAAGCCAACACCCATGACCAGAAACGCCATGCGGAAGGAGTTGAAGACCAAAGCCACGGCGCCGAGCATGACCAGGACCAGCGGCACAGCCAGGGAAGCCAGGCTGGTGATCGCGTCATTGCCATTACTCGACACGCCGCCTTCGATCCACTCATAGCCCGGAGGCAGTTCGAACCCGGAAGCTTCGAGGTTTTTCTTGAACGTGTCATTGATCGGTGCGGGCAGCGCATAAGGCTCGACATAACCGAACACTTCATTGATCCGCTTGCCATCGAGCCGCACAATCGTCGCGGTTTCCGGCGTCAGCGTTAGCGTCCCAAGCGCGGACAAGGGTGTGCCGCCGCCTGGTCGCGCATTGCTGATTGTCTTGGATCGCAACTCGGATAGTTCAGAGCGCCGTTCTTCCGGGGCGATGACGCGGACAGGGATTTCTTCGACCCCTTCCAGAATCGACCCGGCCTGCACGCCTTCGAGTTCAGCGCGAATTTCGCTCGCCAGGCCCGTCAGCCGAACGCCTGACATCGCCGTCGCGGTCTCATCCGCTTCAAGGGTCACGATCGGTGCGCCGACTTGCAGGCGCGAACTGGTAAAGGTCACGCCTGGCGTCTGGGCCAGAACCTGCCGCGCCTGATTGCCGAGATCATTCAGGACATCGAGATTATCACCGCGGATCGAAAACGCGATCGGCGCGGGTACAGGTGGACCCTGCTCGAATGGCGAAGCCAGGATCTGCGCTTGCGGGAATTCCCGGCGCAATGTGGCCTGAACATCGGTGACCAGAATGCGCGTCGTCTCATTATTGGCCAGCTGGACGAACCCATTGGCATAACCCGGTACGCCTTCGGTATTGTTCATGCTGTTGTAATAGACGCGTGGCCCAGGTTCGCCGACGACGAAGTGCATGCTCTCAATATCGGGATACTGATCGCGCAGGAAGGCATCCACTTCCAGCACGATGTCGCGGGCTTCATAGATGGTCGCGCTCGGATTGAGCGAGATATCAATCTGGAATTGGTCGCGTTCCGTCTGCGGGAAGAATTGTCCTGGCAACAGGCTGGCCAGATAGAAGCCGATCGCAACCGGAACCACACCCAACAGAACGCCGATCAGCGGATTGCGCAGCACGCGCTCAATGCTCCAGCGATACCCATCGGTCAGCAGGCTGAACTTGATGCCATCGCGCCAGAACCAGCTGCGCTCTCCGAGAACGGGTTTGCGGTCCAGCATGCCGGCCAGCGCCGGAATGACGGTCATCGCGATCAGGAAAGACATGATCACGGACAGAATGACTGATGTCCCAATCATGCCGATAAACTCACCGGCGGCGCCGGGCATGAAGGCAATCGGCGCAAAGGCCAGAACCGTGGTCAGGGTGGACGCGAAAAGCGGCCCGAACAGCTTTTTCAGCGCTTCATCAATAGCCTCAAGAATGGAGCGGCCATGCACACGTTCCTGCTCATACTCATCGACCACAACAATCGCATTATCGATCAACAGGCCGAGCGAGATGACCAGGCCGGTCACCGACATCTGATGCAGCGG
>JBCCCT010000021.1:0-28456 GCA_039033355.1 Pseudomonadota bacterium | reverse complement strand
TTAAGACTCGCTCGCAAATCAGAAAAGTCCTGATCTGATCAAATCTCTGCAATCTTTTGAAGTGTGACGGGAGAGTCACGATTTTTGAGACTCTCCCATAAGTTTCTACCGATTATCGAATTCCGACCGCACCAATTCCAGGCCGCGACGCGTAATGCGATAGGGCTGACCCTGTTTGGACGCGATTGCGCGCCGCCGTTTCAGCTTGCGGAATAATAGCAGATCAAGGCCTGGTGCACGCCAGCCATCGCGATTGATCACGATCACCCGGTCGATTTTGCGATGTTCATTGCGTTCGATTTCAATCCGCCCGCCTTGCGCGAGCAAGTGAAGGATGCGCTGTTCGGCGCGAGAGATATCCATGGTTTTGAATGTCCGATGAGGCGTGCCTGGCACGCATTGAAACAGACTGACCCATGCAATGGATCAGAACTCTGGTCTGTTTCTGGCCCCGCGGCGATCTGGTGGATGCCTAAGGGCCTTTACCGGGTCTCGGACAGGTTAAACATAAAGTCTCCGTTACGGGCGCCGGATAGCGAAAACGACCGGTTGTCGTCAAGCCTGCTCGCCGTTTTCGCAAAAATATGTCTTAGTTGGCGCAAGCCGGAAGACCGGCGCGACCAAGTGGAGGAAAATGTATGAGCAAGATGAATGACATGCTGTCGGGGCTACGCCGGGTGGTGACCGCCAATGATGCGGATGGCAAATCGCATATCATGATTGATGGCGGCCCGGCGGATGAATTTCGCACCGGTGATCTCGGCGGCCTGTTGGAGATCTGGCATGATGATGTGTCCGGCCCACTCGATGCCGCGCCTTGCGAAGACAAGGGGGCCGGCACGCCCGTCTTGTCACCCGATCATGGCAAAGTGAAAATTCGCTGGTTCACCGCGGGACCCACGCCGGAAGGCGCGCCGCCGGAAATGATTGCCGATCTGACCCGCCAGGCCTTTGTCGCCATCGGGGCCGGTGACCATCAACCGGACACGTCCAAACATCCTGCCATGCATACAACGCATACGCTGGATGCGATCATTCTGGTCAAGGGACGGGTCCGCCTTATCCTCGACAAGGAAGAAACCGTGATCGGGCCGGGCGATGTCGTGATTCAACGCGCCACCAATCATGCCTGGGCTGTCGATAATGACGAACCGGCTTTATTCGTGGCGGTTCTGGTCGACCGCACCTAGGCTTTCTGCCGGGGCGATGCTCTCCGCCCAGACTTTGCAGCCCAGCTTGCCGCGGCAATCACCACGCACTTCCAGCGAGGCATGGCTGACGCCGAACCCCTGATCGTTCGCCGTAGAGATCAGGCTGACCACGGCGTCGCTGGCTGACAATTCGTGTGCCTGTCCGCATTTTTCGCAGACAAAAAGCGCGAGCGGAACATCGCTCGGACCCAGATCAAGGGCGAAATAGGCGTTCAGGCTTTCGACGCGCGTGACAAATCCAAGTGAGACCAGGAAATCGAGCGCGCGATAGGCGGTGGGCGGGGATACTGAGCCCACCCCATCCAGCGACGCCAGCACCTCATAGGCGGTCAGCGGGCGTTTCGCATCCAGCAGCAGGGTCAGCACGTGTTTGCGAATGGCCGTCAGGCTCTTGCCATTCAGCTGCGCTTCTTCGGCAGCGGCTTGAACCAGATCTTCGGTTGAAGGTTTGACGGCATCAGGCTGGCGCCATCGGCGGCGATGCAGGCGGCGTTTTCCAGTTGCGGGCGTGCGGGTGCGGAGACGTGTCATAGTATGACGTATATGCCGCGCTGAGCTTGCCGTCGAGTTAAATTGTTTGCGTTGACGTCAACGGAGCGGTTGACGAGTGCAAAAACGAAACATAAAAAGAACAAATTGTGTACAAATGGGCGAAGCAGGGCTGATATGAGTGCGATCACCACCACATCTGATGTGCTTGATGAGGCGTTGCGGCAGGCGGGGCTGGAAGATGCCTTCGATGATCGCGGACAGGCCTATGAGGATTGTCCGGGATGTGGCGCGCGCAATGGGCTGAAGCTCTCACTCGCGCGAGGGCAGGTGCATTGCGCGGCCTGTGGCACGCAAGGCCCGCTGCTCGCTTATCTGCGCGAGAAAGTTGAGGCTGGCGAATGGAACCATGAGCCGTTTTCCGAAGCAGAGATTATCCCCATACAGCCGCGCTTGCCACGACCCGAACTGGAGATCGTGTCTGACAACGCGCCGGCGGGTCCAGCATCGATTGAGCCGGCGCCCTTGATCGCCGAGCTGGTTGATGAAGGGACTGCAGCGCCCGAACATCCGCCCAGGGAAAAACGATCCGGACGGTCCAGTATCACCGGCGAGCGGATTATCATGAGCTTGCTCGCCGCGATCTTTCTTGGCGCTGGCCTGGCGGCGGCGGCGCTGTCGGGGTTCGCGAATTTCCAGGCCTTCAGTCTCGGCGTCAGCGACGTGAATCAGGCGCAGGTCTGGGGTTGGAGCGGCGTGATTGCGTCGGTCTGTTCGTTTGGCGGGTTCACCTTTTTCTGGTGGCACCTGTCGGGGCACCGCCGGGGGGAGGCATTGCGGGCGCTGGTCTTCGCGCTCGCAGGCGCGGGGACCAGCATTGCCGGCACGACCCTCTATATGATGAATAATCAACAAGGGCAGGCGGTGAAGTGGCAGAGCGCCAGTGATTTGCGGACCCTGACCGAAACCGAGATTGCTGACTGGACGCGGCAGCTGGAAGGCATTCCGGCCGAGACGCGATCGATTGACGGACTGAAAGCCTATCTTGCCGGGGTTGAAGCGGCGGGGCGGACGCATCAGAAACCGTATCGCGACGCTCAGAATGAACTGGGCCTGGCCGAACGTCGCGCAACCCTGGAACAGAATATTGCGACCGCGCGAGCAGAGCTGCGTCAGGCGGTCACCATCGGGTCGGATACGCAGCCAGCGCAGAGTCTGCCAGCCTGGTTCTTTGCGTTGATGCTGGAGCTGTTTTCATCGCAGGCGACGAGTATCGCCTTCGTGTCCTTGCTCTTGCTCTATGGCCGCAAGCCACAAGAGGTGGACGACGAATTTGGGCCCGTGGTCTAGGCGGCTTTCTCGACAAAGACCGTGCCTGCGGAATAGCCCGCGCCAAACGAACAGATCAGGCCCTTGTCACCGGCTTGCATGTCCTGGCTATGCTTGTGGAAGGCGATGATCGATCCGGCTGAACTCGTATTGGCATATGTGTCGAGCACCGTTGGGCTTTCATCCGGCGTGGCTTCACGGCCAAGGACTTTGGACGCGATCAGGCGGTTCATATTGGCATTGGCCTGATGCAGCCACATCCGGCGCAGGTTCGGGGCATCGAGATCGAGCCGGTCCAGTTCGGCCAGGATCATCTTGGCGACCATGGGCACCACTTCCTTGAACACTTTGCGTCCTTCCTGGACGAACAGCTTGTCTTCGGCGCCGATCCCGTCTGGCGCGCAGCGATTGAGGAAGCCGAAATTGTTGCGGATATTATTGGAGAATTCAGTCTTCAGATTGGTGCCGAGAATCTTCCAATGCGCAGCGGGCGCAATGTCTTCATTCTCGATCAGGACCGCGGTCGCCACATCCCCGAAAATGAAATGGCTGTCGCGATCGGTGAAGTTCAGATGACCCGAACAGATTTCCGGATTGACCATCAGGACCGACTTGGCGCTGCCTGAACGGACGAAATCAGCGCCGGTCTGAATGCCGAACGTTGCCGAGGAGCAAGCCACATTCATGTCAAAGCCAAACCCTTCAATGCCGAGGGCGTCCTGAATTTCGACGGCCATGGCCGGATAGCCGCGTTGCATATTGGACGCGGCGCAAAGCACGGCATCGACCTCTTTCGGATCGCGCCCGGCGGTTTCGAGCGCCATGCGGGCCGCATTGACGGCGATTTCAGCGAGCACGGAAATCTCTTCATTCGACCGTTCGGGAATGTCCGGGCGCATTGTGTCCGGATCGACGATGCCGGACTTGTTGACGACAAAACGCGATTTGATGCCAGAGGCTTTCTCAATGAACTCGACGCTGGAATGGGTCTTCGCCTCGACCGTGCCAGCCTCGATCTCGGCGGCGTGTTCCGTGTTCCATTTATCGGCCCAGGCGTTGAAGCTTGCGACCAGTTCCTCATTCGAGACGGACTCAGCGGGGGTCCAGAGACCAGTGGCTGAAATGACGGGGGTATTCATGGGGGGCCTCTTCAAACCGCGTTCGCGGACATTTTCTTCACCGCAAAACTATTAGGGCGCGGAAAGACAGGCGTCGAGCCATCACGCGCGGTGAATCTGCAGCAGGTCAGGTGCCGGGCGCGCTGGGCTCATTCGCGCTTTCAAGGAACTGGCGGCATTCCTTCTTGTCGAGGTCGGGCGAACAGAATGCCCCACTGCCCGGTTTGAAGGCGACGGGATAGACCGGGTCGACAATATCCTCGCGGCCCAGGCAAGCCGTGACATCATCCGGCGTGGCGCCCTGATAGCACGCCGTGATGCGAGAATTCTGGGCCGTGTAATCCCACGGAAAATTGGCGCAGCCGACCAGAGGCAGGAGCAAAGGGAGGGCGATGACGCCGCGGCGCATCAATCATCCTCCGCGCCGGCAATCTCACGACCCAGTTCGCGGCGTTCAGCATTCTCTTCAAACTTTTCCAGCCGTTCAGCATCCTTGTGACGTTCCCGTTCCGCGTCCTGGATCGCATCGGCAATACAACGATTGCGGCTCGATTCATCGCTGATCGATTCGCATTTTGAGTACGCGCGATCGCGATCATATTCCGTATTGCTGACGCAAGCGGTCAGTAGACCAATGGCGGCGGCGAGGGCGAGAAGGGGTTTCATCGGGCAAGCTCCTGGACTTGTTTGAATCGCGGACAGTCGACTTCATGATCATTGTACAGACCGCAGGCTTGCATCCAAGCATAGACGATCGTCGGGCCGACAAATTTGTGACCCCGCTTTTTCAAGGCCTTTGAACAAGCCTCGGAAATATCCGTCTTGGTCGGTCCATCGCGATAGTTTTTCAAATGGCTGATAATCGGTTTGTGGTCGACAAAGTCCCAGCAGAAATCGGAAAAATCCTCACCCTGGTCAAAGCCATCGAGAAAGGCGCGGGCATTGCCGATACAGGATTCAATCTTTTTCGGGCTACGAATGATGCCCGGATTGGTCAGCGCCTTGTCGATGCGACGCTGATCCCAGCGGGCAATCTTCTCCGGATCGAACTCGTCAAACTCTTCGCGCATGGTCTCGCGCTTGCGCAGGATGGTGATCCAGGCGAGCCCGGCTTGCATGCCATCCAGCTGCAGCTTTTCCCATAGCGCGCGGGAATCATATTCCGGGACCCCCCATTCCTGGTCGTGATAGTCTCGATAAAGCGGGTCATCGATGGGCGCCCAGGCGCAAGGCACTTGATTTGTCATGCTTATTTCATAGCCTCGACTTCGGCGACTAGCCAATCAGGTTTTGCAATTGTGACAGGGGTTTCATTAAGCGTCACGGCATGGCCTTCAGCCGTCGCCTTCAGCCAGCGATCGACGCGTACACGCGCAAGACCATGTTCTGCTTCGTGGCTCGTGATGGTTCCGACCGGTGCTGGGGCGAGAAGGTCGTCACCGGGTGCGAACGTCGTATTGGTGGGTGCGATGATTGGCAAAGTCCGCTTGCGGATTGAACCCCGTCGATGCATGCGGCTGACCACTTCCTGACCGACAAAGCAGCCCTTGTTCAGGGCCACGCCGCCCAGCACATCCATATTGATATCGGCCGGGAAGGCGTCGGCGGATTCGAAGTCGAAGCCTTGTTCAGGAATGCCACGGCGGATGCGATCCGTGTGATACTCATTGATGGGGCGCGACCATTCAGCGGGATGATAACCAAACCAGGCGGCCCAGCTCTCCTTGGTGGCCAGCCCGCGTAACCGCCCGTCCTGATAACGCGGATCAAGATAGACATGCTGCGCGCCGGAAATCGGTCGCAAGCCTTCCGTGGCTGGATCCGTGCCAGCGATGACGAACACATCCTCCAGCTTCTCGATTTCGACCTGGCTGCGCAGGCGGAACATTTTCAGCCGTTTTGCGAGATCATCGACATGGTCCGCTGCGGTATCCAGCAAGACGCCATCCTCAATCCGAATGGCGAGATAGTCGGACAGGATTTTGCCTTGCGGCGTCAACAGCGCGCCATAGCGCGTTGTGCCCGGCGCCCAGTCATCGGTGGCATTGGTCACCAGGCGTTCGAGCAAGGTGATCGTATCGGGTCCTTGCAAGGACAGAACGGCGCGTTGCGGCAGATAGACAAAAGGAGAGGTCATGCCTCGGCATTTAGGTCGCGCCGCGACGCTTGTCATCCGGTGTAAAAGAAAAAGGTCCAGCGGCAGGAGGGAGGGCGCCGCTGGACCGAGATCCAAGAGATCCAGAGGGGAAAGGTGATCTCTTAGAACTTGTAACGTGCGCCAATGGTCAGACTGGTGCCGTCAAAATCATCATCGACTTCGGCATTGAACAGATTTTCGCCATTGCCGATAAAGCGGCGGTCGAATTCCAGATCGCGGATCTGGTAATAGCGGGCCTCGCCATAGACTTCCCATGGCGTTCCAGTCAGCCAGGTCAGGCCGCCAGCAAACGTCCCGGCCAGACCAGAGTCTTCACCGGTCACAACGAAGTTCGGGTCAACGGCGCCGCCGCCAGCATACAGGATATTGGCATCAACATTGGCGACGCCGAGGCCACCGCCAACATATGGGATCACGGTCTGATTATCGTCCCAGATAATGTCGCTATAATTATTGATCAGGAAGAAATCGATATCGGCATCACCGCCAAAGGACTGGTTGCCGCCATTAAAGCTGCCATCGCCGACATCGACGCTGAGGGTTGAGTATTCAAGCTCCAGCCGTGTGTTGAACAGGCCGAAAAATTCCCATGGCGTCTTATAGCCGAGGGCGACACCAATTGTGGTGTCGCTGTCAAACTCTGCCTGAACGCGGGCTGGATCGCCGACGGTGCCTGGCGCGCCGGCGACGGGATTTTGAGTGCCGCGAAGATCGGCATCATTGGCAAATCCGGCGCCAACAAAGCCGGCCACGTACCAGCCATCATCATCTTGAGCGACGGCAGGCAAGGTCAGGGCGGAGGAAACGGCGAGGGCGATAATTGCGGAGCGTGACATGATCGGAAAGTCCTTCTTGTCGTTATGTTTGTTTTCGACGATCTCGACCTAGGACGGCTTTTGCAGCGAGGCACTTAACGTCTGATCAAACAGCGATCACAGTCGCTCACACCGAATTGAGATCACAATTGCAGGGGCAGCGATTGCCGCGCGGCGCCACATGTGCAGACCGCCCCGGCGACAAGCTTGACGAAGCTGGCCGGGCATGTGGAAAAACGGGCAGACAGAATAAGAGACTCGAGAGCGACGATGAGTGAGACCAGCCATATCCCGTTTCGGGACGTGCCCTATCTGCCGCAGAAACTGAACGTGGAACGCCGGGCGGACAATTCGATCCTGCTGGATAATGGTCAGCCCTTAAAGGATTTCCCGCCGCATATGTTGTGGCCGTTGAAACATTGGGCCGAGCAGACGCCAGACCGGACCTGGCTGGCGCAGCGCGATCCCGTTGATCCGGGCCGTGAGGGCTGGCAGGAAATCTCCTATTCGGAGGCCTGGAATCGGGTTCAAGCCATGGCGCAAGGCTTTTTGAATGCGGGCGCGGATGCCCCGATCATGATCCTGTCGCGCAATACGATTGATCATGCCGTGGTGATGTATGGTGCGATGCTGGCCGGAATTCCGGTCGTGCCTGTGACGCCCGCTTATGCGCTGCTCAGCCAGGATTTTGCCCGCCTCAATTATGTCGACGATCTGGTCGCGCCGAAATTCATCTATGTCGAAGATGGCGCCGAGTATCAGCGCGGGCTCGACGGTATGGCGGTTGGTGATCGGCGGGTCCTTTATTCGCGAAATGCGCCGAGCGGATATCAGAGCCAGTCTATTGAAGCCTTCGCAGTGCCAGGCGGCAATTCGGTGGCCGAGGCTTATGATCGGCTGATGCCAGAAACCATCGCGAAATTCATGCTGACCTCCGGATCGACCGGTGAGCCAAAAGCCGTGATCAACACGCATGGCATGATTGCCGCCAATGCCAAGATGATCCGTTCCGTCTGGGACGAGAAGAAACTTGCCGAAGTGACCGGCGAGGTTCAGGTCATGTGCAACTTCCTGCCGTGGAGCCACACATATGGCGCCAATGCGATCTTGCACAATATGACCGATTGGGGCGGAACCCTGTATCTCGACTGGGGCGCGCCAACGCCGGCGCGACTGCCGGAAATGATCCGCAATATGAAAGACGTGTCGACCACGCAGCACACGACCGTCCCGGCCGCCTGGGCCGCCCTTGCGACCGAGTTTGAACGCGACGAGGCGCTGGCCGAGACGTTTTTCAAGCGCATCTGCTCCATGGCCTATGGCGGCGCCGCCATGGGGCAGGACATTTATGAACGCATCCAGACCGTGGCCGTGCGGGTCACGGGCAAGCGCATCTCGCTCTCGGCTGGCTATGGCGCGACAGAGACGTCGCCGACCGCCAGTAATGTGCACTGGCCGAATGACACAATGGGGCTGATCGGACTGCCGCTGCCGGGCAATACGTTCAAACTCGTGCCTGCCGGCGACAAGCTGGAGCTGCGCGTCAAAGGCGTCAATGTCACGCCAGGCTATTATCGGAATGAAGAAAAGACCCGCGCCGCGTTTGATGAGGAAGGCTTCTATCGCCTCGGTGATGCCGTGCGCTTCGTCGACCCGGACCATCCGGAAAAGGGGTTAGCCTTTGACGGGCGCACTGCGGAAGAATTCAAACTCGCCAATGGCACCTGGGTCTCGGCCGGTAAGCTGCGGGTGCAGGCCGTCGAAGCGGTCAATGGCGCCCTCGCGGATGCTGTGGTCTGCGGGCTCAATCAGAACGAAGTCTGTTTGCTTGGCTTCATCAATGAAGGATTTTGCCAGCGTCTGGTCGATGCTCCCCTGCCAATGGCCGAACTGATCCAACACCCAAAAGTGGTCGACGCGGTGCGATCCGGATTGGCAACGCATAATGCGCAATCCCCGAACACGGCCAGCCGTATTGCGCGCATTCTGTTGCAGCCCACACCGCCGCAAGCCGATGCCGGAGAGATCACCGAGAAGGGTTACATCAATCAAAACAAGGCCCAAACCCTGCGCGCGGAAGAGGTTTCCAAACTGTATGACACAAGTCATCCGAGCGGTGTCATAATTCTGTAACACGCAAATACACAGCAAATACCGTTTTCTGCGCAACGTAGACTTGAATTTCCTAACGCGGGGTCAGATATTGCTCCTGCAGAGTGAGAGTTCTATCTCCTTTGCAGCCATATCCCCTTTGTGGCTTGTCTACGGACCCTGACAGGACGATTGAGCGCTTCGTGCGAACGATCGTCCTGTCTTGTATTACGGCTTGTTTTTTGGCCGGGATGCCCGCTAGACAGACGAAAACACAATCAGAGATGAGGCGAGGAAATGGACGACGGACCATCAGGAGCAATGACTGGCGCAGAGGCATTGGTGGCAACGCTAGCCGATCACGGTGTTTCAGCGTGTTTTGCCAATCCCGGTACATCAGAAATGCACCTGGTCACGGCCCTCGATGGCGAGCCGCGGATCCGTTCGGTCCTGTGTCTGTTCGAAGGCGTCGCGACCGGCGCGGCGGATGGCTTCGCTCGCGTCTCCGGAACGCCGGCCATGACGTTGCTGCACCTTGGCGCTGGCTATCTCAATGCCGGGGCGAATATTCACAATGCCGGCCGCGCCCGCACGCCTATGGTCAATGTGATTGGAGATCACGCCGTGCCGCATCTGAAATATGATGCGCCGCTGACATCGGATATTCGCGGACTGGCAGGGCCGAACTCGCTCTGGATCAAGTCTGCCGACAAGGTCGAGGAAACCGGCAAGCTGGCCGCCGAAGCGTTTGCTGCAAGTTATGGCCCGAAACCCGGCCCGGTCTCTCTTATTCTGCCCGCCGACAGCGCCTGGCTGGAAGGTGGTGTGACCGGCGCGTCGATTGAGCCTGCACCCTTGCGGACTGTCTCGACAGATCAGATCGAAGCGGCGAAGGGGGCGATTGCCAACGCCGAACATCCGGTTCTTCTGATCAATGGAACGGCGCTCGGCGAATCCGGTCTTCAGGCCGCGGCGCGACTGAAAGCGGCCGGCATTCGCGTCATGACAGATACATTCTATCCCAAGATGCGCCGGGGCGCGGGCGTCTTTGCGCCCGAGCGGATGCAATACTTTGCCGAAGGCGCGATGGCAGATCTGGAAGGTTCGGATCTTATGATCCTGGCCGGGACCAGTGCGCCGGTCGCCTTCTTCTCCTATCCTGGCAAGCCGAGCCTGTTGGTGCCCGAAGGGTGTAACGTGCTCGACCTTGGCGATGCCAGCTCAGACAGCGCTGCAACCCTGACGGCCCTCGCCGATGCGTTGGGCGCGACGGAGACCGCGGCGCCCGAAGCCCTGGTCGTGCCGGATATGCCAACTGGCGACTTGACGGCGCAAAGCGTCGGGCAGAGCCTGGCGCGGCACATGCCGGAACAGGCGCTGATCTCGGATGATGGCGTATCGAATGGATTGATGTCTTACCTGCCGACCCAGAATGCACGTCCCCATGACTGGATGATGCTGACCGGCGGTGCAATTGGTCAGGGCATGCCGCTGGCTTTGGGCGCTGCGATTGCGGCGCCGGATCGGAAAGTGATCTGCCTGTCGGGTGATGGTGCTGGCATGTATACCAATCAGGCGCTCTGGAGCATGGCACGCGAAGGGGCTGACGTGACCACGATTGTCTTCGTGAACCACTCCTATCGGATCCTGAATATTGAACTCTACCGCACCGGCGCCGGAAATCCCGGGCCCACAGCGAAGGACATGTTGTCGATTGGAGGCCCTGATATCAACTGGGTGCAGCTCGCCGAAAGCATGGGCGTGGCGGCGGTCGAAACGGCCACGGCAGAAGACTTTGATGCAGCGCTGGCCGAAGCGATTGCAGCGCCTGGGCCGCGTCTGATCGCCGCCATCGTGCCGGGCTGAGAGGATTCAAGCCCGGCACTCAGGTCGGATCAGTTGGCAACGAATGAGTAATTGCCGACTTTCCGCCCTGTCCTGTTTTCATGATACGCGATCAGGTCTGAATCTCCGGTCGCGATCACGAATTCCTCGATCAGAGGTCGGACGCAGGTTCGCATCAGCGATCGTCTGATCGGGGTTACCCGGCCGTTCAGACCGCAAGCCTTGGTGGCGGTGCGCTCGGCCCGGCGATAGGTTTGAGACGCCGGTACAGAAGGGTCATATTTGAACGCCGCCTGTATCGGAACTTCATTCAGTGCACTGGCGCTGGGCAGGGTCATCATCATGCCGGCACACAGGGCCAAGAGTTTCAAATGCTGTTTCATGACTATCTCCTTGGTTTGGCTCATCATGAGCGAACCGTCAGATGTCACAGTCCGGGTATGACCGGAATCGCGCCTTTCGACGTTCTGGTATGAGTTTATCTCGGGGCGGGATCAGGTCGGGTAAGTGTCCGCGATATCATGTTTCAGCCAATCGATGATCGAGGTCACATAACGCCGACGCGGCGCCCGGGGCAGCATCGCGATATAGTAATGATAACGCCAGTCACGCAGCGGCTCGCCAAACCGGATCAGGCGGCCATGCAGCAAGTGGTCGCGAACAATCAATTCCGGGAGCAGGGCAAGGCCTTGTCCATTCAGCACGGCGTTCAAAGCCACCAGGAATTCCTGCACGATGACTTTGCGATTTGACCGCGTCAGGTCATCGCCTCGCTCATGCGCCCAGGTCTGCCACTCATCGACATTGAAGACCTGAAGCAGCCGAACGGTTCCTGACTTGATATCATATTCGGGATGCATGACCGGGATCAGATCGGCGGAGCTGATCGGTTCGCAGACCATGTCTTCTGCGACGCCCTGGCCGTAGCGGATGCTGAAATCGACTTCTTCCCTGGCATGATCGATCAGGCGATCCGAGGTCAGGAATTCAAGTTCGACTTGCGGAAACGCAGCTTCCAGTCGATCCAGTCTTGGCGCCAGTGCGCTCGACGCGAATGAGGCCAGCGTCGAGATGCGGATCTTCTGAGATCGCGGTTCCCGGCGTTCAAATCGAGAGAAACCGGAAATCAGCATGTCAAAGGCGGGCAGGGTGGTGTTCTTCAGGGACTGGCCTTCAGCGGTGAGTTCCAGACCATTGGCATGGCGTTCGAACAGTTTCGTTCCGATAAAATCTTCCAGCGCATGGATCTGCTTGCTGACGGCCCCTTGTGTGACGCCCAGTTCTTCTGCCGCCCGGGAAAAGTTCAAATGGCGGGAGGCGGCGTGGAACGCCTTGATCGCATTCAGGGGCGGAAGTCGATTCAACATAGGCGCGATCTAACAGGAACCAGCAACGGATGCGATCTTGCTTTTCAAAGAAATCCGGAAACGGGCTCAGAGTTTTTCGCATATGGGGCATGAGAAATTGGCGTTTCCGGATTTTTGGTAAGGTCAGTCGCAGAAAAAAAGCAGGTTTTCGTCGGCAAACCGCTGAATCTGCCCCGAAAGTTAATCGCAGCTCCGCATTCTGTTAATACACTGCCGTTTCAGAGCATTAGGCGTTAACCTTAATGCAAATCCTGTCCGGCAATCTCACGCCTGTCGCCGAGGTATTGGTGGCAGTGATGGTGGGTGTCCCGGACCAGGAAAACCTGGCTGGGCACCTCTCGACAACGGAGAGGAATGAGAAGATGCCATATTCAGATTTGGCAACCGATATTGCGCCAGAGACCGGCCTGGTCTCGGAAACCGCAACTGGTGAAGAGCTATACCGCGTAGGCCTGGCCTATTCAGAAGGCGTTGATTGCGAACAGGATCTGATCGCCGCGCACAAATGGTTCAACCTGGCTGTGCTCAAAGGCTATGACGAAGCGAAAATCTGTCGTCAGGAAATGGCCGACTTGCTCGACAAGGAAGACATCAAGTCTGCTCTGGCGGCCGCCCGCGCCTGGTTGCAACTCGCCAACTAAGCGTTCGGCTGATCAGTAATTCGGCAAGCCTTCAAAGCTGCCAAACATGTCTGTGCCCTCAAATTTCGGCGTTGGGCACGGCGCGCGGTCCGAATCATCATCTGTCCGACAGGTCAGTTCCTGGACGCGGACCTGCAGGTCAGAACACGCCACGGGATAGGGGTCGAACATGTTGAGTTCGATCGTTGTCCGCGCAACGCCGCTGTCGTCTTCATTGACCAGGCTCGCGCCGGATCCCGTCAGGCTCTGATCCACGATTTCATAATTGGCGTTCAGAAGAATGTACTCTTCTGATGTTCGCATCGCATAATGCACGTTCGGATTGCACTGGCCTTCCGGAAGTTCGGCATTGGCTTCGAACCGGACCAGCATCTCATCTTCAGCGAGATCGGCATACGGATCGACGATTTCGGGTTCAGTGCCGCAGGCGGCGATCATGAGTGTTAGCCCAAAAGCGGTGATTCTGGTCTTCATATTTCCCCCACAGAGTTGAAGCTTAGCTTTCATTATAGCGATAGCCGACACCATACAGCGTTTCGATCGCATCAAATTCCTTGTCGCTTTCACGGAACTTCTTGCGCAGCCGTTTGATGTGGCTGTCAATCGTCCGGTCATCCACATAGATCTGATCATCATAAGCCGCGTCCATCAGATTGTCGCGAGACTTCACATAGCCCGGGCGCTGGGCGAGGGCTTGCAGAATCAGGAACTCGGTCACGGTCAGGCGCACGGGATGGCCGTCCCAGGAGCAGGAATGCCGATTTGGATCCAAGGTCAGGCGACCGCGGACGATCGGCTTCACGTCCCCTTCTTCGGGGCTGGAATCGGCAGAACGAGATCGACGCAGAACCGCTTTGACGCGTTCGGACAGAAGACGGTTCGAGCAGGGCTTCCGGACAAAATCATCGGCGCCAATATTGAAACCAATGACTTCGTCAATCTCTTCATCCTTGGAGGTCAGGAAGATGACCGGCAGCTCAGAGGTCTGACGCAGACGCTTGAGCAGTTCCATGCCATCCATTTTCGGCATCTTTACATCCAGAATGGCGAGGTCTGGGGGGCTGTCCGTCAGCGCCCCGAGTGCGGTCAATCCATCATGATAGGTGCGCACCTGGTAGCCTTCTGCTTCGAAGAAGATTTTCAGAGAGGCGACAATATTCTCGTCGTCATCTACCAAAGCCAGTGTTGTCATCCTGCAGCCCTTTGCTTCAAAACCCGATCCTCGCCCGGGCTATCGTCTGTTGGCTGTTGAACCACGGTTCGTGTGCCGCCGGAAGCCCCGGCTCGGATGATTATCCACTCTTAACCGGTTTTTTGGCGCAGATTTGCAGTGAATGCGGCAATTTTGCGTTTTGTTTCAGGTCGCTGACCTGAAGGCTGGGCGCGGCGCTTCGATTTGGGGCAGGCCTCGGTACCATAGGTGATGCACTGACGCTTGCCGGCATCCTTGGCCTGATACAGGGCCTTGTCCGCGAGACTGAGCACTTTGCTGGGCGACCCGCCATGATTGGGATAGCGGGCATGACCAATCGAAGCGGAGACGCGCAGAACGGTCTGTTCCCAGCGATAAGGGCGACTGATGATGTCGATCAGGTATTCAGCATATTTGCGCACACTGCCGAGTGTTCCATCAACCTCTTCAAGCAGAATCACGAACTCGTCGCCGCCGAGCCGAACCAGCAAGTCATGATCATCTGTCACTTCGCGCAGCCGCTCGGACAGCGCCTTGATCAGGAAGTCGCCAGCATTGTGCCCATGCGTATCATTGACGGATTTGAAGCCATCCAGATCGATCAGCAGAATGTCGAAGGACTCGCCATCCTGCACGCGCTCAAACCGTTCCTGCAGACGGATGCGATTGCCCAGTCCACTCAGATGGTCATGCGCGGCGAGATGCGACTGATACTCGACCAGGTCGAGCAATTGCCGGTTCACCTTTTCACTTTGCTGTACCAGCATGATTGCTGCGGAGCCGCAGCCCAGGACCGAAATCATGATGATGAAGGCCGACATCAATATGTCGGACTGCGACGAGATCTCAAACGGCGGCAGCTGACCGCCGGTATAGGTGAAGACCGCGATCGCAGCGACGATGACGACATTTAAAAGGGTGAAAGAGACCGTGTCGCGCCCGTCCAGCAAGATCGCGGCGACCACGGGCAGGATTGGCAGAATACCAATGTGATATCCGGTCACGCCACCAGCATAATAAATCTCGGCCCACAGCAGCGCTGAGAAACCGAGCAACAGAAAACGAATATAGGGACGCGGTTTAGCGCTCCACAAACTGACTTTGAGGGCGATGATCGCAAACAGACAGCCCAATATACCTGTGGTCAAATTCAACCAAGCCGTGTTTTCAATTCCGATATGATAGAATTGCAGAGCCGTGTAGCCAGCGGTCATGATCAGCGCGAAACAGGATACAAATACCATGCGTCGACGGTGGATATCCGCCGTCGACAGAATGAAGCTTCCATCATCCCTGACCCATTTGGTCTTGGGGATTATGCCGCTGAACAAAGAGAAAATGGGTTTCAATCCAACCGCCCTTTCGATAATTCTACTTCTAGGCGTGGCGCGATAAAATAGCGTTGACCGGATCGTGAAATTTTTCCGATTGCGTTTGGGAATTGTCCACGATTGAACCCGATGGCTTGACCTCAAGGCTCGGTTTCTGTACTCGCCGCGCCATGAAAACGATTTTGCATCATCTCCATCAACAGACCTGACGCGCTCCGAAGAGGCGCGAACGATCTCGGTGCGCCTCACGTTTTCAGCCTTCTCCTGGCAAATTGACCTGAAATCTGAAGTGTCCACCGATCCGACCTTTGCCGGGTCGTCTAATGGTAGGACAACCGACTTTGACTCGGTCAATGCTGGTTCGATCCCAGCCCCGGCATCCAAACCTTCACACTTCCAGCAGCTTCGTTTATGCGGAGCGCGACCCAAGATAAAGGCCATCCCATGGGCAAACAAAAGAAGTCAAAACCGATCGATCTGGCGCGCAAGCCGCGCGGCTTTCCCGACAAGCGAGAAGGTCTGATCGAAGCCGAGAAGGCGATGATCGAACGGATCACGGCGGTCTATCGGCGCTGGGGCTTTGAAGGGCTCGATACGGGCGCATTCGAATTTGCTGATGCGCTGGGCAAGTTTCTGCCCGATCAGGACCGACCAAATGCCGGCGTTTTCGCGCTTCAGGATGATGATGATCAATGGATGAGCCTGCGCTATGACCTGACCGCACCATTGGCGCGGTTCGCGGCCGAGAATTGGCAAACCCTGCCCAAGCCGTTTCGGCGTTATGCCGCGGGACCGGTCTGGCGCAACGAGAAACCTGGCCCGGGTCGGTTTCGCGAATTCCTGCAATGCGACGCCGATACAGTCGGCGCCGCCGGTGCGCATGCAGACGCCGAAATGATTGCCATGGCCGCCGAAGCGATGCGCGCGGCGGGCGCTGTCGATGGTGAATTCGTCGTGCGTGTGAACACAAGGCGATTGCTGAATGCCGTGCTCGAAGGCGTCGGTGCGAATGATGAAAGCGTGCGCCTGACCATCTTGCGGGCGCTCGACAAGCTGGACAAGTTCGGGCCTGCGGGCGTCGCAGACTTGCTCGGCGCCGGACGGATGGATGAGAGCGGCGACTTCACCAAGGGCGCTGGACTGGACGCAGAAGCGGTGAGACGCGTGCTCGCCTTCGCCGAAGCCGGACGTGCGACGCGCGGTGAAACTCTGGAAGCGCTCGGTCAGGCGGTCGGTACCGGCGAGGAGGCAAAAGCCGGACTTGCCGAGCTCGAGCAGATCTCGCTGGCGCTGGCGGCCTTGTCCGCGCCGGAAGCCGATGTCCAGTTTGATCCCTCCATTGTTCGTGGGCTCGAATACTATACAGGTCCTGTCTATGAAGCAGAGCTGTTGAAAGAGACGCGGGACGAGGCCGGAAACACGGTCCGGATTGGCTCGGTCGGGGGCGGCGGTCGCTATGATGATCTGGTCGCTCGCTTCACGGGCGAGAAAATTCCCGCGACAGGATTCTCGGTTGGCGTCAGTCGCCTCGCAGCGGCGTTTTCCATACGCGGTGATATTGATGACCTGAACGGACCGGTCGTGGTCTTGAACATGGATCGCGACAATCCGGCCGTTGCCTTGCAACTTGCCACAGAATTGCGCAGCGCTGGGCTGCGAGCCGAAGCCTATATGGGCAGCTCAGGCATGCGGCCACAAATGAAATATGCCGATCGCCGCCGCGCGCCGGCTGTGGTCATGGTTGGAACAGATGAACTTGAAAAGGGCGTGGTCACCATCAAGGATCTGAAAGAAGGCGCCCGCCAGGCGGCTGCGATTGAAAGCAATGAGGCTTATCGTGAAGCGCGTCCGGGTCAGTTTGAATCGCCGCGGGCAGACATGGTTGCCCGGCTCCGCGAAATTGTGGAGGCGGAGCAATGAGCCTGACGGACACAGCCGCGCGGGCGCTTGCCGGTATTGGCGGCGATCTGGTGGATCCACCCATCCTGATCCGGGCCCGGGTGCCGCTCGAACTTTCGGGTGAAGCGGTGCGCAATCGTATTTGTACCTTTGTCGACCAGGACGGTCGCGAATGGGCCTTGCGGCCCGATCTCACTCTGGTCGTCGCGCAGGAAGAAGTTGCCATACGGCAAGGCGGCGTTACGGGCGAAACCTTGCGCCGGTATCGTGGCCCGGTCTTCCGATTACCGGTGGTGCCGGATGCGCCGGTTGAGTTTGATCAGGTCGGACTGGAAAAATTTGGTGCCGAGAATAGCGTCACCGAGGATGCCTGGCTGTTTGAGACCCTGGCGGACGCGAGTGTCGCTTGTGGGGTCGAAACCGGCGATGTGTGTTTCGGTGACCTCGCTATCTTCCCGGCTTTTGTCGATGCGATGGATCTGTCGCCGGACGTGGCCGCGGGGTTGAAACGCGCCTTTCGACAGGAGGGCGGCGTGCGCGCTTATCTCAGCGGGCGCGAACGCAATCGTGGCGGTCTGTCCGGGCGCCTGTCGGGCATGGCGCGGGAAGATGTTGCGGCTTTCGTCGACGACATTTTTGCCATGACCAATGTGCGCCCGGTTGGCGAACGCGGCGCGGACGAAATTGTTGAGCGGCTCTTCGAGCGCGCAAAATCAAGCGAGATCGTGCTGACCCCGGCGCAGAAAACAGCGATTGAGCAGGTGTTGTCTCTGAGCGTGCCACTGGAGCAGGCGCCGGGCGCCCTGACCAGGATTGCGAAGGAGCATCAGCTTTCCGGTCTGGATGACCTGTTGCAGATCTTTGCGGAACGCACGCACAAACTGGTGGCAAGCGCGCATAAGGCGTTTGTGGATGGTGCCAGATTCGCGACGCGCTTCGGTCGCCGTTTTACCTATTATGATGGGTTCGTTTTCGAGGTCACCGCGCCTGAGGCAACGGGCCCAATCAGCTTACCCTTTATTGCGGGTGGTCGATATGATTCGCTGCTGCGGGATCTTTCCGCCGGGCAAGTGGATGCCACCGCGATTGGCGGAATCATCGTGCCGCATCGCCTGCCTCGCAAAACAGGAGCTGTGTCATGAGCCGACTGTCAATTGCGATCCCGTCCAAAGGACGATTGAAAGACAATGCCGAAGCCTGGCTCACAGCCAGCGGGTTCAAGCTGCGCCAGAAAGGGGGTGGCCGCGGCTATAGTGCAGAATTGAAAGGCCTGCCCGACGCAGAAGTGATGTTGCTGTCGGCGCGCGAGATTGCTGAAGGTCTGATTTCGGGACAGTTGCACGTCGGAATCACCGGCGAGGATTTGCTGCACGATCTGGCTGGCGCGTTTGAACGGGATGTCAGTGTGATGCGCCGCCTTGGCTTTGGCGGCGCGGATGTGATTGTAGCTGTGCCCGCAGCCTGGCTGGATGTTGAGACAATGGCCGATCTCGAAGCCGCCGGTGCCTTGTTCCGCGAGCGGCACGGACGGCGCATGCGCGTGGCAACCAAGTATCTGAAACTGACCCGGCAATTCTTTTCCGAGAAAGCTGTCGGCGAATATCGTCTGATTGAAAGCCCCGGCGCGACCGAGGCGGCGCCGGCCGCGGGTACGGCCGAAGTGATTGTCGACATCACCTCGACTGGCGCCACCTTGAAGGCAAATGATCTGAAGATTTTGCAGGATGGGGTGATTCTGGAAAGTGAGGCCTCCCTGACCGGCTCCCTGAGTGCGGACTGGTCAGCGGAAGCGATGTCGACTTTGCGGATCTTCCTGGACAGTGTGGAGGCGACTGCCGCTGCGAAGACCTTCTCGCGACTCGAAACATCGAATCCGATTCCCGCGGAAAAAATGTCAGACTTCGGATTAACCATATTATCCGACTGTGTTGCGCTCTGCCCCTCGAATAAGGCGAGTGAAGCGGCCAGACGCTTAACGCATGCGGGCATTGAAACTGTAACAATTGCAACAGTTAACCAAGTATTTAGGTCTGACAACGCTGTCTTCGAAAATTTTGTTAAGAAGCTGTCACGAAGCGCTTGACGCGCTGCGACAATCTGGCAATAGAGGAGTTGCAAGTTTCTGGGAGGAAACGCTGCAATCACTTTCAGGGCGTGACCAGCTGGTCGCGCCTTTTTTCTTTCCCGCAATCTCCAGCGCTTCAACGCCCCAAAGAAAAACGACCCCCGAATGGGAGTCGCCAAGATGAATGGAGTGAGAGTTATCAACCGGGCGACGCTCAGGGGGGAGAGAGGGGTAAGGAAAGCCGCCAGATCATTTATTATTGAAAAACAATAACAGTTTATCGTTTTTCGTCAACAGGCCTCGCAAAAATTTTCTCTGAATCTTTTGTAAGGAAATTTTCTCCGGCCAATCTCCCGAATTCTGGAACGATCGTGTCTCATTTGTAGCATGAGCGCATGAAATATGCCCTGATCAGGTCATGTGTTGACTTTCGACCAGACCCTCGCCAAGCGTGCCCGCAGGGCAATATCAACACCATATCTGAGCAGACAGGAGCAAATCATGTCGGACCCCCGTCAACACATCATGCCGGTTTACCGTCCACCGGAAGAAGCGTTCGAGCGTGGTGATGGCGTCCGTCTGATCACAGAAGACGGAAAATCCTATCTCGACTTTGTCGCTGGCATTGCGGTCAGCGCCCTGGGTCATTCGCATCCGGCCATGGTCGAGGCCTTGCAGACTCAGGCCGGCAAACTCTGGCACACCTCAAACATGTTCCGTGTGCCTGCAGGTGAAGAACTGGCGCGCAAAATGTGCGAACGGCTGCCTTTTGCTGATCGGGTCTTTTTCACCAATTCGGGTACGGAAGCGATTGAGTGTGCCTTGAAGACGGCGCGCAAATACCATTGGGCCAAGGGCGACACTGAGCGCTATGAAATCGTGACCTTTAGCGGTGCCTTCCATGGCCGGTCGCTGGGGGCCATCAATGCGGGCGGCAACCCGAAATATCTCGAAGGCTTCGGACCGGCGCTGCCTGGTTTCACGCAGGTTGAGTTTGGCGACCACGAGGCGCTTGACGCCGCCGTCACAGAGAAGACCGCTGCTGTTCTGGTTGAGCCGGTGCAAGGCGAAGGCGGGGTTCGGGCGATTCCTGAAACCTGTCTGACAGAGTTGCGCAAATTGTGCGACGAACGCGGGGCCTTGCTGATTTATGATGAAGTCCAGTGCGGCATGGGGCGGACAGGCCAACTGTTCGCACATGAATGGGCCGAGGCGGCAGAGCCGGACATTATGTGCGTTGCCAAAGGTGTTGGTGGCGGTTTCCCGTTCGGGGCTTGCCTGACAACAGAAGCCGCAGGATCAGTGATGCAGCCCGGCAGTCATGGCTCGACCTATGGCGGCAATCCGCTGGCCATGGCGGTCGGCAATGTGGTCTGGGACATTATTTCGGACGAGGCTTTCCTGGCGCAAGTGCGCCGCGTCGCCGGAACCGTGGCGCAAGGATTGAAGTCCCTGGCCGATAGCCATCCGGACAAGGTTGACGGCGTGACCGGCAAGGGTTTGCTGACGGGCTTGCAACTCAAGGCACTGCCCAAGCCGGTGCAGAATGCCTGCCGCGAGCATGGTCTGCTGGTCGGTGTGGCGGGCAATAATGTACTCCGTCTCGCCCCGCCTCTGGTGATTGAGGATGCGGACGTGCGCGAAGCCGTCGGCATCATGGATACCGCGCTCGGCAGCTGGGATCCGGCCACTTAGGCAAGCTTCACATTTGCGGCAATTTCCGTAATCCTCATGAAATACATCATGAAGGAGGGAAATTCATGATCGGACTGTATCTTGGACTAGGCGCGTTATCGGCCATTCTGGTCACCGTGGCGATTCTGTTCAACCAGCTGGTTGGCAAGCGCAACATGGTCAATAATGGCTGGGCGGACATTGATGTTCAGCTCAAGCGCCGCGCCGATCTGATTCCGCAATTGGTCACTACCGTCCAAGGCTATGCCAGCCATGAGCGGCAATTGTTTGAAGACGTTATCATGAAGCGCAATGCCGCCTTGCAGGCCGGCGACGATCCGGATGCGCGGGGCAGCAAGGAGAGCGCGCTGGCGGCGCCTGTGACAAAACTCCTGGCCCTGGCCGAGGATTATCCCGACTTGAAAGCCAGCGACAATTTCCGCGATCTGCAGAACGAGTTGTCTGAAACCGAGAACAAGATCGAGATGGCGCGGCGCTTTTATAATGGGGCGGTGCGAGAGATGAATGTTGCGGTGGAGAGCTTTCCCGGCAATCTGGTCGCGGGCCTGTTCGGCTTTGCGCAGCGCAAATTCTTCGAGATCAATATGGCAGACCGGGCCGTGCCCGATCTGAATCTTGGGGGAGAGTCCTAATGCGCATATTGGGGGCGCTGTGTTTTCTGCTGGCGATTTTTGGCTGTGCGTTGACGGCGCATGCCGAAGAAGAGATTCGCCGGTTCGATGTCGAGATCGAGGTTGAAAAAGATGGCGACATTGTCGTCACCGAAACGATTGCGGTAAATGTTGAAGGCCGCGAGATCCGGCGCGGCATCTTTCGTGAGTTGCCTGCCTTTTACCAGGATGAAGGTGGTCCAGGCACGCTGCCTTACAGATACAATGTGCTGAGCGTGCGCAAGGACGGCCAACGTGAGCCGTATGATCGCGAACGCAATGGCAATGCGGTGATGATTCGGATTGGCGATCCGGATCGCTTTCTCGACTATCGCGTCCACACATATGAAATCCGCTATCGGGTGAAGAACCAGATCCGATATTGGGAGGACAGGGACGAATTATACTGGAACGCCACGGGCAGCTATTGGCTGTTTCCGATTCGCGCCGCCTCTGCCCGCATCACGCTGCCGGATGGGGCCGAGGTCATCGAGACCGAGTTCTATACAGGTGCATTCGGGTCCTCCGAACAGAACGCCAATTATCGTCTTGTCGACGGAGCACATGTGGTCTCGACCAGTGAACCGCTCGGGGTGCGCGAAGGCCTGACCGTGTCGTTCAGCCTGGCCAAGGGTGCGATTGATCCGCCTTCACTGTCGGACGAGGGCTGGCTCTGGTGGGCGCGGTATGGCTCTCTGACGGCTCTGGTGGCATCGCTGCTTGGATTGCTGGCTTTCTATCTGCGCAGCTTTGACCGCGTTGGCCGCGATCCAACAAAGGGTCCAGTCTTTCCGCAATATGAACCACCCGCGGGATACTCGCCCGCCGCGGCACACCATATCTATCATCGCGGCTTTTCCGGGCATGATGGCTTGATTGCCAGCCTGATGTATCTCGCCGCCCAGGGGCAGATGCGGATCGATGTCGACGCCAAGAACAAGAAAAAAACGACCTTGAGCAAAGGGACCTCGCCAGAGGCCGGGGCCCTGCCGGTCGAACTGGATCAGCTTTATACCGGGCTGTTCGATGACCGCTCATCGATCAAGCTTGGCGAGAAGTATCATGCCGGCTTCACCAAGGCCTATACGAGCTTTCGTAAAAAGGTCGTCAGCAAATATGGCAGTGACTATTTCAAATGGAATGCGGGCTATGTGATCCTCGGCGGGATCCTGACGATTTTCGCTGTGGTCTTCGCCATTCTGCAGCACTCCTTTTGGAGCATCTGGCACACAGCCGGTATTATTGGCCTGATCGGATTGAATGGATTGTTCATGTATCTGATGCCAGCCCCAACCCGGCGGGGTCAGGATGTACGGACCCATTTGCAGGGCTTCCGCCTCTATATGGAAAAAGCCGAGAAGCTTCAGCTCAATTCGGTCGAAGTCGGCAGCGAGGCGCCGCCGCCCATGACGGTGGAGCGGTATGAGAAATTCCTGCCCTTCGCAGTCGCGCTCGGGGTTGAGAAGCCCTGGACCAAGCATTTTGAGCGGCTGATCCCGGATGAGGCGGCCAGTTATGATCCGACCTGGACGAATATGAATGCGGCCCGCATCGGTTCGATCAGCGGCATGACCGATCGCATGGTTTCGGGCATGAGCTCCGGCGTATCATCGGCCATGCCGCAAAGTTCCAGTTCGTCTGGCGGCGGCGGGGGCGGCTTTTCCGGTGGCGGTGGTGGCGGCGGCGGCGGTGGCGGCTGGTAGCGCCTAGCGCGTCCGCCATCTGAGATTGTCGCGGTTGAGCTGGTCAATCCGGGTCATGCCCATCAGTTTCATATCGCGCTCAATCTCGGTCTGCATATTGCCCAGCGCGCGCTCCACCCCGGCCTGGCCGGCGGCGGCGAGCGCGTAAAGATAATAGCGTCCACCGGACACCGCCTTGGCCCCGACCGAGAGCGCTTTCAGGACATGCGTGCCGCGTTGCACGCCGCCTTCGCAAATGACATCAACCTGATCGCCGACAGCGTCGCAGATCTCGGCCAGTTGATCGAAGGGCGCGCGGGCACCGTCCAGCTGTCGGCCCCCATGGTTCGAAACCATGATGCCGGTGCAACCAATATCCACGGCGCGCTTGGCGTCTTCCACGCTCATGATGCCTTTCAAGGCGAATTGACCATTCCACTGAGCGCAGAGTTTCTCGGCATCCTTCCAGTTCATGGTCTGGTCGAGCAGCGAAGTGAAGTATTCAGCGACCGAGACGGCAAGATTGGTGCCCTGACTGACATGCGTCGACAGGTGCGGCATGTCGAACTTTTCCCGGGTCAGGAAATTCCAGGCCCAGGAGGGATGCGCCGCGAAGCTGAACATCGAGGCCGGCGTCAGGCGCGGCGGCGAGGTGAAACCGGTGCGCAGATCCCGTTCCCGATTGCCGCCAACGATTGTGTCGACCGTCAGCGCCATGACATTGAACTTGGCGGCGCGCGCCCGTTCGAGCAGGGCATCATTCAGGCCGCGATCCTTGTGAAAGTAGAACTGGAACAGTTTCGGGCCTGGCGCGATGTCGGCAATTTCTTCGGCCGAGACTGTCGCGAGGGATGAGACACCGAACATTGTTCCATACTTGGTCGCGGCCTTGGCAACAGCGCGTTCGCCCTGATGGTGAAACAGTCGCTGCAGGGCGGTCGGTGCGCAATAGAAGGGCATGTCCAGAGTCTGGCCCATCACCTCCACGCTCATATCGATCTGCTCGACATCATTGAGCACTTTGGGGACGAGATCGACATCCTCATAAGCGGCCGTGTTTCGGCGATAGGTCACCTCATCATCCGCTGCGCCATCGATGTAATTGAAGATCGGACTGGGCAGGCGCTGTTTGGCGAGCCGTCGGAAGTCTCCAAAATTGTGACAATCATTCAAGCGCATAGGCATAGCTCTTCAGAGTTAGGGTTCGGTCCGTACCTAGACCGAAAACACGGTCCGCGTCGATTGCCGACGTCGCGCTAGCCCGGGCTCGCCGCAGACCCCGCCAGCAGGCCGCCATCCAGGGTCAGGGTCTCGCCGGTCATGTAGGTGGCGCCGTCGCTGGCCAACATGACGGCCAGGGCCGCAACTTCGTGGGGCTGCCCGAAGCGTTTCAGGGGCGTGTCCGACACCAGCGCCGCCATCCGGTCTTCGCGGTCAGGGCCGTCCCCGATCATCGGTTCCCAGATCGGCGTCAGAATCGCGGCCGGGGCAATCGCATTGCAGCGAATCTTCCAGCCCTGCTGCGCGCAATAGAGCGCGACGGTGCGCGTATGGTTGGTGATGGCCGCCTTGGAACTGGCATAGGCCGCCGCCCCCGGAATGCCGACCAGGCCCGAGCGCGAGGAGATGTTGATGATGCTGCCCGTCCCGGCTTCCTTCATCATGGCGATCGCGGCACGGCAGCCGAGAAAGGTGCCATCGAGATTGACGGCATGAACCTCGCGCCAGGCTTCGAGCGATGCCTTTTCCGGGTCGTGGACGAGATTGCCGGTTTCAAATCCCGTCATGCCGGCATTGTTGACCAGCACGTCGAGTTTTGGGTGCGCGTCACGGATCCGCGCCCAGTCTGTTTCCGACTGGACATCGAGCCGGTGATAGGAGCCGCCGATCGCAGATGCGGTCGCTGCGCCTTCTGCGTCAAGAATATCGGTCACGATGACCTTGGCGCCTTCGTCAGCAAAGGCTTTGGCAATGGCGGCGCCAATGCCGCGGGCAGCGCCGGTCACCAGCGCGATTTTGTTCTGTAATGTGGGCATGAATAGTCTTTCTATGACAAATAGGGGTTCAGCGCGTCTGGCGCGCTGCTAGCAGGATCTGATTGCCGGATGACCGGTGTCGCTAGTTCATCTGTCTTCGAAAGCTCCAAAGGGGTGTGGCAGATATTGGGTCTGCTCGTTTTACGTCAACCTGTTTTTCCGACATAGTCTCCAAAATCCAAGTGTGGGGAGATGATCATGTCGGAAAAACAGAGAATAACAGGGTTTGGCGGCTTCTTCTTTCGGGCCAGGGACACCAAGGCGCTGGCCGCCTGGTATGACGAGAATTTCGGCATTGATCCGGTGCCGAGCGATTATGACACGCAGCCCTGGCACCAGGCTGAAGGTCCGACTGTGTTTGCACCGTTCAGCCATGACACGACCTATTTTGGCGACGACATGTCCAAGACCTTCATGCTGAACTTTCGGGTCGAGAATCTTGAGAAAATGGTCGCGCAGCTGCGGGCCAATGGCAATGACGTGACCGAGGATGAAGGCAATCCTTATCCCAATGGTCTGTTCGCGACGGTGTTTGACCCGGAAGGCAATCCCATCCAGCTGTGGGAGCCGCAGCACAATCCGGGCTAGTCGACGCCGGCCTCCTTGATTTCGACCGCTTGCGGCGGATGGACCAGGGTGACCAGGACCCAGGAGACAATCATCAGCAGATACCAGCTGCCAAGCTTTTGCAGCGACACCATGTGCCATCCTGCTTCCTGGCCCGGATAGAGCCAGGTCTGGGTAAAAGTCGCGATATTCTCGGCCAGCCAGATGAACAGGCTGACAAGGAAGAACCCGACCAATAGAGGCATCTGATGAGTCCAGCGCCAGACGCGATAATGGACCTGGCAGCGCAGAAAGATCAGCGCCGTAAACGCAAACAGGGCGTAGCGTACATCCCAGATGAAATGGTGGCTGAAAAAGTTGATATAGATGCCAATGGCTAGCAGCAGCGTAATGACGCGGGGTGGATAATTCTGCCAGCGAAACTCGAACACGCGGGCGACGCGCGCAAAATAGGAGCCAACGGCAGCATACATGAACCCGGAGAAGAGGGGCACGCCCCCTATACGGAGCAGGTTGTCTTCCGGATAGGTCCAGGACCCGGCATCGGTTTTGAACACTTCCATCGCTGTGCCGACAATGTGAAAGATTAGGATGACTAGCGCCTCGCTCGGGCGTTCGAGGCGCGTGATCAGGAAGACGATCTGTATGCCGGCCGCATAGACGACCAAGAAATCATAACGCGAGAGCGGCGCCGACTCCGGATAAAAATAATGCGTCGCAATCAGACCCGCCAGCAACAAGCCGCCAAACAGACAGGCCCAGGCCTGCTTGATCCCGAAGACGAGAAATTCGATCAGAGCTTTGGTCAGCCATCCTGGAAACAGCGCATCAAAACGCGCCTCAATGGGCGGCAGCGTCTTGGCGAGGATCTCATCCACACGGGAATTGGAAGGGTCAGACATCCAGGCTTCCTATAAGGCTCAGTTCGGCAATGCTTGGGTCTTATTGCGGCTGTTTTGCGTTTGCGTTTACAGGCGAGAAACACTGTGACAATCGAAAAAAATGGAATGCGGGCCTGCCCCGGCCAGGCGCCTAGCGCCCGAGCCGATGCCGGAAAGCGTCATATCCAAAATCGCTCAGTAGCTCGATCTCACCCGTTTCATGACGAACAGCGAGATTGGCCAGCGGGTTACCGTTGAACGTATTGGTTTTGACGAATGTGTAGTGCATTTGATCGGTGAAGATCACGCGATCTCCTTCTTTGAGCGGCGCCGGAAAGGAGTAATCGCCGATAATGTCGCCGGTCATACAGGTGCGCCCGGCGAGCCGATAGGTGTACGGAAATTCATCGGCGGCAGCCGCACCAATAATGTCGGGTCGATAAGGTACTTCCAGCACGTCCGGCATATGTGTCGACGCGCTCGCATCAAGCAGGGCGATATCAACCTCATTCCAGTGCAAATCGACGACGCTGGCAATTAGCTCACCCGTATCAACGACCAGGCCGCTTCCGGGCTCGAGAATGACTTCGACATCAAACTGGTCGCGAAAGTTTCGAATCGCAGTGATCACTGCGTCGACATCATACCCGTCTTTGTTGATGAAATGTCCGCCGCCGAAATTCACTGTCTGCACGTGGTTCAGATACGGTGCGAAGCGATCAGCAACATGTTCGATCAGGCCAACTGACCCATCCGAACCAGACTCGCACAAGGCATGGACGTGGAAGATATCAACCTGATCCCACAAGACTGCATCTAGCCGGTCTGTGACTTCGCCAAATCGAGACTTCGGGGCGCAGGGATCATATAAGTCGCCGCCTAGCGTGGCGTTGGAATAAGCGGGATTCACGCGCAAGCCAATTTGTGCCCCGGCCGCCTTAGCCTGGGCACCATATTGGTCGAGCTGTTTCGCGGAATTGAAATAGATGTGCTGCGCGATTTCGCTCAGTCGCTCGACTTCGTCAGGGGCATAGGCCGGGGAATAGACATGCACTTCTTTGCCGAACTGTTCGGCACCCAGTCGCGCTTCCTGTTCACCACTAGCCGTCGTGCCGTCGAGATAGTCGCGCATGAATGGAAAGACCGCCGGTAGCGCAAAGGCTTTGGTCGCGAGGAGGATTTTGCAGCCTGCACCTTTACGAATACGCTGTGCGGTCTCCAGGTTGGCGCGCAGTCGCACCATATCGAGCACAAAGGTCGGAGTGGGGATTTCATAACTCACGCGCGGCACCTTTCAAATCCGGTTAAGTTTGCCATACAGGAACTGACATAGAAAAGACGGCAGAAAATGCACTTACGAATTGCAACCCGCGAAGACATCCCGGCGATTGAAG
>JBCCCT010000020.1:0-29673 GCA_039033355.1 Pseudomonadota bacterium | reverse complement strand
GCCAAGGCGCTGGCGGCGGCGCTCGGCAAGTCCAAAGGGCCGTTAATGAAAGTCGCGCAAATGGTCTCGACCGTGCCGGATATCCTGCCGCAGGAATATGCCGAACAACTTGGCCAGCTGCAGGCGCAAGCCCCGGCCATGGGCTGGCCGTTTGTGCGGCGGCGCATGCGGGCGGAGCTGGGCGCTGACTGGCAGAGCAAATTTGCCGAATTTGGCAAAGAGGCTGCTCATGCGGCGAGCCTCGGCCAGGTCCATCGCGCAACCCTGCATGATGGTCGGCAAGTCGCCTGCAAACTGCAATATCCGGACATGGCCTCAGCGGTGGAGAGCGATGTCGGTCAGTTGAAAATGCTGCTTGGCATGTTCAAACGCCTGGATGGCTCGGTCGATCCGTCTGAAGTGGTCGAGGAGATTACCGACCGATTGCGCGAAGAGCTCGATTATGCCCGCGAGGCCAAGCATATGGCGCTGTATCGCCATTTGCTGAGCGATGCCGACTATGTCGACGTGCCGGACCTGGTGGCAGAGCTCAGTACGGACCGTTTGCTGACCATGACCTGGCTCTCAGGCGAGCATTTGACCAAATATGAAGACGCCCCGCAGGACCTGCGCAACACGATTGCGCGGCATCTTTACTGGACCTGGTGGCAACCGTTCACCCAGGCCGCGGTCATTCATGGCGACCCGCATCTCGGCAATTATCAGGTCACGCGGGACGGGGAGGGGCTGAATCTGCTGGATTTTGGCTGCGTTCGGATCTTCCCGGTCAGTTTTGTTGGCGGTGTCGTCGATCTCTATCGCGGCCTGCTCGCGGATGATTTCGATGCGATTTATGCGGCGTTCGAGAAATGGGGCTTCAAGGGCCTCAATCGTGAACTGGTCGAGGTGCTCAGAATCTGGGCGCAATTCATCTATGGACCGCTGATCGATGATCGCGTGCGCAGTGTCGCAGATGGCGTGAAACCGGGCGATTATGGCCGCAAGGAAGCCTTTTCCGTCCGCAAATTGCTCAAGGAAAAGGGGCCGGTCACGGTGCCGCGCGAGTTCGTCTTCATGGACCGCGCCGCGATCGGACTGGGCGCCGCCTATTTGAGACTTCGCGCGGAGCTGAACTATCACAGGCTGTTTGAAGAGAGTCTGGAAGGATTCAGCGAGGAAAAACTCGCGGCATCGCAGGCGCGCGCGCTCGGGGTGGTGGGGTTGTGATTCACCGCAACTAACTCTTTCCAAATGCAACCAAATGTGCCAAATGCCCGCTTTGTTGCGAGCTAAGCGCTCCTCTAGCCCGTCTGGACGACATCTCGGACGTGGCTGAACCGGCGCCGCCCTCCCTCAAAACTCCGGCCAGAAGGCCATATCTGAAACCCGCCGCAAGGCGACAATTGAGAGTATGCTGATGTCGATCACTGCAGAGCGTAAAGCTGAACTGATCAAGAAATTTGCCCGCACCGAAGGTGATACGGGTAGCCCTGAAGTCCAGGTCGCGATCCTGACCGAACGGATCAACAATCTGACCGACCACTTCAAGGACAATAAAAAAGACAACCATTCACGCCGCGGGCTATTGGCGATGGTCGCCACCCGCCGCAAACTCCTCGATTATGTAAAGAGGAAAAGTGACGAGCGTTACCAAACGCTCATCGGAGAGCTCGGCATTCGCCGGTAGGCTCTCATACCAGCCCGCCTTGGCATTCGGCCGCGGCGGGCTTTTCGTATGTATGAAAGAAAGCAAATCGTATGTTTGATAAGCAATCAGTCTCGCTGGAATGGGCCGGCCGGACGTTAAAAATCGAAACGGGCCAAGTCGCCCGTCAAGCCGACGGCGCCGTTATGGTGACCTATGGGGACACATCCCTGCTCGCGACGGCGACGTTCGCAAAATCTGCGAAGCCGGGACAGGACTTCTTCCCGCTGACCGTCAATTATATGGAAAAATACTACGCGTCAGGCCGCATTCCAGGCGGCTTTTTCAAGCGCGAGGGACGCCCGACCGAGAAAGAGACACTGACGTCTCGTCTGATCGACCGTCCGATCCGTCCGCTCTTCGTGGACGGCTTCAAGAATGAAGTGCAAGTAGTTCTGACCGCGGTCTCTTATGACCTGGAAAACGATCCGGATGTGCTGGGCATGATCGGCGCCTCTGCGGCCCTGGTCCTGTCAGGTGCCCCGTTCATGGGCCCCATTGGTGCGGCACGCGTCGGCTATAAGGATGGTGCTTATGTCATCAACCCAACCGTCGAGGAGCTCGAAGAGTCTGAGCTCGACCTGGTGGTTGCCGGTACCGGCGACGCCGTGATGATGGTGGAATCAGAAGCCAAGGAGCTGTCTGAAGACGTCATGCTCGGCGCGGTTATGGCCGGTCACGAAGCCATGCAGCCAGTGATCGATGCGATCATCAAACTGGCCGAAGCGGCGGCCAAAGAACCATTTGAGTTCGAAGCAGAAGACCTCTCGTCCGAGCTGTCTGCGATCCAGAACCTGGTCGGTGATGACCTGTCAAAAGCCTATCAGATCACTGAGAAGCTTGAGCGTCAGGCCGCTGTCGGCGAAGCCCGCGAAAAAGCTGCGGCTGAACTGGTCGCCTCTGAGGAAGACGAAGACGGTATGGACGCGAACGTGTTCAAATCGGCCTTCAAGAAAGCCGAAGCCAAAGTCGTCCGCGGCGACATCATCAAGACCGGTAAGCGGATTGATGGCCGGTCGCTCGATCAGGTTCGCCCGATTGAAGCCGAAGCTGGCTTCTTGCCGCGCACGCATGGCTCTGCCTTGTTTACCCGCGGTGAAACGCAGGCGATCTGTGTCGCAACGCTGGGCACCAGCGATGATGAGCAATTCATCGATGGCCTGGACGGCACGCGCAAAGAGAAATTCCTGCTCCACTATAACTTCCCGCCATATTCTGTCGGTGAAACCGGACGCATGGGCGGCACCAGCCGTCGTGAGACCGGACACGGGAAACTGGCCTGGCGTGCGCTTCGCGCGGTGCTGCCGGAGCATGAGGAGTTTCCTTACACGATCCGCATGGTTTCCGAGATCACCGAATCCAACGGCTCGTCTTCCATGGCGACCGTGTGTGGCTGTTCGCTGGCCATGATGGATGCCGGTGTGCCGCTGAAGCGCCCGGTCTCCGGGATTGCCATGGGCCTGATCAAGGATGATGAGGGCATTGCGGTCCTGTCTGACATTCTGGGTGACGAAGACCATCTCGGCGACATGGACTTCAAGGTTGCCGGGACCAAGAAGGGCCTGACCAGCTTGCAGATGGACATCAAGATTGCCGGGATCACCAAAGAGATCATGGAAACTGCGCTGGAGCAGGCCAAAGGCGGCCGCGCTCACATTCTCGGTGAAATGGCCAAAGGTCTTGATACCGCGCGTACTGAGCTCGCGGACAATGCGCCGCAAATGGAAATCATCAAGGTTCCAGAAGACAAGATCCGCGAAGTCATCGGCTCTGGCGGGAAAGTCATTCGCGGCATCGTGGATGAGTCCGGCGCCAAGGTGAACATTGACGATGATGGCACGGTTCAGGTCTCAGCGACCGATCGTGAGAGCATCGAAAAGGCGCTGCAAATGATCAAGGAGATCGTTGCAGAACCGGAAGTCGGTGAGATCTATGAAGGCAAAGTCGTCTCGATCAAGGATTTCGGCGCCTTCGTGAACTTCTTCGGCCCGAAAGATGGTCTGGTTCATGTGTCGCAAATGGCAAATGAGCGGATCGGCCATCCCAAGGATGTCGTTTCTGAAGGTCAGCAAGTCTATGTCAAACTCATGGGCTTTGATGATCGCGGCAAAGTCCGTCTGTCGATGAAAAATATCGACCAGGAATCCGGTAAGGAAGTCGAACGCGAGGCAAAGGACTAATTCCCTAGCTCGCTGATTCTTCTCAGCTTTTCAAAAAGCCGCTCCGAAAGGGGCGGCTTTTTTCGTTAATATAGTCCGAACCTGGATTATTAAATGTCCGAAACCTGACGATTTAGATTGACACAGAACTGTCATATACCGTAAATGACAGTTATGTTACATAAATATGACAAGATAAAATCCTCCCTGCTGCTGGCTTTCGCGGCCGCTGGAGGAGCAGCAATTTCAGGCACCGCCGCCGCTGCGACAGGATCCTGCACTCTTGAAAACGGCTACTCGATGGACCTCGCATCCTATGTTGCAGAGGCCTCGGACTGTATCGAGACCGCAGAAAACTTTGACAGCACGATTGCCAGCGAATTGTTCATTGCACTGAACGCTGATCGCGCCGCCCAGGGTCTGGCACCGCTCAATCGACGGACATCGCTGGATATGGCGGCCAAGGCGCATGCCCTGGATATGTCAGTGCGCATCTATGCCGATCATGTCGATCATGAGGGCCGTGATCACCTGCATCGTATCCGCGCCTTTGACCGGACCATGCTGGTCGGTGCGTCAGGGTCCAATGTCACGGTCAGCCTGGCAGCAGACAATGCCGCAGCCGTGCATGACAAGATCAAACTCGATCAGTTGAGCGCTGATAATATGCTGCGCAGCACCTTTACCGATGTCGGGATCGGCGTCGTGGAAGAAGCTGGCCAATATTATGTCGTGCAGGTCTTTGCCGCCGCTGAAGGTGATTTTTTCCAGGCCATTCCGGTCTCGGCGAAAGGGTCACAGCCTTTGAAAGCGTCACTGACAGACCGTGACCGGCAAGTCATTGCCTGGGGCCTGGTCGATTCCGCGTCTGGCGAAATGCTAGCCCGAAGCACCATGCCGCGCGTCCGCTTCAACAATCTGAAGGGCGCTGAATCCGCGGCCCTGGATGTGTTGGTGTCATTCCGCAATGATACGTTTGTGCTCAAGGGCCCATTGGTTAGCGGTCGCTAATCACGTTTCCCTGCGACCGTAAATCAGAAGCGCCGAGTGGCTCACTCGGCGCTTTTGCTATTTCAAGAGGTCAGGTTGAGCGGACGCCCGGGGCCTAATTGCCCCATTCCATGCCCATCGTCTTCTTCATCCAGTCGGCAAATGTCGCCGGCTTCTGCAAGGCTTGCGGGTCGAGCGTTCCATAAGCGACAATCGGACCATCCTTTGATTCCAGACGTACGCCGCTCAGACGTTGCGACGTGCTCCAATTGCCGTGCTCGGTCGAGGGATCCAGCAATAGCATGACCTGAGTGCCGTTTTGTCCCGTCTCATCGGCGCCAAAGACCAGGCCATAGACTTTCTCCCGTCCCATGAAGCCGGATGAGTGCGCCTGGCGTTTGCCGTTCAGCAAGACTTCATCCCAGAGCAGGTTTCGCCGCCATTGCAGCACATGCATATCCTCACCATGGACGATTTTGATATCGACCTGGTGAAGGCCGAGGCGGACGATTTCTGCATGCATGGGTCTGATCCTTCTTATTGATAAACAATAAGACGAATCTCGCTCTGCGTCAATAAGAAACCCGGGGCAGGTGGCCCCGGGTCCTTTTCCAATTGCAATCTGGTCTATTCTTCCATTGCGACAATGGTCGCGGTCCCGGTCCCGCCTGTGGAGAGCGTATATTTTGAACTCTCACCGACGGCTTGCGCCGTGGAGTCAAAGGTCGCACAGACCTCGCCTTGTTCCGGCACATCGGCGCAGAGCTTTCGGGCCTCTTCATCCCAGGTATAGGAGGTTGACATGTCTCCGACGGTGGCCGTGCCCTCCCCGTCAAACGTCCATTCCTGCGTATTGCCATCATCGCCAGCGAAAGAAATCGTGATCGATGCGGCAAAGGCCGGTGCTGCGATGAATCCAGCTGCAACGATTGCAGCGACAAATTTTTTCATGAGGCCATCCTCCCAATGGTTTTCTGGGCCGATCCCATGTGGTGATCGGCTTGACCATGGTTAACAAAAGATGACCGGGGCGGCAAATGAAGGATCAGGACCGCTCGGAAACGGACAGGACATTGCCATCCGGATCCTTGAACCAGAGGATGCGGGCGCCGCCATCGGGGCTCGTCCAGATACCATTCTCATCCTGGCCCATGCCGTCATAGAAGGTGAATTCCACGTCCTTGGCCGCGAGCGCGACATGCGCATCGGAAATGCTCGCCACCTGCCAGTCCAGGACGGTAAAAGGCAGGGGCGTATGGTTCGGAACCTTGGACAATCTCAGCTCGGCCCCGGCCAGCTGATAGACCAGCGCATAAGGATCATCCGCCTCCAGCGCCAGGCCCAGCGCCCCTTCATAGAAGGCACGCGCAGCGTCAGCATTGGCGGTGGCCAGAAAAACAGTCGGTTTTGCGGAATTGAGGTCCATGTCACCCTCCCTGAACTCGCCGCATCATCGGGCAAGCGCAGGGAAGGTCAAGATGGATCTATTGGCCAGCGAAGCGCAGGAAGCGGTTTCGCAGGTCTTTGTCGGTTTTGAACACGCCGGTGAACTGGGTTGTCACAGTGGCAACATTCTTGTGGTGGACACCGCGTGTCGTCATGCACTGGTGCTTGGCGTCGATCAGGACGGCAACACCGGCCGGCTGCAGCGCCTCAGTGATACAATCAGCGACTTGCGCCGTCATTGTCTCTTGTGTCTGCAGACGCTTGCCGAAAATTTCGACCACGCGGGCAATCTTGGAGATTCCGACGACTTGATGAGTCGGCATATAAGCGACATGCGCCTTGCCGAGGATCGGCACCATATGGTGCTCACAATGGCTCTCGACGTCGATGTCTTTCAGCATGACGATATCGTCATAGCCCTGAACATCCTCAAATGTCCGGGACAGTTCAGCCACCGGGTCCATTTCGTAACCGGCGAAAAACTCGCGATAGGCCTTGGCGACCCGTTTCGGGGTGTCGATCAGGCCTTCACGACGGGGATCGTCGCCAGCCCAGGCCAGCAGGGTGCGCACGGCGTCCATAGCTTCTTCCATGCTTGGACGTTCAATATCTTCAGCGCGCATAATTTGATCTTCAGGGGTGATGGCATCCATAGCCATAAGCAGTTTCCTTAGTCTGAGGGACGGAGGTCGAGCCGTATCTGGAGGCAACCATTCAAGGACCCTGCCAAATCTGGACTTAACGCCCGCCCGGAGTTGTACCCTCAGGGCGTGTCGGGAACATAGTGGCGAATTCCACAAGTTACCAGACTCTCTTTACGGCAGCTTTGTTCAACTGGATGTTAGCTTTTGTTGAAAGGTCGGGTTTTTTTAAAGGAGGTCATGAAGACTGAGGTCACGTGATCGCGGATTTGGATTGACGTGTTCTGCTTTTGCGAGTAAACGCTCACTAATTGCATATGGAGGGATCCATGGAAGGCTTTGCGATTCTGGGTGCGATCATCCTGATCTGGATACTGGTTGGGCCGGTATTCGGCATAATCGGGATGAACAATGCCAATCGTGCCACGCGTGAGCTGGCCGACCTGCGCGCTGAGCTGAGACGGCTGCGCCGCCGCCTGGAGGATGGCGAGACAGAGCCTGCACCGGCGCGGTCGGAACCAGAGCCCGTTCGTCCCATACCTCCACGAGCACCAACCAGCGTGCCACAGACGCGTCCGGAGCCCGCAATGCCGCCGCCCAGCACCAGGGCACGGGAATCGGCCTCAACGGAGGCGCCGACCGCTCCAGCCTTCACGCCGCCGCCCTCGAAACCCGCCCCAGCCCGCCCGAGTCGTGACTGGGAGCGGCTTATCGCTGCCAACTGGATGGTCTGGGCGGGCGGTCTGGCATTGGCCTTTGGCGGCTTGTTCCTGGTCCGTGTGGCGATTGATGCGGGTTATTTTGGACCCTTGCAAAGAACCATTGCCGCGGCCCTGCTGGGCGGTGGTTTGATCGCGGCCGCCTTCCGGGCGCAACACCTTGATACGATCAAGACGGCGAAAAACGCCGTTCGCTTCGTGCCGCAAGTAATTGCCGGCGCTGGCCTGATCTCACTCTACGGCGCCGCCATTGCCAGCGGCCTGATGTATCAATTCGTGCCACCGCTCATCGCCTTTACGATGATTGCCGGCATTTCCGCATTGGCGGTTGGACTATCCTTGCGATTTGGGCCGGCCCTGGCTGCGCCGGGTCTGATTGGGGCTTATCTCGCGCCTTTGCTGACTGGTGCGGAAGGGGGATCAATCCTGCCTGTTCTGCCCTATTTCGCCTTGGTCACCGGGGCAGGGTTGACCCTGGTCCGTCTCACCGATTGGCGCTGGTTGACCTGGATACTGGTCGTTGGCGCCGGCTTCTGGGGCCTTGTCGCCGCAGCTAGCAATGACGTGATCACGCCGCTCGCAGTCGCCGCGTATGCCCTGTCGCTCGCGGGCATGGGGGTCTTTTTTGGCGCCAGAGATGCCAAGCGCGATCTGGTCCTGCCCAAAAATCAGCTGAACCCGCGCTATATCGCGGCCGGATTCGGCTCGAGCCAATTGGCGGCGCATGTCTTCTGGCTGCTGGCCGGTGGCTTGATCCTGTTAACGGGGCTGCAGGCCGGCGCTGGACCGGTTGATGCCGGCGCGCTCGCACTATTGAGCGGTCTCGGCCTGTTCGTGGCCTGGCAACGGCCAGGCTATGCTCTGATCGCGCCGCTCTCCGCCATCGTCACGCTGACCTGTCTGTCGCTTTGGGCCGTCGATCAGCCGCCGCTCATCTGGGCCTGTCTGGCCAGCGCGATCGGTTTTGGCGGTGTTGGGTCCGTGCTGATGCGCGACCTGAGCTTGCGCACGCCCATGGCGCTATCGGCGGCCCTGACCCCGCCCGCCGCGCTGTTTATTGCCTTCTGGCGCGATGGCGGGCTGCAACCGCACTTTGGGTGGGGCCTGGCAGCCTTGTTCCTCGCAGTTGCCCTGAGCAGCGTTCTGGAACAATTGAATCGCGAGGACCCGGGGTTCAAAAAGCATCCAGGGGCAGGGGCGTCTTATGCCCTTGGCGCCTTGCTGAGCGTCGCCCTGGCCCCGTTCCTGATCTTTAGCGGCTTCTGGCTGGGAGCCTCCATGGCGATTGTCGCGCTTGGCATTGCCGTTGTGTATCAGCGGTTTGATCTTGCTCTGGTCAAATATGGCGCCACGGCCGCGACTGCGCTCGCGGTCGGCCTGCTGGTCCGGCCGGGGTTCATTGAACCAGATGCTGTTTCAACCGTTCCGATTTGGAACTCTATGACTTTCGGCTATGTTCTGGCGATCGCAGCGCTGTTCGCTGGCTCGCGCCTGTTCCAGGACAGCAAAACCGAGCGGCAAGCGTTCGAAGCCGGTGCGCTGATCCTCACCTTCGTCCTGATCGCGCTCACCATTCGTCATATTGCCGGCGAAGGATCGCTGCATGGACCGTTTTCGGGCATGGGCGAGGCCTCGGCCTATGCGATCGCCTATTTCGGCATGGCCGCCAGTTTTGCCTGGCGGCTCAGCGACAAGGCCTGGCTGTTCAAACTGGCCGAGTATGTGGCGGCCGCCATCGGCACAGGCGCCGTCCTGCTCGCCTTGAGCTATGTTGGCATGGGTCCCGTGGGTGAGTTGCCGGTGATCAACCTGCTCGCAGCTGCCTTCGCCATGCCGGCGCTTCTGGTCGCGGCTTATGGCGCCGGCTTGCGCCGCGCGGATCGGGCCAATGAAGCCACTTTGGCGAGTTGCGGGGCAATGCTGCTCGGCTTTGTCTATGTGTCGCTGGAAGTCGCGCGCTCTTTTGGCGGGCCAGCGCTACAAGCTTTCTATGGCGATTTCGGATGGGCTTATAGTCCCGCCTGGATCGGTTATGCGGTCGCGCTTCTGGTTTGGGGTGTCTATCGTCGCAGACGGGCGCCGCGCTATGCGTCTCTGGCCATATTGCTCGCCGCCATCGCGAAAGTCTTCCTGATCGATATGGCAGCCCTGGAAGGCGCTGCTCGGGCGGGAAGCTTTATCGGATTGGGCGCGGCCCTGATCGGGGTGGCGCTCTTCTATCAGCGCTTCCTGTTTGCCCGCGAGACAAAATTGGAGTCGGATCCCGCGCCCTCTTGAATCGAATGAGCGTGTGTGACATGGCCCGACCGGAAGAGGCGAGGGAAGTGGCGCATGCTTACCATTTTGTCTGCATTGTTGCCCATCGCCTTGATCCTCGGCCTCGGGAAACTGGTTGCATCCTACAAGCTCCTGTCGCGGGATGGCTGGATCGGCCTGGAGCGGATCACCTATTTCGTGCTGTTTCCGGCCCTGATTGTCAGCAAGCTGGCGGTTGCTGATTTTACCAATCTGGATTGGCGCATGCCGACCGCCCTGGTCGGGGCGCAGGTGATCCTCGCTATGATCAGCATTCTGCTCGGCGCCCTGTTGCGCCAATCGCGCGACCGGCTTGGCGTCTTCGTTCAATCATCAGCGCGCTGGAATACATTCATCGCATTGGCGTTGGCACAGGACATTGTCGGACCGGCTGGTCTGGCGCTGGTTGCAGTCGCGGCCGCGGCTATGATCCCCACCGCCAACGTGTTGTCTGTGACGGCCCTGATGCATTATGCCAATCGCGGCGTGAAGCCGCTGCACTTGCTGACGCAATTGGCGATCAATCCACTGGTGCTGGCATGTGCCATGGGCCTGGGCTTGAACCTGACCGGGACCGTGCTGCCTCGGATTGGATTCGAGGTGCTGGATGTACTCGCTCAGGCGACCATCGCGCTTGGCCTGCTCACCACGGGTGCAGCCATTCAAGTCAAACAGAATGCTGTTCCGGTTGCCGTGATTTCGGGCTGGTCGTTACTGCGCCTGCTGGGTTTGCCTGCCATTGCCGGCGGATTGGCGATCGCGCTTGGCGTCACGCCGGATATCTTGCTGGTTATGTTGATCGCCACGTCGGTGCCAACGGCGGTGAACGGGACGATTCTCGCGCGGCAACTGGGCGCTGATGCGGGCCTGGCGGCAAACCTGATCGCCTGTCAGACCCTGTTTGCCATTCTCACGATACCGGCTGTGCTTTGGGTCGGGACTCTGTTGAACTAGTCACTGTCCATGCGCAGCGCGGCGACGAAGGCCTCTTGCGGGATCTCGACCTTGCCGAACTGACGCATGCGCTGCTTACCAGCTTTCTGCTTCTCGAGCAGCTTGCGTTTCCGTGTGGCGTCGCCGCCATAGCATTTCGCCGTCACATCCTTGCGCAGGGCTGAAATGGTCTCGCGGGCAATGATCCGTCCGCCAATTGCCGCCTGAATCGGGATCTTGAACATCTGGCGGGGGATCAGATCCTTGAGCCGTTCGCACATCTGGCGCCCGCGGCCTTCGGCCCGGGCGCGGTGGACCAGCATGGCGAGCGCGTCCACGGGCTCGTCATTGACCAGGATGTTCATCTTGACCAGATCCTCGGCCCGGTGGCCGACAATCTCATAATCAAAGCTCGCATAACCGCGCGACATGGATTTCAGACGATCATAGAAATCGAACACGACCTCGTTCAAAGGCAGCTCATATTTGACCAGCGCGCGACCGCCGACATAAGAGAGTTCCTTTTGAATACCCCGTCTGTCCTGACAGAGTTTCAAAATGGAACCCAGATACTCGTCCGGCGTATAAATCGTCGCTTCGATCCAGGGTTCACGGATTTCCGCGACTTTTACGACATCCGGCATGTCAGCCGGATTGTGCAGCTCAATCTCGCTGCCATCGGTCATGGTCATTTCATAGACCACGCTCGGCGCCGTCGCGATGAGATCGAGATCGAACTCGCGGCTGAGACGTTCCTGAATGATTTCAAGGTGTAACAAGCCCAGGAAGCCGCACCGGAAGCCCATGCCGAGGGCCGCGGACGTCTCCATTTCCCAAGTAAAGCTGGCATCGTTCAGGCGCAGCTTGCCCATGGCAGCGCGCAAATCGTCAAAGTCGGCGGCATCGACCGGGAACAGGCCGCAAAACACCACGGGCTGGACATCCTTATAGCCGGGCAGGGGATCTTCCGTGCCGCCTTTCTCTGTCGTGATCGTGTCACCGATGGCGCAATCGGCGACTTCCTTGATCGACGCGACCAGGAAGCCGACTTCGCCCGGGCCCAGTTCATCAACATCGGTCGGTTTCGGTTTGAAAACGCCGACCCGGTCAATGTCATAGGTGGCGCCGGTCTTCATCATCCGGATCTTCATTTTCTTTTTCAGCACGCCATCATGCATCCGCACGATGACCACAACGCCGAGATAGGCATCGTAATAGGCGTCAACCAGAGCCGCCTTCAGCGGCTTGTCCGCTTCGCCCTCATTCGGCGCCGGCAAGCGCTCGACAATCGCCTCAAGCACATCTTCAATGCCAAGCCCGGTCTTGGCCGAAATTTCGACTGCGTCAGACGCGTCGAGCCCGATCACTTCCTCGACTTGTTCCTTGACCCGTTCGGTGTCCGCAGCCGGCAAGTCGATCTTGTTCAGCACCGGCACGATTTCATGATCCTGGTCGATCGCCTGATAGACATTGGCCAGCGTCTGGGCCTCGACCCCCTGACTGGCATCAACCACCAGAAGCGAGCCTTCACAGGCGGCCAGACAGCGACTGACTTCATACGAGAAGTCGACATGTCCCGGCGTGTCCATCAGGTTCAGCGTATAAGTCTCACCGTCCCGTGCCTGATAGTCCAGGCGGACAGTCTGGGCCTTGATCGTGATGCCGCGCTCTTTCTCGATATCCATCGAATCGAGCACTTGCTCGGACATTTCACGTTCGGTCAGACCGCCTGTCTTCTGGATCAGGCGATCCGCGAGCGTCGACTTGCCGTGGTCAATGTGAGCCACAATGGAGAAATTACGAATTTTATCGCGCGGTGTCATACGCGCGATATAGACATGCGCGACCTGTTAGGGAAGCGAAGGTGCAGTCGAAACTGCGATAAATGGAGAACCAGGTGCGAGCATTTCTGATCGGGATGGGCATTTGTGCCCTGCAAGCCTGTGGCGCCGCGCCACTGGCGCAAACGACGTATCCGACATTGTCGGGCGATCCGCCCCTCATCATTGCGCATCGCGGCGCCTCCGGGACGATGCCGGAACACACGATCGAGGCTTACACCGTCGCCATTCAGCAGGGCGCGGACTTTATCGAACCAGACCTCGTCATGACCCAGGATGGCGTCCTGATCGTCCGGCATGACCGGTTTCTCTCAACCACCACCAATGTGGCGGATCACCCCGAATTTGCCGACCGCAAACGCACCGAAGAGACGCTAAGTGGTCCGCGTGAGGATTGGTGGGCGGAAGACTTTACACTTGAGGAGATCAAGACGCTGCGGGCGCGCCAGCCTTATGCAGGCCGGTCGAAAGAGTTTGATGACCAGTTCACCATCCCGACTTTCCGCGACGTGGTGGCGCTGGCAACTGCCAGCGGCATTGGCCTCTACCCGGAGACCAAATCGCCCAGTCATCACGCCGCCATCGGCCTGGATATGAAGACGCCATTGCTCGAGGCTTTGGACGGCGTACAGGTGCCGGTCTTCATTCAGTCTTTCGAGGCCCAGATCCTGCGCGAACTGGATCCGATGACGGAATTCAATCTGGTTCAGCTCTATTCCGGCGACCCGCGCGCGGCGATGGCCGGGTTTGAGCCGCCACTGGAAGAAGTCGCGACGTTTGTGGAGGGTGTTGGCCCTTACAAACTCTTGCTCTGGTCCGCGCCTGGCACACCGTCCGATTTCCTCGATCGCGCGCATGCGCTTGGCCTGCAAGTGCATCCCTGGACGTTTCGGGACGACAATTTGCCAGACGGTTTTGAAACCCCTGAAGCCGAATTTCAGGCCTATTGGGCGCTGGGCGTGGATGGCGTCTTTACCGATTTCCCCGGCACAGCGTCAGCCTTGCGCGATCAGACCGATCAGGACCGTCCCTAAAACAAGCTGCTTCCCTCCGCGGCGCAATTCCCGCATAGGGGCGCGATGATTTCCTTCTTACGCGACAATTTGCGATGGATATCCGGGGGCTTTCTGCTGACCGTCTTTTCCTCATTCGGGCAGACCTTTTTCATTGGCCTGTCTGGCGAAGAATTGCGGGCCAAGTTCGACCTCACCGATGGCGAGTTTGGCGGCATCTATATGATTGCGACGATTGGCAGCGCGCTGACGCTGCCTTTTCTCGGCCGCGTCCTGGATCATATGCCCGGTTGGAAAGTGGCGCGCTTCGTCATTCCGTCGCTGGCAGGGGCGTGCATCCTGCTCGCCTTTGCGCCATCGCTGATCTGGCTGGTCGTGGCACTCTATGCGCTGCGCCTGTTTGGTCAGGGCATGATGACCCATACCGCCTATACCGAGATTGGTCGCTGGTATGTCGCAAATCGTGGCCGCGCGACCTCGCTCATCGTTCCGGGACACCAGACCGGCGAGGCGCTTCTGCCAATCTCCTTCACGGCGATTGCCGTCATTCTGGGCTGGCAGGCGGGCTGGTTGATTGCGGCGGCTTTGTTGCTTGTATTCGCATTGCCGATGATTCTGACGCTGTGGCGGGTCGAACGGACCCCCCAATCAAGCGATCCTGATCTGGCTGACGCCCGGACGGGCCCGGACAAGACAGTCGCGCAAGTCGCCGCGGATCCGATTTTCTATGCGCTTCTGGTCGGCGTTCTGGCGCCACCTTTCATCGGCACGACGATCTTTTTCCACCAGGATTATCTGGTCGAGCTGCGCGGTTATAATGAGCTTGCCTTCGCCGCGGCGTTTCCGATCATGGCCATCACCACGGTGACATTCTCCCTGATCAGCGGCCAGTTGATCGATCGCTATGGCGCCATTCGATTGCTGCCTGGTTTTCTGATCCCATTGAGTTTTGCCTGTCTGGCCGTCGGACTGCTCACCCCGCTTTGGGGGATTTACGCCTTCATGTTCCTGGTCGGGGTCAGTTATGGCTTCACCGCACCACTGGTCGGGGCGCTATGGCCTGAAGTATATGGCATTCAGAATTTGGGCTCCGTGCGCGCGATCGCCGTGGCGGCGAGTGTGGCCGCAACGGCCATCGGGCCAGGTCTGACAGGGTATCTGATCGATCATGGCACCAGCTTGCCGACACAAATGCTGTATATGAGTGGCTGGTGCGTGATCGCCAGTGTGGTGCTGGCCTTTGCCGCGCCGATGATCTTGAAGCGAAACGCGGCAGGGTGAGTGACCTGTTTGAAGACGCAATGTAAAAACGCGCCAAAGGCCGAACAGTGTGGACCTTGGCGCGTCGAGTATCGGTGAGCCACCGGGAAGCGATAGTCACCGATTCAGATCTGCTTTCTTGTTACTTTTGAGGATAAAAGACGCAGACCTGATCTCGGTAGAGCGGTTGAGACGGGGCAGCTATTTCGCAAACGCCCCCGTCTCCATCCGTCTATTAGAAGGTCTTCTCGACCCGGATGCCGACCTGGCGCTTGTCGCGCAGGCCGACATGGATGCTTTCTTGTGAGAAGTCGAACAGGCCACTGCCAAACCGCACATCGAGCGATGTATCAGCAATATTGTTGGCCGAGCGCGGCGTGTCCTCTTCGAACAGATTGGTCACGAAGAGCTCAATCCGGGCGCTGTCATTGCGCAGACCGGCGCGCAGGTTGACATCCGTGGCGTCCGGCAGGACGGCCAGGTTGGTATTGCTGTCAAACAATTCGCCTGTGTAGAAGACGTCTGACCGGACATACCAGTCGAGATCCTTACCATCGAGGAATCCGGCTGGCAGATCATCCTCATAGGTGGCGCTGAACGAGCCTGCCCATTCCGGGAATCGCTCGGCGCGCTGACCGACAAAATCAGCATCCGGACCGAACACATCCGAGAAGTCACCTGCGCCGGCGCCTTCCGGGAAGGACTGGATTTGTGCGTCGATCCAGGACAGCGATCCGGTCAGGGTCAGCTCATCGGTCGGTACCCATGTGCCGTCCAGTTCGATGCCGTAAATATCCGTGGTCGCGCCATTGCCGGTAAAGGCAACGGTCCGAACCGGGTTGGGAGCAGTCGGATCGGTCTCGGAAATGAAGCCGAAGCCAGAGAAAATCTGGTCAGATCGCTTCATGTAAAAAGCGGCAAGATTGAAGGCCAGCGTATTGTCGAGCAGAGTCTGTTTCCAGCCAATCTCGTAATTTTCCAGCTCTTCCTCGTCAAAGGTGACACCGACGCCGGGATTATCCACGGCGAGTTCAGCGAGCTGTGCGGAATCGAGTTCCGCCACTTCCGGGTTAAAGCCACCTGGCAGGTTCCCGACGCTGTAATTGGCATAAAGAAGCGTGTTCGCGTTCGGCTTGTAGTCGACCACGATGCGCGGCAGGAATTTGTCAAACTTTGCTGGCGAAATCGCGGCGGGCAGACCGGCATTGACGGTATCATCGGAGATCTCGTCTTCCTGATAGCGGCCCTCGACGCGGACACTCCACTGATCGTTGATCTGGTAGTCCAGAGTGCCGAATACGCCGACCGTTTCTGCGCCCGTCACGGTCGCCGGTCCAAATGCACCGGCGAACCAGAAGTTCAGCACGCCGTCATAGAAGCCACCTGTGGTGAGACGCTCAATGTCGACGAGATTTGCGCCAACCGACCAATCGAGGCGACTATCCAGGGCAGAGCCGGACAAGCGGGCTTCGAGACTATAGTCTTCCAGCTTTTCCGCGCCCGTGGTGTTGAAACCAAAGCCCGGCGTTGAATCGAAATCGGCGTAGAACAGGTACTCGTTTTCATTGAAACCGGCCAACAGATCGAGGGTCAGATCGTCCGTGAAATCATAGGAGATGTCCGCGCTCAAACGCGTGCCTTCCTGTACCAGGCCGCCATTGCCGGGCAGGTCATCAAAATCGAATCCCAGGAAGGTGAAGCCGCGCGGATCGCCGAGGGCTGCATCAACCGTCGCCTGAAACTGTGCGTCGCTGGTGCTGGCGCCGAGTTCGCTTTCATCCGGGGTCCTGATCGTCCCCTGGAAAGCGGTTTCAGTGGTACCGCCGCCGGCCAGCGGGAAGCCGCCGAAATTATGCTCGGCAAAGCCGCCCACGCGTGAAACGGCCGCGACTCCGTCTTCTGTTCGATAGTAACCTGCATTCAGTTTGACGGTGAGTTTGTCGTCCGGGCGGAAATCCAGACCACCGCTTAGGGTGAAGTTGGATTCGTCACCGAGCGATTGGCCCGGATTGGCGACATTGTCATAATGGCCTTCCTTATCATCATAGCTGATACTGACCCGGCCGCCGAGCTTGTCACCGGCAATCGGTCCGGCCAGGCTGGCGCCAATCGCATATTCGCTGCGCTCAGCCGCCAGGGCCGAGACGTCGAGTTGCCACTCATCGGTGGGCGACTTGGTGATATAGTTGATCGCCCCTGCGAACGTATTCCGGCCAAACAGCGCGGACTGCGGACCCTTGATAATCTCGACCCGCTCGACATCCTGCAGGTTCAGGCTCTGAATACCGCCCACCACATAGACGCCATCCATGAACACGGCGGCGGTGCGCAGCAATGGATTGTCATTGTCGACAACGATACCGCGGAATCGCGGACTGGTGGAAACGCGGGCGTTGCGGTCATTATATGACTCAATGAACAGGCCCGGTGCAGCTTTGGCGACATCGATAATATTGTCCAAACCGGCATTGGAGATTTGGTCGGCGCCGATCGCGGTAATGGCAATCGGGGTATCCTGCAGACTCTCTTCCTGCTTCCGCGCCGTGATCGTGATTGTGTTCAACCGCGCTTCCGCATCGTCTGAATCATCCTGGGCGATCGCAACCGGGGCGAAGGCCGCAAAGGCAAACACCGTGGTTCCAAGTAGCAAAGCTGTTTTCTTCAAGGTTTCCTCCCGCAAAAGATGCGCGTGCTGGCATGCGCAAATGATATAACTTTTAAGCTTCATGAGAATGCTTCGCTTTTCAAGTCGGAGATGAAAAGTTATATCATTTGCTCAACCGGCGTGCCAAATTTGCAACAAGAGCAGGCGGATACGGCTGCTGCTTGCCTTGTTGACGTCCGTGTACACCCGCTCATCCCGGACTTGATTCGGGATCTGGTACGGTGAGTCCCGGGATGTGTGGCCTGAGATCCCTGCCTGCGCGGGGATGAGCGAAGTTTGAATCCGACCGGGTTCAGGATGCGCTTATCCTTAAGCCCATGATCATTCACCGCTATCTCTTCGCGCATTACAGACAGGTTGCCGTCTTCTTCTGGCCGATCCTGTTCCTGGAGCTGTGGCGGATTGATCGTTGGTCGGCTGAGACGGGGCGGCAAGCTTTTGTACAGGTCGACCGCTATGGCCGCGCCTGGGTGCCATTGTTCGAAGGTATGGCGCGGAACTTTGCAGCCTATGATCTGGATACGCGTTTTTATGCCCCGAGTGATGTCGAGGACATGTGCCCGCAGGTCTTTGAACGGGCCATCTCGCTCATATCCGATTGTCCCGGACTTGATCCGGGATCTCCCTCACAGCTTCCGGACTTGCGGCCCGAGATCCCGGGTCAAGCCCGGGACAGTCGGACCGCGGTACGTCTCGAACCCGGCTAGCCTTCACCCCAATCCCCCGAACGCCTCATCCTGAGCTTGACGAAGGACGAGGCGGGGCTTCCCAGGAGCCCGCCCTCTTTATCCTTCGCCAGGCTCAGGATGAGGGGCTTAAGATCCAAAGCACATCACCAAGAACAAACCGCCCGCCCGCCGGGCCGCGTGTGCTGCCCGTTCCTCGCAAATTGTCATGGACGTCTGCCTGAACATTGCGCTACTCGGACCATCGCAACCAAGGGCCCCTAATATGTTCCGACTGTTCAAACGCGACGAGACTGGCAAGATCGCCGCCTATCATGAAGTCTGGGTCGAGTTTAAGCCGCGGCGCATTGTCGAACATTGGGGCATGGTCGGCACACGCGGCGATACGGATGCGCATCGCATCAAGCTGCTCCGTTCCCTGGAACGCCAGATTGACGATCTGCTCGATCCGGCGCGCGCGCTCGGCTTCACGGAAATCGAACCGGGCGATTATCAAACCTTGATCGTGACCTATCCGATCGGTGCCGCCTGGTCGGCGGATGATGAAGAAAAGATCCGTGCCGCCGAAGATGGGCTGACCGAGATCCTGGGTTGGACCGGTCTCGGCACATGTGAGGGCGACACGATCACGGACACGACCATCGAATTCACCTGCCGTGTGCTGGATCCTAACCTCGCAGAATCCCGTATTGTCGAACAAATGACAGACACCGAGTTTGGCGACTATTCCCGTATCCATACCGAATAGGGTATAGAAGGCGTATGGCCGACACTGAAACGCTCATCGATAACACACCTGGCGAGACCAAGGTCGGGATCACGGCTGACGGCTGGCTGACCGATAGCTGGTACCTGGCGTGTGTGTCGGCGGAGCTGAAACCCGGGGCGCAAATCCGCCGTATCGTGCTAGGCCAGCCAATTGTCGTGGCGCGCACCGCCGGCGGAGAAGTGTTTGCTCTGCGCGATATCTGTCCGCATCGCCTGGTGCCGCTAAGCGCTGGACGGCAAGTCGAGACCGAAGGCGCCGCGACACTGGAATGCCCGTATCATGGCTGGCGTTTCGGCACGGATGGCATCTGCAAACACATGCCCAGCCTGACCGGGTCGGAACCTTATGATCCATCGCGCGTGAAAGTGCGTCGCTATCCGGTGCATGAGGCGCATGGCGCGGTCTATGTTTTCGTCTCAGACAATCCGCGTTTTGACGGCGAATCGGATGTTCCGGTGCCGGATTTTGGACCGCTTCCCGAAACACCCAAATTTGTCATCGAGGATGTCTTCAACGCCCATATGGATGATGCCGTGGTTGGATTGATGGACCCGGCGCATGTGCCCTTTGTACATAATCAATGGTGGTGGCGTCCGCCGTCGGTTGGGTTAAAACTGAAAGAGAAGCCTTTTGTACCGGCCGAGCGCGGCTGGGCGATTGATCGTCACAAGCCGAGTTCGAACTCACGATTGTATAAGTGGGTATTTGGCGACGAGGTTGAGACTGAGATCCGGTTCCAGCTTCCCGGCTTTCGCTGGGAGATTATTTCCAATGACAAGGCGCGCCTGCTGACCCTGACCTGCCTGACGCCGGAAGCCCCGAAACGAACCCGGATCACGCAATTGACCTGGTGGACCGGGGCGCCGCTCCTCAATCTCGCCATTCCTTTCGCCAAGCCGATGGCGCAGAAATTCCTGCGTCAGGATGGCGACATGGTCGATCTGCAAAATCTCGGCATGGAACATCAAAAGGCGATGATGTGGATCGATGATATCGATGTTCAGGCCAAGTGGTACCAGATGCTGAAAAAGGAATGGGCCGCCGCCCGGTCCGAACAGCGAGATTTCGTCAACAAGATCAAGCCGGTCACACTGCGCTGGCGGAGCTAGGCCTAGCGAGTCGGGACCGGCGCGTCGCCTGAATAATCATAGAAACCGCGGCCAGCCTTGCGACCAATCCAGCCGGCTTCAACATATTTTACCAACAGGGGACAAGGACGATACTTGGTATCGGCGAGTCCATCATGCAGCACTTGCATAATCGAGAGACACGTGTCCAGACCGATAAAATCGGCCAGGGTCAGCGGCCCCATCGGATGATTGGCGCCGAGGCGCATGGCCGTATCGATACTCTCAACCGTGCCGACCCCTTCATACAGGGCATAGACCGCTTCATTGATCATCGGCACCAGAATGCGGTTCACGATAAAGGCGGGATAATCTTCGGCATTGGTCGTCGTCTTGCCGAGCCGATCAGCAAATCCCATTGCCATTTCATAAGTGTCCTGATCCGTCGCCAGACCACGAATGATCTCCATCAGCTGCATCAGCGGGACGGGGTTCATGAAATGCAGTCCGATGAAACGCTCCGGCCGATCGGTGGTCGAGGCCAGACGGGTGACAGAGATCGAGGATGTGTTCGTTGCCAGATAGGCATGAGCCGGAACGACCTGGCACAAATCGGCGAAGATCTTTTCCTTGATCTCGCGATTCTCGGTCGCGGCCTCAATGGCGAGATCCGCTTGCCCCAGCGGGTCGAGTGTGACGGAGGTCCGGATCCGCGACTGAGCTGTCTTCATCTGGTCCATGGAGATCAGCTCGCGCGACAATTGCCGGCTCATATTCTTTTCAATGGTCGTCAGGCCAGCATCGAGCGCATCCTGAGAGATGTCGCTCAATATCACGTCATAACCCGCAAGCGCACACACGTGTGCGATGCCATTGCCCATCTGTCCCGCGCCGACGACGCCTACGGTCTTGATTTCAGCCACTTTCGTCTCCCGTCGGAAATAGTCATATCTAACGGAACTAGGTTGCTTGTGCAGTGCGGCAAAGCAACCGTGGATTTCTTTCGCAGTTGCAAAAGACCGCTGGCTGTCGCTTCAGAGCCACAGCCAGAGAGGTCAAGCGGCCGATTCGGTTTGCCGGCTCGCCGCCGCCGCCTGAATCGTTTCCAGCAAGGACCGGCGCAGACCCTTATCGGCAATGTTCTGATAGGCTTTGACCAGCGCCACCGCTTCGACATCCATGACGGGCAGGCTTGGCGGGTGTTCGTCCTCTTGCACCGTCATGCGATGCGGAAGATTGAGCATCTCATCCACGCCCTCATAAAAATATGTGATCGTGATCCCCAGCACCTGCGCGATTTCGAACAAGCGACCCGCGGCAATTCTGTTGACACCTTTTTCGTATTTCTGAACCTGTTGAAACGTCAATCCAAGCTTTTCGCCCAGTTGTTCTTGCGTCAATTTAAGTTCTCGACGTCGCCAACGAAGTCTTAGCCCAACTATTCGATCGATTCCGCTTGGAATTTTATTTTCAGACATCCACCACCCATCTTTCTGCACCCCCATTTATACTCTTAGCGTCGCCAGCTAATAAAGGCTAGCCCCGTAAACAGTACTAATGTGAGCCAGAACAATGTTTCACCGAAGCGTTGGTAGATGGTGTTATTCAACCGTTCCGGGAGCGGCGATCGCAGCACCGCCGAGCGCCAGCCAGCTGGGTCGCCAGGATAAGGATTGCCAGTCCCGAATTCACGGCCATAGCCATCGACCATGGCGGTGACGCCCCGGGTCGCCACGCGCGCCATGGGCAGGCCGCTCTCAATCGCGCGATAGCGATTCTGGGCGTAATGCTGGGCCGGGCCAAGCCCGCCGCCAAACCAGGCATCATTGGAAATCACCACGATCCACTCGGCGGCGTCGCGTTGCGGCGCAGCCTTCCGAACGATTTCCGGAAACAGGCCTTCATAGCAGATCAGCGGAATGAAGGGCGGGGCAACTGCTTGTGGCAAAAGCACGGTGGCCTCGGCCCCAGGTTCAAAGCCGCTTTTGGCCATACGTTGCATCGCTGAAGGCAGGATGCCGGAAATGCTCTCGCCGAACGGAATGATTTTTGACGCCGGCAATTCGCCAAAGGGCACCAGCCGATGTTTGTCATAGAGCGCCGACAGACCCGCCGTGTTCGCGCCTGCGGTAAACATGACCAGACTATTATAGGCTCTCACGTCGTCGCCTTGCCGCGTGAAGCGCGCAGATCCTGCGATCAAGGCCCGGCGTCCGAGAAAGGCGGTGACGAGATCAAGCAGGTCATTGTCCTCGAGAATGCCATAAGGCAGCGCGCCTTCCGGCCAGATGATGATGTCACCATCTTCGCTCGGCACGTCGCGCATCAATTCGATGTAGCGCGCGACGACGGGTTCACCCCGGTCCTTGAACTTCTCGGCCTGTGGAACGCCGGCATCCATCAGCACGACGGTGCGTTCGGTCATGACTGTATCATTGCTCAATCGCTGTGCGCCCCAGGCCCAGGAGAACCCGATCAATGCCACCGCCATCAAGACAGGCACGGCTCGACCGAGAACGCCTTTGTCTTCGCGCGTGTCGACCAGCGCGGCTGGAGATGCGGTGACCAGGAGCGTGATCAGGGTCAACCAGTAAACACCGCCAATCGAGGCCACTTGCGACAAGGCCCCTCCCGGCGCCCACGTGGTGCCAGGCAGGTTCCACGGGAAGCCGCCAAACAAGGTGCCGCGGATCAATTCGGCGCCGCCCATGAAGACGGCGAAGATAAAGACCCGTGACGGCGATGCCGACCAGAACGCGCCCGCCAGGGCGCACGCCGCCCCCCAGATCAAGGCCATCCCGCCGGGTAGGGCGATCAGAGGCATCCACAGGAAAATGGCATGCTTCTCCGGCTCGACCAGGAAAGGCAGGGCGGTCCAGTACATCCCGACCAGGAAATATCCAAAGCCAAAAGCCCAGGCGCGGGCGAACATGGCCCGGCCCCATTGGCGCTGGCTGCGCGCGCCATCCAGCATCCAGACCAGACCTGTCAGCGCGATGACCAGGGCGGGCGAAAGATGAAACGGCGCAAAGCCGAGAGCACAGAAAGCACCGAGCAGAATCGCGAACAGCATAGCCGTCAGGCCGCGCGTGCGCGCCACCGCTTCATGTGTTGCGGTCAGGACGCGCAAGCCATGGCTGCGCGGCGTTTGGTGTTCAATCATGAGTTTTGCTCCGTCGCCGGTTGGCGAACGACCAGGCGCTGTATGCGCCGCACATCAGATTCCAGGATTTCGAGATCGACCCCTTTCGGGTGCGGCAGAACCTCGCCGCGCAGGGGCACCCGACCGGCCAGCGCAAAGGCAACACCGCCGAGCGTGTCGACATCATGATCTTCCAATTCCAGTTCCAGACCTGTTTCCTCGGCAAAATCGTCGGTTTCCATGCGGGCATCAACTTCCCAGGCCAGCCGTCCGCGGCGCACCAGCATGGCGACGTCTTCATCATGTTCGTCTTCGATGTCACCCACGATTTCTTCGACCAGGTCTTCGAGACTGACCAGGCCGTCTGTGCCGCCATATTCGTCGACGACGAGCGCCAGGTGCGTGCGTGAGGCCTGCATCTTCACGAGCAGATCCGGCAGCGGCATGGAGGGGGGCACAAACAGGATATCGCGGCGCAGGCGTTCCAGTGGCACGTCATCATCATCCCGCGCATCACCATTGGCCCGGGCAATCTCGCCAATCACATCGCGAATATGAACAACCCCAACCGGGTCATCCAGGGTCTCGCGATAGACCGGCAAGCGTGAATGGGCTTCATTGGCATAGAGCTGGATGAGATCATCAAGACTGGTCGACAATTCGACGCCGATAATCTCTGCCCGGGGAATCATGACATCCTCAACCCGGGCGCTTTCGAAATCAGCAATGCGCAGCCGCATTTCCTTTTGCGACGGCGCAACGGGCTCTTCCGGAACGGGTTCGGCGGGTGGTTCGCTGTTTTTTCTGAAAAGGCCCATCAGGCCTTTGCGTCTTTCCGACATAAGTTTCTATGATCCCGCCTGTGCGCGTTAGAATCGCAATTTACACATATGGATCAGGCCAGCCAAGAGATGCAAGCGCCTCAATCTCCAAGGCCTCCATTTCGGCTGCCTCTGTGTCATCTTTGTGGTCATGCCCCAATAAGTGCAACAGGCCATGAATCAGAAGATGCGAAACGTGCTGGGGCAGGGTCAGATCGCGCGTTTGGGCATCGGCTTGCGTGACCCCGAGTGCGAGCGCGATATCCCCAAGAAACGGCGCATCCATCGGATCTGCCGGGAAGGACAGGACGTCGGTCGGCTTGTCCTTGCCGCGCCATTGCTTGTTCAGGGTCTGAATTTCGGAATCATCGGTCAAAAGTACGCTGACTTCACCGCGCACCGATCCTTGCGCCGCGCCCGCGTTCAGCGCGGTCTGACACAGCGATTCGAGGTCAGGGATTAGGGTCGGCCAGGCCGGGTCTGAAATGCGCAGATCGAGATCGATCACGAGGATTCCTTATCCTTGTCATAGGCCTGAATAATGCGACTGACCAAGGCGTGACGGCGCACGTCGCGGGCTGTGAATGTGACCCGGCCAACACCGTCAACGTCGCCGAGGATGCGCAGGGCATGGGCGAGGCCAGACGGCTGTCCTTTGGGCAGATCGACCTGACCCGGATCGCCAGTCACCACCATGCGGCTGTCGCGTCCGAGACGCGTCAGCACCATTTTCATCTGTGCCACAGTGGCGTTTTGCGCTTCGTCCATGATCACGAATGCGCTTTTCAGAGTACGCCCGCGCATGAAGGCGAGCGGAGCGACTTCAATCACCCGCTTCTCGCGCAACCGGCCCGCTTGATCCGCGCCCAGTGTTTCATCCAGTGCATCCCAGATCGGGCGGAGATAAGGCTCGACCTTTTCCTCCAGATCCCCCGGCAGGAAGCCGAGATTCTCCCCCGCTTCGACGGCTGGACGGGTGATGATCAGTTTGGATGCGGCTTTGTTCTTGAGCGCTGCAGCCCCGGCTGCGACGGCCAGAAAGGTCTTGCCCGTTCCCGCCGGTCCAACCCCGAAGATCAAGTCATTCCGGGTTCCGGTCAGCAGGTCCAGATATTTGGCCTGTGTATTGGTCTGCGCCTTGATCGGCACTTTCAGGCCGGTCAGCGTGCGATAATTCTGCTCCGGGCTTCGCGCCTGTTCGAGCGCGCCTTCCAGCGCGGGAATGCCGGCTTCCGGATTCTTGGCGAGCAAGGCTTCGAACGCTGACAGCGCGACTTGCACGGTGGCAATCGCCTCTGCCGAGCCGTCCAGTTTGATGCCGCCGCCCTGGCTCTCCACTTTCAGGTTTCCATCCGAAAGCTCTGATTCCAGGTAAAGCAGATTCATGTGGTTCGGGCCGCAAATCACTGGCAAGAGCGAGGCGTCCTTCGGGGTCCAGACCTGGCTCAAGCGGCAACCTCTGCGGTTTGGCCCGGCAAGGCGCCGGACAGGGAATTCAGGCTCGCGCCCTCAATCGACACATCGACAATCTGCCCGACCAGGTCAGGCGCTGCATCGAAATGAACCGCTTGCAGCCATGGCGAGCGGCCATGCATTTGGCCGTCCTTGCGACCTGTGCCGGTGACCAGGACCGGAATGGTCTGGCCAATCTTCGACGCGTTGAAACGGGTTTGCTGCTCGCGCAGCAAAGCCTGCAGCGCTTGCAGTCGCTCATTCTTCACGTCTTCTGGCACCTGGCCAAACATCTCTGCGGCCGGCGTGCCAGGGCGTTCGGAATATTTGAAGGAATATGCAATCGCGTAATCCACCTCGCGAACCAGATCCATCGTATCCTCAAAATCCTTGTCGCTTTCGCCTGGAAAGCCGACAATGAAATCCGAGGCCAGCGCCATATCCGGGCGGGCGTCTTTCATGCGTCGCATGATATCGAGATATTGTTCGCGCGTATGTCCGCGATTCATCGCCTTGAGAATATTGTTCGAGCCAGATTGAACCGGCAGATGCAGGAATGGCATCAGCTCCGGCGTGTCCGCATGCGCAGCGATCAGATCGTCATCCATATCGCGCGGATGGCTGGTCGTGTAGCGAATGCGATCAAAGCCGCCAATCTTGGCAAGGTGGCGGACCAATTGCGCCAGCGTCCACTCGCCCTGACCGTCCAGTTTCGGGGCGGCGCCGTGATAGGCGTTTACATTCTGACCCAGCAATTGCACTTCCCGCACGCCCTGACTGGCCAGGTTGCGCGCTTCGAGCGTGATATCGTCGACCGGGCGCGACAGCTCGGCGCCGCGTGTATATGGAACCACACAGAAAGTGCAGAACTTGTCGCAGCCTTCCTGAACGGACAGGAACGCCATCGGTCCATCCGCCTGGCGCGCCTTTGGCAGCGCGTCGAATTTTTCCAGCGTTTCGAATTCTGTTTCGAGCCGCTCACCAGTCGAGCGATGCACGCGGGCAATCATCTCGGGCAGTTTGTGATAGGCTTGCGGGCCCAGCACCAGGTCGACCGCCGGTTGCCGGCGCATGATTTCCGCGCCTTCGGCCTGCGCAACACAGCCCGCGACTGCGATCGTCATCTTGCCGCCCTGGGCCTGTTTGAGCTTCTTGATCTTGCCGAGTTCGGAATAGACTTTTTCGGTCGCCTTTTCGCGAATATGGCACGTGTTCAGCACGACCAGATCAGCACCTTCGGCGGCTTCGACAGGTGCATAGCCGATCGGGGCCAGCACATCTTTCATGCGCTCGCTGTCATAGACATTCATCTGGCAGCCATAGGTCTTGATAAAGACCTTTTTGCTGTTGGTATCTGGGGTCGTTTTGGTCATCGGGCGGCTTATGACTGAAAACCGCCCGAAAAGCCATATCTTGGTTCAGTATTCGCGATTAAAAGATCGCGTAAAGGGCCTTCACGGCCACCACCAGAAAGACCGAACCAATCGCGGTCATAATGGCGACGTAGGTGCCCTCACGGAGTTTCTCGCGATCGAGAATAGGGCCGTTAAATGTGTCCTGGCGGCGATCTGACTGATCGTGCATGGCCGCCTGATCGTGCATGGGAAGTGTGTTCATATCTATCTCCCTCCTTTGTTGCACTTTGGATGGCCGCACAATTTAGCAGCGTTTCAAATTATTACAACGATTTCGGATGAATTATATGAAGCTATACGGATTAAAATTAGGATAGAACCGGATATTTTCCGCTTGTGGATAATAAATTTTCCAGTGTGGACAAAGGGCTAGCGCTGGACCTTCGATACAAACGCCGTCAGAGACTTTTTGCATGACCCGGGTGATTATTTTCAACAAGCCGTACAATGTGCTGTCGCAATTCACAGACCGCGGCACGCACGCGTCATCACGTGAAACGCTGTCAGATTATATCGATATTTCAGCGGTTTATCCGGCGGGTCGGTTGGATAGAGAGAGTGAAGGTCTGCTCGTCCTGACCGATAATGGGCGTTTGCAGGCCAGAATCACCGACCCGCGCAACATGACGCCCAAAACCTATTGGGCACAAGTTGAGGGCATTCCGGAGGAGGACGCGCTGGCGGCTTTGAGAACAGGCGTCACGCTCAAAGACGGAAAAACAGTGCCGGCGAAGGTCGATCGCATATCAGAACCGCAAAACCTGTGGCCACGTACGCCGCCCATCCGGGTGCGAAAGTCGATCCCTGATTGCTGGATCGCCCTGACCATCACCGAAGGGCGGAACCGGCAGGTCCGTCGCATGACAGCCGCCATCGGGCATCCGACCCTGCGTCTGATCCGCTATTCCGTCGGCAATTGGACGCTGGACGGTTTGGCCCCCGGCACCTGGCGCGACGCCTAGCGCTTCGCCAGACGCGCCTTGGTCATGCCGGCATGTGGCTTTGCATTGGCGGGATCGTCCGGCCAGTCATGTTTCGGATAGCGGCCGCGCATATCCTTGGCCATGTCGAGATACCCACCAGTCCAGAACTCGGGCACGTCCCGCGTGGTCGCCACCGGTTTGCCGCCAGGCGACAGGATTTGCAGCGTCACCGCCACCCGCCCGTCGGCGACGCTTAGATGTTTCGCGGCGCCATATAGCTCCTGTGCCTTGCATTCGACCAGAGGGGCCCGGTCATCCAGCCAATCGACCCGAGCCTTGCGGCCGGACGGCAAGGTCAGGGACAAGGGCGCCTGTTGATCCAGTTTCTGACGCAGCGGCCAGTCCAGCTGCGCCTTCAGCGCGTCCCGCAGCGTCGCCGGGGTCGGCAGCGAAAAGCTGCTATCGGACAGCAGCGGCCCGAGCCAGTTCGAAGCAGAAGCTTGTAAACCGTCGGACTGCCAGTCAGGCCAGGGCTCATTTGATACAGCGCTGAGGCAGGATAGGCGCGCCAGCGTCTCTTCAATCGCTGAGTCCAACCCCGTCGGCGCGAATCCTTCGCGCGCAATATGATCGAGAAACGCCGCCTTTGCGACCGCTGCGGAGGGTTTCGGCAAGGGCTGTTCGTTCAGGATGATCGCCCCATTGGCTTTCACGCGTCGGGCCTGAAATGTGCCAGCCTTTGGATCGAACTCAGCCTCATCGCGCGTCTCGACGTGTCCGAATTCCAGGGCTTTCGCTTCCGAGAGCGGTGCGGCAAGCGTGATCCGGGCGGACTTCGCGCCGCCCACCATATCGGCAACCACCAGCCAGTCCGATTTGGCGAGGCTGGATGTGGCGTCGACCTGTCCGGCCCGGCCCGATGCAAGCAGATACTGGTCCTGCGTCCCCGCCCTCTTGCGCGCGATCATGTCTGGCCAGCCGCGCGCCAGCACTTCTGACGGTTTGCCCGTGGGCGGCGCCGATCCGCCCCAACGTTCGGCCTGGCGGCGCAACTGTTTGGCGCGGCGGCTGCTCTCCTGCTCAAACCGTGACAGGCGGTCGGTGAGATCCGCGCTATGGCCGCCGACACCGCGCTCACTGGCGAGCGCCGCAATCCGGGCGGCGAGGGCCTTGTCGCTTTCGGATGAAGCCCCCGCGATCAGGGCCGCGAGGCGCGGTGACATGGGCAGTTTGATCATCTCCGCGCCCTTCTCCGTCAGCGCGCTTGTCTCACTTAAAGCGCCGAGCGCGATCAGATCAGACCTGGCGGCCGTCAGCCTGCCAGCGGGGGGCGGCGTGAGCCAGGTCAGGGCGGTCGGGTCAGGCTCGCCCCACTCAGCCAGCGTCAATACCAGGCCTGACAGGTCAGCATTGCGGATTTCAGGCTCCGGCGCCGCGGTGAGGCCGCGGGTTTCGGCCTCATCCCAAAGCCGATAGCAGATGCCAGGTCCGAGCCGTCCGGCGCGGCCACGTCGCTGATCGACATTGGCACGGGCGGCCCGCACAGTCTGGAGTTCTGTCGACAGTCCGCCGGGCACAAATCGGGGCACGCGGGCATAGCCGCTATCCACGACGACTGAGACGCCATCAATGGTCAGGGCGCTTTCAGCAATATCGGTGGCCAGGACAATCTTCCGCCCGCCATCTGCGCGCGGCTGCACCGCGGCATCCTGTTCGCGCGGGCTCAAGGCCCCGTACAGCGGCGCGATCAGT
>JBCCCT010000019.1:0-30334 GCA_039033355.1 Pseudomonadota bacterium | reverse complement strand
TTTGTTTTTCGGCATTGCGCTCGTATGGCTGACGGCGAGTATCTCATCGGGGCATTTGGTACGGATCACACCCATGCTGACAGCGTATTTCGCGACCCTGGTCGTGCACATGCTGGTTTCACCCTTGTTTGATCTGCGCGCCCGCCGCGCTGGCGGAGGCGTGAGCGTATGAGCGGAAATCGTCCTGTCGACACCTTGTTCAATCGCCGCGCGGTTATCGCGGCGGGTGGCGGCGCCGCGCTGTTTGGCGGCCTGATCACACGCCTGTTCCAGCTCCAGATCATGGAGCATGAGCGGTTTGAAGTTGCGGCCGCTGAGAATGGGGTTCGTCTGGATCTCGCACCGCCACAGCGCGGGCGCATTCTCGATCGCTTCGGGCGCGCTCTGGCGGCACACCGCCAGGCTGGCCGCGTTTCCATCGTGCGCGAACAGGCCGATGATCTGACTCGTCTCTTGTACAATCTGTCAGACCAGGTCGAGATTTCACCCGAAAGACAGGCGCGCCTGATCCGCGATGCGCGTCGGCAAGCGAGTTTCCAGCCCGTCACGGTGAAGAGCGAGCTCTCTTATGAGGAATTCTCGCGGCTCGCCGTTCTGGCGCCGAGCATGCCTGGCCTTCAGGTCGAAATGGCCGCGACCCGGTCCTACCCGCGCGGCCGCGATTTTGCCCACGTGCTGGGCTATGTCGCGAAAGCCAGCGAAACCGATCTTGAGCGCTTGAGCGAAGGCGCCAACAGCCAGGAGCGCGCGGCGATCCGGCGGCTGTTTAAACATCCGGATATGCGCACCGGGCGCTCCGGGATTGAACGCTATGCCGAGGAATGGTTGCGCGGCGAAGCCGGGTTCCGGAAGCTCGAGACGAATGCTGCAGGCCGGATCATTCGCGAGTTTGATGATCCCAATCTGGCGCCGAAGCCGGGACAGGATCTGTATCTGACTGTTGATGCGGAATTGCAGAAATTCGCCATTGATCGGTTCGGCGAAGAGAGCGGGTCGGCGGTCGTCATGGACGTCGAAACCGGCGACATTCTCGCCTTCGTATCCACGCCGGCGTTTGATCCGAATGATTTCGTGAACGGCATTTCGTCGGCGGATTATGCGGTCCTGCGCGATGATGTTGAATATTCACCGCTATATCACAAAGCCTATGACGGCACTTATCCGCCAGGATCGACCTTCAAAATGGTGGTTGCGGCAGCCGCCCTCGAAGCGGGTGTGATAGATCCGAATGAGCGCGTTTATTGCCCAGGGCATTATCGCTTCGGCAACAATACCTGGCATTGCTGGAAGAAACGCGGACATGGCTCGGTCAACATGCACTGGGCGCTCAAGGGCTCGTGCGACACTTATTTCTACGAAGTGTCCAAACGGCTCGGCATTGAGCGTTTGGCGGATTTCTCGAAACGGTTCGGCTTTGGCCAGCGCTGGGAACTCGGTCTGACCGGTGGGCGCAGCGGCGTGGTTCCGAATGATGAATGGAAACGCGCGGCGCGTGGCGAGCCCTGGTATGAGGGCGAGACGCTGAACGTTGGCATTGGGCAGGGGCAGATCTCGACCTCGCCGCTGCAACTTGCCGTGATGACGGCGCGGATTGCGGCTGAAGGCAAGCTGATCACGCCGCGTATCATTGGCGAAGGGCCACGTCCGGAAGCCGATATCCCTTATGATGCGCCAATGGACCCCGATTTCATGCGGCGGATGAAAGCCGGCATGTATGGCGTGACCTCGGAAGCGGGCGGAACAGCCTTGCGGTCGGGAGATCTCGGCCTGGGCGGTCCACGCCTCGCCGGCAAGACAGGTACTGCGCAAGTGCGCCGGATCTCGGCACAGGAGCGCGCCACGGGCATTCTCAAGGGCGAAGACATTGACCGTCGCTTGCGGGATCATGCTCTGTTCGTTGCTTATGCGCCGCATGACGACCCGAAATATGCGATCTCGGTCATTGTCGAACATGGCGAAGGCGGCTCGAAAGCGGCGGCGCCGGTGGCCCGCGATATTCTCGCAGAAGCGCTGCGGATGGATTCCAGGCGAGCGCCCACTTATACGCGCACGGCCTCTGTCGGTGGCGGCACAACCGGCGGCGGAGCGCGTTAGGCATGGTCGCGCTCAGTTCCAATTCGCTCGACTTTTCCCGCAAGTCTCTGGTCACTCAGGTCCAGTCCTTGCCCTGGGGCCTGATTCTGATGATTTGCGCGATGGCGATGATTGGCGTCGCGATCCTGCATTCGGCCACATTCACCAATCCGGAAGAGGCTGGCTTGCCGATGCGCCAGGCCTCTCGGTTTGGTGTGGCATTGGTGGTGCTTCTGGTCACCGCCCTGGTGCCCATCCGATGGTGGTTCTGGGCCGCCTGGCCGAGCTATCTGGCGACCCTGGTCCTGCTCGTCCTGGTCGAGTTTTTCGGTACGACGGGCGGCGGCGCCCAGCGCTGGGTCCAGCTCGGGCCAGTTGGCGTTCAGCCCTCCGAGTTCATGAAAGTGTCGCTGACCCTGGCGTTGGCAGCCTATTATCACAAACGCTGGAATGATTATTCCGGCGGGTTTCTGATCCATTTGCCGGCTCTGGCGCTGATCGCCATTCCTGCAGCTTTGGTCTTCCGGCAGCCGGATTTCGGGACGACGCTGGCCCTGTTCGCGTCTGGCGGCATCCTGATCTTCCTGGCCGGCCTGTGGTGGCGCGTCATCACCGCGATCAGCGTCGCAGCCGTCGCCAGTATTCCGGCCATCTATTTCTTTGTCCTGCAGGACTATCAGCGCGAACGCGTCGACACGTATCTGGCGCAGCTTACCGGCGCTTCGGTCAATGTCATGGATGATGGCTATCAGATCGAACAGGCCAAGATTGCAATCGGCTCCGGCGGCTGGACCGGCAAGGGTTATATGGAAGGCACGCAGTCGCAGCTCGATTATATCCCGGAACAACACACGGATTTCATTCTCACGGTGCTGGCCGAGGAGTTCGGCTTCCTCGTCACCAGCGGCGTTTTGCTGTTATGGATGTTGATCCTGGGCCTCGGCCTGATGATTGCGCTGCGGGCGGCCAGCCTGTTTGCGAGGTTTGCGGCCGCAGGGGCGGTGGCGACGGTGGCTTTCTATATCCTGTTCAACGTTGCCATGGTGCTGGGCCTGGTGCCGGTGGTCGGGGTGCCGCTGCCGCTGCTCTCTTATGGCGGTACGGTGATGATCACGACCGCAGCCTGTTTTGGTGTGGTCGGGGCCGTGCATCTGGGACGGAATGATCCGCTGAATTCGCGGGCCTAGACTCGATTGCAGTCCGAGCATCAATCTTGCGTCAAAACCCAGCCCTCGCGTTGATTTTTGCGCCTCGACGGCTAGTGTCGCGGCAAAATCACCTGGGAGAGAGAAAATATGGCAGCGATCGGTCGCAAGACAGATACGTGGGGCTCACGTTTTGGATTCATCATGGCTGCGGTGGGATCCTCCGTCGGCCTCGGTAATTTCTGGCGTTTCCCGTTCACCGCCGGCGAGAATGGCGGCGGCGCCTTTATCGTCATTTACCTGGCTTGTGTGGTCCTGTTCGGCCTGCCGGTTCTGATGGCAGAATATGGTATGGGTCGCAAATCCGGCATGTCCGCGATTGAGGGCATCCACTCTCTGGCCCGGGCGGAAAGCAAGAGCGCCAATTGGGGCTTTGTCGGCTGGGTCGGCTCACTCGCCGCCTTCTTCATTCTGACATTTTATATGGTCATCTCGGCCTGGGTGATTGCGTTTATTCCGCAAGCGTTTTCGGGCACATTCAACGGGTTCACAGCTGAAACATCAGGCGCGAATTTCGGCGAAACCATTGGCAATCGCGGCATGATTCTCGCTTGTTTGGGCGGGTTTATTGCTGTCAATGTGATCATCCTGGCGCGCGGTGTGAAGGGCGGAATTGAACGCGCGGCGACGATATTGATGCCGCTCTTTTTCATTCTGCTGCTTGGTATTGTCGCATTTGCGCTGACGAATGGCGACGCCGCGCGAACCGTGACTTTCCTGCTGCAGCCGGACTTCAGTGCGGTTACGTTCAGCACATTCCTTGCCGCTGTCGGGCAGGCCTTCTTCTCGATCGGCGTCGGCTCGTGTCTGATGATTACCTATGGCGCCTATCTGTCACGAGAGACCAATATTCCGCGGTCGTCCGCCATCGTCGCTGGCGCTGATACAATGGTCGCCCTGATCGCAGGTTTCGCCATCTTCCCGATCGTGTTTGCGTTTGGCGCAGACCCGGCGGGTGGCCCAAGCCTGTTCTTCGTTTCCTTGCCGATTGCGTTTGGGTCTGAAGCGATGCCGATGGGCAATCTGATTGGCGGTGCCTTCTTCACTCTGGCTTTGTTTGCGGCGCTGACCTCCTCCATTTCACTTATGGAAGTCGGGGTGTCCTGGCTTGAGGAACGCCAGGGCGTGAACCGCTGGGGCGCAGCACTGGGTGTCGGCTTTGTTCTGTTCATGATCGGGGCCGGCTATGTCTATTCTGCAGACTATATCGATTTCGCCGACATGATTACGGGCACGATCATGCTGCCGCTCTGTGGCTTGCTGGTGGCCGTCTTCTCGGGCTGGGTGCTCAGCCGCGATATGCTGACCTCAGAGTTTGGCGAAGGCACGGTGATGAACCTGTGGCGCTTCGCCGTGCGCTGGGTCGTGCCGCCAGCCATCGGGATTATTCTGATCTTCGGTATTCTGGACAAGTTCTAGAAACTGGTCTGATCTCAACAAAAAACCCCGCCTCCATCTGAGGCGGGGTTTTTCAATTGGACAGTGTCGCGTCTTACTGGATCGGCGACAGCAATTCCGGTGCTGTGACCAGCTGGCGGACGCCGTGCGATTTGGTCTCGTTGAAGACATTGCCTTCTTCAGCCCAGGCGTTCAGCGAGTTGATGTCGACCTTGGCGCACATCGGGCGAACATTCCAGGTCACCTGCGCGGGCGAGCACACTTCCTGCGTGTAGCTTGGGCCTGTGGTGGAGCCGGGGAAGGTGACCGGTGTGCCCGTGTCAGCCGGGATCATCCCCGCCTGATAGAAGCCGCCTTTTTCTTCAACCACAGCGGCCATCTCGGTAAAGTCGAGCGCGCTACCATCATTTACGACCAGAAAGGTCTGGGCTTCAACGCGCAGCAGCGGATCGCTGCACCCTTCCGGGACACAGGCGCCAAGGCCTTCGCCAGGGGTCGCGTCGCAGGTCGTATGGACCCAGTGCACTTCAATCGTCTGACCCGGCACGACGCCCTTATAGGCGCCGGGCGCCGGCGTGAGTTCGGCTTCGGTCAGGTCCGCGGTTTCATTACAGGCATAGCCGCCATTGTCCGAGGCATCGACAAAGATGCTGAAGCCCGGTCCCTTGTGTTCGGCATTGGTGTGCGTGTGAATGTTGCACAGGTTCATCGCCGACGAGGCAGGCGCCTTTGGAAAGCTCACCGTGTTCAAACCGACCGTGCTGGATATATCCCGCGGGGTTTGCGGCCCCATGTCCAGACACAGCGCCGGGGCGGCGGCCTCGACCACGTCCATCGCGTCTTCGACCATTTCGTCTGTGGTGGTTTCAATTTCGGCGGCCGCTGAATCAACCGCCTCAGGGGCGTCAGCCGTTTCCGTATTCACGCACGCCGCAACTAGTGTGCCTGCCGCAGCAGCCAACAAAACATTCTTCATTGTGTGTCACTCCCAAGTTTGACCCTCTGGACATGGCGCGACACACCAATAAGGCGAATACAAATTTTATATGGCTTTGATAGTCTGAGACAAAATTCGTTTATGGTTCGATCAGGATATCCGAAATTGCCGCCCGAATTCGCGCGTAGCCCGGATCAGCTTGTCGACAATGCCCGGCTCGAGGCTGGAATGCCCTGCATTCGAGACAATATCCAGTTTCGCCGCTGGCCAGGCCTTGCTGAGCCCCCAGGCGCTGGAAAGCGGCGTCACCACATCATAGCGACCATGCACGATCCGACCGGGCGTGTTCTGCAATTTCTCGCGCGCCTGTTCGAGCAGCCAGCCATCCTTCGGGAAGAAGCCCTTATTGACGAAATAGTGGCATTCAATGCGCGCGAACGCGTCGGCGAAATCATCTTCTTCGAAGCGTTTGGGGCGACTGGTCGGACCCTGAATGGTGATCGTTTCACCTTCCCAGCAAGCCCAGGCCTTGGCTGCAGCACGGCGCGCCTTGCGATCATCGCCGGTCAGGCGCCGATGGAAGGCGTGCAGCAGATCATCCCGTTCGTCTTCCGGAATTGGCGCGACATAGCGATCATAGGAATCCGGGAACAGGCGGCTGGCGCCATCCTGATAGAACCATCTGATTTCCACCTCGGTCAGCAGGAAGATGCCGCGCAAGATGAGTCCCAGCACGCGCTCTGTGTGCGTGACCGCATAACTGAGGGCCAGGGTCGAGCCCCAGGAGCCGCCAAACAGCACCCATTGATCGACCTGCAAATGTGCTCGCACCGCTTCAATATCGGCGACCAGACTCCAGGTATCATTCTCGCGCAGTTCGGAGTGCGGCGTCGATTTTCCGCAGCCGCGCTGATCCATCAGAATGATGCGATAGATGGTCGGATCGAAGAAGCGTCTCATTTCGGGACTCGAGCCGCCGCCGGGGCCGCCATGTATGCCCAGGACCGGGAGTCCGTTCGGATTGCCCGATTCTTCCCAATAGATCTCGTGCAGGTCGCTCACACGCAGGAACCCGGAGCGCCTGGCTTCTATAGGTGGATAAAGTTTAAGCATTTTTTGCCTTTGTTCACGACCTCTTCACCTATCGGCTGTTAAAGTATGAATAAAGGGTATGGACGGCGATTTTCTCATCTGTATGTGATATTGCGGGTGAGTGAAAAATTCAGGCAGGTGAACAGCCTTATGCGTAGTGTACTTTTTTCCCTACTATTGGCGACCACTTTGAGTGGCTGCGCGACCGTTTCCATGGTTGCCTCTGAAGCCACGGTCGAAACAAGTTATGCCAGCCAGGAAAGCAGTCTCAGCAAAGTCGCCAATGCCTATACCGAACAGGCCGAGCGGAAGAATTGGGTCACCGCCAATAAGGGGCTGTTTGACTTTGCCCGTGTGCTCATGGATGGCGCCAGCGATGATGATGGCGCCGACGATGCCACCTATATCTCGCAAGTGAAGCGCCAGAGTGATGTGGCGAGCGAGCAGGCGGATTTCATTCGCACGGATATTGAACACGCCGCCCACGGCCTCGACGTCGCAACCATGGAAGTCGAGAAACTGTTCGAGACCGAGATGACCGCCAAAGCCCTGCGCGCAGATTTGCTGAGCTATGAGACGGCACTGGTCACGGCCAAGAAAGCGCGCCGGACTTTCATCACCGTCCTGTCAGACCTTGATATGGCCGACGCCAATCCGACCACGTATGCCCTGGCGCAATTTGATGCCAGCATCGACTCGGCCCGCGACGCGGCAGACAAGCTGGCCGACTATGCCGCCGATCGGCGCACAGCGGAAACAGTCTCCTAAGCGCTTTCCAAGTCTTACATAGACAGCATGGCCTGGTTCAGCTGCCAGGCATTTTCCATGATCTTTGACAAATGCTCGGTGCGGCTGCGGGTGACGTCCGGCGTCCAGGCGACCTTGTCTTCAATATCCTGGGTCAGGGCGAATTCAGGCTGCTCGCCTGCGAAGTAGAGCGCCTTCTTTTCCATGAAGGACAGGTTGTCGGCTTTCTGATTGGTCGATTGCGACAGCAAGGCGAAATTGCCGATCGTGTCGACCAGGTCGCGATGAACAGATTGATTGGGCCAGGCATTCCGCCACGGGGATTCCTCAGGCAGGTTCTTCGGCAGGACGTGTTCGACCGTCGCGCCATCATCGGGACCCAGCGCGATACCGCTTTCAATCTCGGCATTCATCCGCAAGGCAATCGCGCGGCGTTGAGCGAAGGCGCCGAAGCGGCTGCGCAGACGGTTTGAAATCTCGCGCCGTTCTTCACGTGACAGGGCGAGCGGTCCGCTATCGGAGAGCAGGACTCGCGAGTTGTCGGCATTGTCGGCAATTTTCTGATACCGTCTTTGCCGGCTTCGCTGTTCGGTGATCGCCATCATCGCGCCATAGGCAAATCGTTCCAGGCTGCGGAAGAAGGCGAGGGCGATTTCCGGACTGCCATTATGATTGACCAGAAATTTCAGCGCAGGCGCACGCCATAATTGATGATCGATCAAACGCAAATGGTTCAGGCATTCGCTGATTTGCGGGGTCAGGTTTCCGAACTCGCATTTGCCGGTCGAGATCGTGACATAGGCATCGACATAGGCCGGCAATTCCTTGCTCAGGAATTCGCGTGTGCCGCCAATCGATCGGTTGATCACGGCCTTGCGAAACTCGCTGGCGCCCTTGCGGGTCTTGCGGGCATAGAGCGTGCTGATCTGATTCAGCAGGTCATCAAAGCCCGAGCCGCTCAGCCGCGATTCATGTTCTGACCATTCACGCGAATAAGCGTCCGCTTCTTCGGGGGTCAGGTGGGCGTTTTCGAGCAGGTCGGTCTTGATAATGTCATGCGTGTTCGGCGCCTTGCCGCGCGTGTTGAGGACGCGGAACACATTATACCCGCCATCCCAGTCTTCGACGACGACCTTGACGAGCAAGATGCGATTCTTGATCGTGTCGGCCAGTTCGCGCTGCGCCTCCGGGGACATGTTGCGCACCGTCTTGATGAAATTCTCAAGGTTGCGCGTCATCCGCCGCTGGCTTTCGCTATCGTTCGGCTCAACGTCTTTTTTCAGCGACGCGCCGCGGGTCTGGATCGCTTCACGCAGATAAGGACCATCAATATGGTTGAGCGAGATGCGCCAGGTCGGGCCGTTCTTGTCGGTCTCGTCATCAGCAATCATGCTGTGAATCTCGGTCTTGCGATCCTCATCCGTCTCGGTGTCGCGCAGCACGGAAAGCAGGATGGTCAGCGTCGTCAGTCTTTGCTGGCCGTCCACAATCAGGAAGCGGCCAGAGGCTTCCCGCACCAAAACAATCGCACCAATGAAATGGCTTTCGCCGCTTTCGCTGGCATCATGCAGGTCCGAGAGCAGGGCCTGTGCCTCTGAATTTTCCCAGGAATAGCTGCGCTGATATGGCGGCATCGCCATTTCAATCCCATTGCACAAGAGATCAGCCAATGTACTTTCTTGCGCGCGAAGACCTTGCGTCATGTTCACTCTACTTTCTTTAGTCCCACCAACATGAACGAGCAGGCTTAGACGTCTAATTAAACGTCATCAATTGACAGTCTGCGGAAATTCGTTCGGTTTCAATTCAACGTAGCGAAGAGGTCACACGCCAATGAAATGGGCCAATCTGGTGGTTAATGGTCAAGCCCATGCCGGGCTGGTAGAGGGCGATATGGTCTGTCTGTCTCGGGCCGCGCAAGTGAAAGATATTCTGAGCGATCTCAGCGCGGCGGCAAAAGCTGCCCAAGCGGAGCCGCGCGTACCCTTGGCCGAGGTAGAGGTGCGCCAACCCATTTTGCGCCCGGGCAAGATACTCGGCATCGGCTTGAACTATGCCGCGCATGCCAAGGAATCGGTCTCCTTCATCAAGGCGACTCCGGCCAGCGTCCAGAAATGGTTCAACAAGCAGACCACGGCCGCGAACGGCCCATATGATCCGGTTCATCTGCCCCGTGTCTCGGAGCAGCTGGATTATGAGGCCGAGCTGGTCGTGATCATCGGCAAGACAGGCCGTCACGTACCGGCCGCGCAGGCGCATGAATTGATCGCGGGTTATTGTTGTGGCTGCGACGTCTCTGTGCGCGACTGGCAGCGCGCCAGCCAGACCATGATCATGGGCAAGGGGTTTGACACGCATGCGCCGTTCGGACCTTACCTGGTTACACCGGATGAGATTGACGATTTCGAAGGGCTGGAGGTTCGCGGCTACGTCAATGGCGAGCTGAGACAGTCCGGTCATGCGCGCGATATGGTCTTCTCCGTGGCCGAGCAGATCGCCCACCTGACCCAGGCCTTCACGCTGGAGCCTGGCGATGTCATTTTCACGGGCACGCCCGCGGGTGTCGGGGCCGGGTTCGATCCGCCAAAATGGTTAAAGGCCGGCGATAAGGTGAGGGTGGAGATTCCAGGTCTCGGCCATATCGAGAATGAAATCGTCGAAGAGACTGATACGACTGTTCTTGCGTGACGAGTCTGACTAGAGCGTTCGGCATGAAATGGTTGAAGCAAGCTGCCCTGTGCTGCGGCATCCTTGGTCTCGCTGCATGCGGTGGGACCGATGGCGAGACGGACTGGCGCAGTGTGGACGTGCGCCCGGACGATTTTGCGTTCTTGCCTTGTGATGTGGATGACGAGCGGCCCTGCACGCTGGTTATCGCGGGCGGCAAGCGATTGCTGTTCGGAGCCCCGGCCGGGGTCGCGCGGGCCTTGCGGTCGGAGGACCTTCGACAGCTGGATGGCGTGATACTTTTCTCGCTGACCGCGCCGGACCTGGAAGGTCTGGACGAGGTGCGAAACCTGTCCTGGCATGCCGGTCGCCGCGAGCCACTCCTGGTCATCGGGCCGCCAGGCATCGAAGAGATTGCGACGGCGCTCAACAAGGCATTTGAACAATCGGACGCGCTCTATGTCGTGGAGCATGGGATTCCACCTGGCGGGTATGATGCAGCCGTGCTGGTCTCGCGCTCCACGCGTGGCAATGAGCGTGTGTTTGATACCGGAGATTTGAGCGTCACCGGCTCGAGCAGCGGCTTCCGCATCGACTATCGGGTCAATGGCGCCGAGCGAGTGGCCTGGTTGCGCGTTTGCGGCGCTCCGGACGAGCTTCTGCTCATCGATCCAACGGTTGAACGCGTGATCACGGTCGCCTGTCAGGGGGATGTCAGCGATTTTACCTGGCCGGTCACGGCCCCGATTTTCGTCGAAAAAGAGTGACCTGAAAAAGCAACGGGGTCCTGCGTTGGCAGGACCCCGGTCTCCCCCGAGACGCCCCCATCCGGTCAAACAGTGACCGTGGACCGTGGGTGTGTCGGGATTTGAGCCCTTGGTTAAAAAGCGATGAGACCGCTGTCAAACGCGGCGCTGCAAGAATCCACATGAAAAATCGAATGATCAGAACAGTGTGGCACGCATGCCACGGATTTCGCTTGACAGTTGAAAAAAGTATATTAGTTAGGAAACTAACAAATATTCATGCGGAGACAGATATGTTCACACGACGCGGTATTTTGATGACAGGTGGGGCCGCTGCCTTGATTGGCGGGGTCGGCACAGTCGGGGTGGCGCATGGACCGGGACTGGCCAAAGCCCGCGCCCCCTGGCGCGCGGCGGGAGAGAGTTTCGGGGATCCGCGTCTGGACGCGCTCGCTTATGCGATCCTGGCCCCCAATCCGCACAATCGTCAGCCCTGGCAGTTTGACCTCGTCGGCGATGACCGACTCGATATCTATGTCGATCTGGACCGGCGCTTGCCGCATACTGATCCGCTGGATCGCCAGATCACGATCGGTTTCGGCTGTATGATGGAATTGCTGCGCATCGCCGCGGCAGAGAAGGGCTATACCGCCACCATCACGCCCTTTCCGGACGGCGAAGCGCAACCGCGTCTGAATGGAAACCGTATGGCGCAGGTGCAATTCACGCCCGTGGCGGACACGCCAAAAGACCCGCTTTTCGCCAACATATTGGAACGCCGCTCAACCAAGGAGCCGTATGACACGTCCAGACCCGTCGACGCCGGAACGTTGGAGCAGGTGATCGCCAGCGGGCAGGGCGATCTCGAGATTGGCGGGACGCTCGATGCGGCGCAACGCGACCGGATCATCGCACTCGCCTGGCAAGGTTTTCAGATTGAAATGGAGACCGACCTGACGCGCCGCGAGAGCGTCGACCTGATGCGCATCGGCAATCGCGCCGTGGTTGAAAACCCGGATGGCATTGATATGGGCGGCATCCCCATGGGCCTGTTCAAGATGACCGGCATTGTCACGCCGGAAGGCCTCGATACGCCTGGCAGCACGGCCTTTAATGAAGGCCTCAAAATGTATGATCCGATCATCCACTCGGCGCAGGGCTTTGTCTGGGTCAAGTCGCTGACAAATAGGCGAGCTGATCAATTGCAGGCTGGCCGGGCCTGGGTGCGGATGAATCTCGCGGCGCAAAAGGCCGGGCTTTGCGTCCATCCGCTCAGCCAGATCCTGCAGGAATTTCCGGAAATGGCTGAGCCCTATGAGGCGATCCGGCAAGAACTGGGTGTGGCGCCATCTGGCGCGCTGCAAATGCTCGGACGGGTCGGCTATACGAAATTCCCGGCGCCGAGTCCGCGTTGGCCGCTGGAGAGCAAACTGATAAGCTCCTGAGCATGAGCGATTCTGATCCGGCGGCCGTCACATTCACCTTGTTCAATGAGATCGGCATTATCAATCAATTGAGCACGGCCCGATTTGCCAGAGTGCTGGCGCCGGATCTCAATCCATCCGAATTTGGCGTGCTGAACCATTTTGTCCGTCTGGGGGATAGCAAATCACCCTCTTATCTCGCAAAGGCGTTCCAGGTCACCAAACCCTCAATGACCGCGATTTTGGCCAAGCTGGAGCGCAAAGGCTATGTCGAGATTGTCGGCAGCGCCGAGGACCGCCGGCGCAAGATCGTGACAATCACCTCGGCTGGCCGTCATGCCCGAAATCGCGGGATCAAGGCCATGGCCCCCCTGGCGGCGATCCTGGAAGAGAATCAGGACGTCTCGAAACTGGCGAAAATCCTGCCCACTTTGCAAGCGTTGCGCGAATTCCTCGATGCCGAAAGAAATGCTGTTGATGGATTAAGCTGATGCTTGGCAAAGCGGGCGAATTAACTCTAAAGCTACCAATTCGTTAACGTTTGGCGCGTATCTGTTAAGGATATTGTGTCAACAGGGGCTGGGAATTGATGGTTGCCTTGTACTTTTTGATCTATGCTCTGATCGGCGCGGGGGCGGGCTGGGGCCTGTTTACCTACGCTGCGATTGAGCTGCCGCTGGCCATATGTGGCGGCGCGATCATAACCGCATTGATGGGCCAGGTGCACCTGTTTACCACCCGTTCGAGCTCGACGTCTGACTTATCGGACCGAATCGTTGCGGTCGAAACCGTCCAGAAAGACGACAAGGAGCGAATCGACGTCGTCGAAGCGCGAACCACGGCTGTTGAAACTACGGTCAAACAGGAATTGACCGAACGCCGCGACGCTCTGGTCAGCGAAATGCGCCAGCTGGAAACGCTGATCGAGCGTCTGTCGCGCAGTTTCGAGACCAAACTGGCCGATGCTGAAACCACTGGTGATGTGGCACCGCAGGAAGATGCTGTGCTGCGCCGTGTGAAAGAAGCGCTGGAAGATGGCCGGGTTGATCTGCACTTGCAGCCGATCGTCTCTCTGCCGCAACGCCGGGTCGCCTTCTATGAAGGCTATACCCGCCTGCGCGATGCGGATGGATCGCTGATTCTGCCGGCGGAATTCCTCGACGCCGCCCGACGCGCCAATCTGTTGGGCGTGGTCGATAATATGATGCTCTACCGCTCGGTCGAAGTCGTGCGGCGTCTTGCGGCACGTGATCGCCGGGTCGGGGTGTTCTGCAATGTCTCGTCGCACTCGCTTGAAGATCCACACTTTTTTCCATTCTTCCTGAGCCATATGGAGCAGAATCGCGACTTGGCCGGGGCCCTGATTTTCGAGATTCGCGCCAGCCGGTTTGAGCATCGCTCAAAACAGATGCGCGAGGCGATGGAACGACTCACCGCGCTGGGCTTCCGCTTCTCGATCGATCATGCCGAGACCATCGATATCGACCTGCCGCGTCTGCAGGATGCGGGCATTCGCTTCGTCAAATTCAATGGCGGCGATCTGATCGACCAGTTGCGCGATCCGTTCGGACCGCGACCCACCTCTTCGGTCGAGCGCAAGATTGCTGGCGAAGAAGTGGCCGCGATCTGCTCGCGCTATGGCGTCACCCTGGTGGCCGAGAAGATCGAGGAAGAAGTCAGCGTCGTGGAAGTGCTCGAATATGGCATTCCCTACGGCCAGGGGCATATTTTCGGGGCCCCGCGTCCGATCAAGTCGTCGCTGATGGAAGAAACCGCGCCGCCCGCCGATCTGGTCCGCCTGCTCACCTCACGCGCATCTTAGATTGACGCCAGAAGCGCCGCCGCATAATTCGCGGGCATGACTCATCCTCAATTTCCTGGCGGGCTGGCCGCCATTGCTGATCAGTATGATGCCATCCTGTGCGATGTCTGGGGCGTGATCCATAATGGACGCCACGCCTTTGATGAGGCGTGCGAGGCCCTGATCCGATTTCGCGACCAGGGCGGCGCCGTCTGTCTGATCACCAATGCGCCGGTGCCGAAAGAGCAGGCCATTCGCTATTTCGATCCGCTCGGCGTGCCGCCGGAAGCCTTTGATGATTGCGTCACATCTGGCGATGCGACGCGGGAAGTGCTGCGTCAGCGGTCTGGCGAAGTGTTCTGGCGCATGGGCGCTGATTCCGGCTGGGAGATGGACAAATTTCTGTATGAAGGCCTCGATCTGCAATTTGGGGATTCGCGCAACTCTGACACGGTCCTGTGCATTGGTCTGGAAGATCAGATCAATGATCATCCGGATGATTATCGCGACCGCCTGGCCGAAGCCGCGGACCGCGAAATGGAGATGATTTGCGCCAATCCCGACATCCGCGTCCGCATTGGCGAACAGTTGCACTGGTGCGCCGGCGCGCTGGCCCAGGTGTTCGAGGAAGAGGGCGGCAAGGTCATCTATCCCGGTAAACCGCACGATCCGATCTATGATTTGGCCTTGGCGCGGCTCGCCGATCTTGGTGTTGAGCCGTCTCCAGCAAGGACGCTGTGTATCGGTGATAGCCCGGCGACGGATATGAAAGGGGCGCTGACACGCGGTTATTCCGGCCTCTATGTCGGCACCGGATTGAAACAGCATGGCGCGAATTTTGAGCAGGAAGTCATCGACCTGCTGACCGACTATGCCGTAACGGCAAATTGGGCGATGCCGAAACTCGAATGGTGACGAAACCTGAAACACATTGTAACAGGCCGTGAGTGAGAAACGGAGACTGATCCGCAATGACCTATAAAGACGGTTATAAATACGAAGATCTCGAGATCGGTATGACCCATCAGACCGAGCACGTGATCACGGAAAAAGACATTGAACTGTTTGCCGAAGTGTCTGGCGACCGCAATCCGCTGCACCTGGACGAGGAATTTGCCAAGAACACGCAATTCGGCCAGCGCATCGCCCATGGTGCGCTGACGGCGAGCTATATTTCCGGCATTCTCGGCAATGATCTGCCAGGCCCCGGCTCGATCTTCGTTGGCTTGAACATGCGGTTCCGTCGTCCGGTCCTGATTGGCTCTTTGGTGATTGTGAAAGTTGAAGTCACTGAAAAGCAGGAACGCACCAGCCGCGTGACGCTGAAAGTGTCCTGTAATGTCGATGGCAAAGCCGCGATTTCAGGCGAAGCCATTGTCATGGTGCCCAAAAGAGACGCCTGAATGACCGTCATTGCCCATTATAAACATGTGCCGGACTCCGCCCGCGGATTCTCCGTTGCTCTGGGCAATTTCGATGGCGTCCATGCCGGCCATCGCGCGGTGATTGAGGGCGCGGTCGCGGCGGGCGGCAAACTCGGCGTGGCGACATTTGAGCCGCCGCCTCGACAATTCTTTCGCCCGGATGACCCGCCATTCCGGATCTACCGCCCGGCCCGGCGCAATGCGCGGCTGATGGAGCTTGGCGCCGCAGCCGTGTTCGAACTGCCCTTTAATGCAGACATGGCCGCGATGACGGATGAGGCCTTTGCGCGGGATGTGTTGAAAGACGGCATCTGCGCGTCGCATGTCACTGTCGGCTTCGATTTTCGCTTTGGCCGCGGGCGCATGGGCGACGCTGGACGTCTGGCCTCGCTTGGCCGGGCGCTGGGATTTGGCGTCACCATTATCGAAAAGATCGAAGCGCTGGGTGCGAAAGCCTCATCGACCGCGATTCGCGAGGCGCTGATTGCCGGTGAGCCTGAAAAGGCGGCCGAAATTCTAGGTCATGACTGGGTCGTCGATGGCGTCGTCGAGCATGGTGAGAAGCGTGGGCGGACCATCGGCTTCCCGACGGCCAACCTGCATCTTGGCGACCTGATCCATCCGCGCCATGGCGTGTATGCCGTCCGTGCCCGTCTGGCCGGCGATTCCGACTGGCGCGATGGGGTCGCCAATTTCGGACGCACCCCGACGACGGGCATTCGCGATCCACTCCTCGAGACCTTCATTTTCGATTTTGACGGCGACATTTACGGCCAGCAATTGGAAGTCGCCCTGGTCCGGTATTTGCGGCCAGAACTGAAATTCGACTCCCTCGATGAGATGGTCGTGCAGATGGACAAGGATGTCGTCGCCGCCAAGCATCATCTGGCGGGATGACAGGGCCCGCGAGCCCTGCTAAGCGGGGCCGCATGAACAGGGTCATCCGCATATCCATTATTCGAATTAGCGGCCCGGTCGTCCGCCCTTAAGGGGCTCACGGCCGGGAACCTATTGCTTAGCCCTTTCTTCACACGCTGATCCGAAGACGTCCAAATGGCCGATACTGATAAACCAAAAAAACCTGAAAACCCGTACAAGGACACATTGTTCTTGCCGACCACCGATTTCCCGATGCGCGGCGGCTTGCCGAAAGCCGAGCCGAAATGGATCGAGAAATGGGATGAGATGAAGCTGTATGAGCGCTTCCGCGCTGACGCCAAGGCCCGCGGGGCCGAGCCTTTCATCCTGCATGATGGCCCGCCTTACGCCAATGGCCCGATCCATCTCGGCACGGCGATGAACAAGATCATCAAGGATATCATTGTCCGCAATCACCAGATGCGCGGATTCGATGCCTCCTACTTGCCAGGCTGGGACTGTCACGGCCTGCCAATTGAGTGGAAGGTGGAAGAACAATTCCGCTCCAAGGGCCGGACCAAGGATGATGTTCCGGGCGACGAATTCCGCCGCGCCTGCCGCGAATATGCGGCGGAGTGGATCGAGGTTCAGAAAGAAGGCTTCCGCCGCTGTGGCGTCGAAGGTGAGTGGGATGATCCATATCTGACGATGAATTTCGAGTCCGAGGCCGCGACCGTGCGCGAATTCCTGCGCGTCGCGATGGGCGGCCGCCTCGTACGCGGCGCCAAGCCTGTGATGTGGTCTCCGGTGGAACGGACGGCCCTGGCTGAGGCTGAGGTCGAGTATCACGACCGCAAGGTGCCGGTGATCTGGGTGAAGTTTCCGGTCACAAATGTTGAGGCCCTCGGGGACGAGGAACTGTCCATCTGGCAAGAAGCAAGCGTTGTGATCTGGACCACCACTCCGTGGACCATTCCAGCGAACCAAGCAGTAAGCTTCAATCCGAACATTGGCTATGGGCTCTACGAAGTTCAGAGCGTCATGTCCGAGGAGGAACTTGGGTTCGCGCCCTATGCGGTCGCTGGCGAAAAACTAATCCTAGCCGATGCGTTAGCCGAATCGGTCATGAACTCAGCAAAGGTCTCCGAGTGGAGGAAAGTTCGCCCCTTAGAGCGTCCGGCACAAATTCGTGCTCTCTCGCATCCGCTTGCTGAACTCGATCCGTTCTTCCAACACGACATCCCCATGCTCGCTGGCGATCACGTCACCGACGATGCCGGTACTGGCTTCGTCCACACAGCCCCTGCACATGGCGAGGATGACTTCAATGTCTGGGTCGACTCCGGTCGCACGACGCAGGAGATCCGCCAGATCGTCGATCCGGACGGCTGCTATACAGACGATGTCCCTGAAGCCCTGCGCGGGCTCGATATCATCCGCACCTCCGGCAAGAAGCGCGGTCAGCCGGGCAAAGCCAATCCGGAAGTCATCCGGCTGCTGGCCGAGAGCGGCAATCTGCTCGCCCGCGGCATGACCGAGATTCGCGATGCTCATTCCTGGCGGTCGAAAGCGCCGGTCATTCGCCGTGCGACCCCGCAATGGTTCATCGCCATGGACACGCCCGGCAAGGATGGCTCACGCCCCCTGCGGGAGATGGCGCTGGACGGCATTGAGCAGACCAAATTCGTGCCACCGACCGGCTATAATCGCTTGAAAGCCATGGTCGCGGACCGTCCGGACTGGCTGATCTCACGTCAGCGCAATTGGGGCGTGCCGATCACGCTTCTGGTCGATCAGAACGGTCAGCCACATACCGCCGCCATGTCTGAAGCTGAAGCCACTGCGGTGAACGAGAAAATCCTCGCCAAGATCCGCGAAGAGGGCGTTGAAGGCTGGTTCTCCGCCGAGGTCGGCGACTTCCTCGACGATCCGACCGGCTGGGACAAGGTCAATGACGTGCTCGATGTCTGGTTTGATTCCGGCACCACGCACGCCTTTGCCCTGCGCGATCGCGGCATCATTGATGACGCGACCGGCGTCGCCGATGTCTATATGGAAGGCTCGGACCAGCATCGCGGGTGGTTCCAGTCCTCTTTGCTCGAAAGCTGCGCAACCCGCGGCATGGCGCCATTCCGGCAAGTCGTCACGCATGGCATGATTGTCGATGGCGACGGCAAGAAAATGTCCAAGTCGATCGGCAACACGATCGACCCGGCCGACTTTGCCAAACAGTATGGCATCGAAATCCTGCGCCTGTGGACGGCAAGCGCCGACTATACCGAGGATTTGCGGATCTCTGACGAGATTATCAAAGGCGCGGTCGAGAATTATCGCCGCCTGCGCAACACGATGCGCTACCTGCTCGGGGCCCTGCACGGCTATTCAGCGGATGAGGCTGTCTTGCCGGTCGAAATGCCGAGCCTGGAGACCTGGGTTCTGCATCGCCTGGCCGAACTCGATGAGACCGTGCGCAATGCGTATGACGAGCATGACTTCAAACGCGTCATGACGGCCTTGCTGAATTTCTGCTCGGTCGATCTGTCAGCGGTCTATTTCGATATCCGCAAGGACAGCCTCTATTGCGACGCGCCAAGCGATGTGCGTCGACGCTCAGCCCGGACGGTCATGGCCGCGATCCTGGAGCGCCTCCTGGCCTGGCTCGCGCCAATCATGCCGTTCACGACGGAAGAGACCTTCCTGATGAGCGTCTTTGCTGATCGCGCGGACAGCGTGCATTTGCTGCAATTCCCGGAAACGCCAGTGGATTGGAAAGATGCCGACCTGGCGGCCCGCTGGGAGAAGATTTTCCGCGTCCGCCGCGTCGTCACTGGCGCCATCGAAGGAGAGCGCCGCGAGAAGCGGATTCGCTCATCTCTCGAAGCGGCGCCAACCGTTTTCGTCTCAGATGCAGATCTTCTGGCGGCGTATGAGGGCGAGGTCGCAGAGGACATTTTCATCACCTCTCAGGCCGAACTCGTCACATCTCAGCCCCCTTCAGACGCGTTTCGTCTCGCTGAGGAAGCGGGGGTTGCGGTCGTGCCAGGGCAGGCGAGCGGCGTGAAATGCGCGCGCAGCTGGAAGTATTTCGACCCAGCGACCGCAGATCCGGAATTTCCCGATGTGACACCGCGAGACGCGGCTGCTATCCGGGAAGTCAGAGGTAATGCATGAGCAAATCTTTCCGCAATGGCCTGTTCTTTTTGATCCCGGTCATTGTGATCCTGGATCAATGGAGCAAGTGGCTCATCCTGAATGAGCCAAAGTTCAATGCTTTGGACTGCTTGGAAAACCGTGATCTTTGCGATGGGATCAATGTGTTACCTTTTTTCGAGCTCAACATGGTCTGGAATCGCGGCATCAGCTTTGGTATCGGGCAATCAGAAGGCATCATGCGTTGGTTATTAGTCATTTTGACCACTGCAATCGCGATTGGTTTCACCATCTGGCTGATCCGCGCTGGACGACATCTGACCGGTCTGGCTCTGGCTTTGGTGATTGGCGGCGCGTTTGGAAACGTGATTGACCGGGTGCGATTTGGCGCCGTCGTCGATTTTCTCGACTTTAGCGGCATATTCCGGCCATACTTTTTCAATTATGTCTTCAATGTCGCCGATGCGGCCATTTCTGTAGGTGCGGTCTTGCTCTTTGCCGACCAGTTCCTAATGTCGCGGCAAGAAAAAGCGGCTGGGGCCGTAACCGAAAACGAGGCGAGGACGCCAAAATGAAATCTGCTATTCTAGTCTCCACCTGTATTGCGGGCATGCTTGTGTCCGGCTGCGCTGCCCTGGGCGGCACGAACAGCCCGGATGAGTTCCGAGTGGTCAAGAAGGCGCCGCTTGTGGTGCCGCCTGAATACAGCCTGCGGCCGCCGGAAGCCGGTGCGGGCACGCCTTTCGAAGTCGATCCTACCCGGGCCAGCACCGCTTCAGCCTTCGGCGCCGATATTGGTCAGAATGCCAGCGCATCCGAGCGTGCTCTGGTCGCGGCGGCGGGGGCCAATGCGGTCAGTCCGATCATCCGCGAACAGGTCGATTGGGAAGAAGCCGGTATTATTCGCAAATCCCAGTCGGTTTCCGACCGTGTCTTGAATTCAGACGGGTCCGAGCAGGACTCTCCCGACTCCGCCACCGGTGGCGGTGAGGTTCAGATCGCGCGCGGTAGCGGCGATCGACTGAAATTACCGGGCACATAACACCCCGCATCGAGAATCAGGGGCAGCACGCAGAGGACTTATGAAATATTGGATATCCGGCGGGCTTGCCGCCGCAGCTTTAGTCTCCAGCACCGCTCTGGCCGATAGTGCCGACGAGGTCTGGGCGCCAGAAACCTTCACGCTTGAAAATGGCATGGATGTCGTCGTCCTGCCGGACCATCGCGCACCTGTCGTGACGCATATGGTCTGGTACAAGGTGGGCGCCGTTGACGAGGATCCCGGTAAATCCGGCATCGCGCACCTGTTTGAGCATGTCATGTTCAAGGAGACCGATGACCTTGAGGATGGCGAGTTCGATTCAACGATTTCGCGGCTCGGCGGACAACACAACGCGTTCACCAGCTGGGATTATACGGCTTACTATCAGCGCGTCGCGAAACAACATCTCGGCAAGATGATGGAACTCGAAGCCGAGCGGATGACCGACCTGATCATAGATGAGGATCCGGAAGGCAGCTTCATCACCGAACGCGATGTGGTGAAGGAAGAACGTCGCCAGCGGGTTGATAATAATCCCGGCGTCATCCTGCAGGAAAAAGTGCTGGCGGAGTTTTGGAAGGACCATCCCTACGAAATCACCGTGATCGGCCTGATGGACGAGGTTGAAGCGCTGACCCCCCAGGACGGCATTGATTTTTACAAGAAATATTACTCGCCTGAGAATACGATCCTGGTTGTAGCCGGTGATGTCACGGGCGATGAAGTCCGCGCCCTCGCGGAAGAGCATTATGGCCAGATCGAACCGTCAGGCCTGGTCGATGGCACGCGTAAATGGGCAGATGTGCCTGAGCTGACCGAAACACTGGAGCTGGAGCACAGCGATCCGAAAGTCCGCCAGCCGGTCTGGTATCGCTATTATAATGGCACCAGCCAGAAACGGGATCGCGACTTCGCGCTGGCGCTCGATGTCGGTCTGGATGTCCTGGGCGGCGGCAATACCAGCTTGCTCTATGTTGCCCTGGTCGAGGAGCAGAAAGTCGCTGTGAACGCAGGGACGTTCGCCTGGACCGGCCTGCACGATAATGGTCCGGCTGTGCTTTATGCGACGCCGAGCCCTGGCGTCACGATGGAAGAGCTGGAAACAGCGATGATGACCGAACTCGCGGCCTTGCTCGAAGCGGGGTTCAGTGACGAGGATGTGGTCCGGGTCCGCAATTCCATGGCGGCGTCGGCCATCTATGCCCGTGACAATCAACAGAGCATGGCCAATCTGTTTGGCAGTTGGCTCGCCATAGGCGGCTCGATCGAGGATCTGATGTCCTACGAGGATGATGTCCGCGCCATCACGACCGAACAGGCACTGGCCGCCGTTCGGCAAGTGTTTGCCGCTGATCGAAACTATATTGAGGCACAATTGCTGCCGGCAGAAGGAGACCTGTAATGACACGGATCTCACATATTCTCGGCGCCAGTCTCGCCATCATTGGCCTTGCCGCATGTGGCGCGTCGACGACGACGGGCGACGCTGATGCAGCATCAGCCCTTCAAGTTGATGTCCATGATGGTGAGTTTGCCACCATTCAGCAATTCACCACGCCAGGCGGCGTTTCGGTCTGGCTGGTCGAGGAACCGTCTATCCCGATCCTGTCGCTTCGCATGGCCTGGACGGCGGGTGAAACCAATGACCCGGTCGGCCTGGAAGGTCTGACCAATGCCATGGTCTATCACATGAATGAAGGTGCGGGTGAGCTTGATGCCCAGGCCTTTTTCAAAGGTATGGAAGAGCTCAATATGAGCTTCTCCTGCGGCGCATCGGATGAAAGCACGTTTTGCAATGCGTCCATGCTGACCGACAATGCCGATGCCTCCTTCGACATGATCGCCCTGGCCCTGTCCGAGCCGCGCTTTGATGATGGCCCGTTTGAACGCTTCCTGCGCGAACAGGAAGTCGGCCTGCAGACGCGCGAAACCAATGCGCGTTATCTGGCCAATCGGGCCCGCGCGAACGCCCTCTATCCTGATCATGCCTATGCGCGCGAGACGTCCGCGGAAAGCCTCGCCGCCCTGACGCAGGACGCGATGCGGGCGCAGAAAGACTTGCTCATGGTCAAACAGGGCATGCTGGTCACGGCCGTTGGCGCAATGTCGCCGGAAGAACTGGCCCCGCTGATTGATCAGGCGGTTGCAGGACTACCTGAGACCAGCACGCCGACGGAAACTGATCCTGTGACGCTGGCCGCCCCAATGGCGGAACCGGTGACCGTCGATCTGCCACAACCGCAAAGTCTGGTGACTTTCGCAGCGCCGGCCATGGAGCGCGAGGATCCGGATTTCTATACCGCGGTCGTGTTGAATTACACGTTTGGCGGTGGCGGCTTCCAGAGCCGGTTGATGAATGATTTGCGGGTCGACAAGGGTCTGACCTATGGCGTCTACACCCAGGTTAGCAGCCAGGATAAAATCCAGCTCTGGAGCGGCGGTGGACAGACCAAGAATGAAAGCGCGGGTGAGTTCATTGCCGGCGTCAAATCGAACATGGAGAAAATGGTTGCCGACGGCATGACCGAGGAAGAGCTCGAGATCGCCAAAGCCTATCTCACCGGGTCCTATCCGCTCGGCTTTGACTCCAATGCCAAGATTGCCGCGCGGATGATGGGCGTACGCCTGGACGAGTTGCCGGTCGACTTTTTCGACAAGCGCAATGCCATGGTGGAAGCGGTCACGCTGGAAGATGTGAACCGGGTTGCCGCGGAATATCTTTCGCCGGAGAATTTCACCTTCGTGATTGTCGGACAGCCTGAAGGCCTGGACGGGTAAGTCTTGGCTGATCTCCCCCTACTCAGAAAGGCGCAGGATGGAAGCCTGCGCCTTTTTGTTATCATCGTACCCATGACGATTTTCATCGCCGCAGCGGTGGCCAGTCTGGTCAATCTCGATGCTTTCTTCGCCTTCGCCAAGACGATCAATGACTGGATCCTGGCGACCTTCTCGACGATGATCTCCTGGGCCGTGTTCGGCTTTGTACTGACCTGTCTGGTCGTCGTGCTGTCGCCGCTGGGCAAGGTGACGATTGGCGGGCAGGGGGCAAAACCCATCCTCAAGCCCTGGAGCTGGTTTTCGATCACGCTGTGCACCACGATTGCCATTGGCATCCTGTTCTGGGCCATGGCAGAGCCGCTTTATCATCTCTATGACCCAGGCGGTGCTGCGCGCGGGATAGAGGCGGGCAGCACCGAAGCCCAGCACTTCAGCATGGTCAGCCTGTTCATGCATTGGACGATTTCGCCTTATGCGATCTACACCGTGGCGGCGCTGACCTTCGCGCTTGCCTATCACAATCTTGGCAAACCCTATTCCGTCTCCGGACCCTTTGTCGCCGTGCTCGGTCGACCCTTGCCCGTCCCGGTCGCGGCGGGTCTGGACGCGGCCATTCTGTGGGCGCTGGTCATGGGCATGGCAGCGTCTCTGGGCGCCGGAATGTTGCTTCTGTCTGGTGGCCTCGCGGACATGACGGGATGGCCCAGCGGGCCGCTCTCGCTGGCTTTGGTGGCGATTGCGATCGCGATTGTGGTGTTGATCAGTTCGCTCACCGGCTTGCTGCGCGGGATTCGCGTCCTGTCGGAGATCAATACCTGGTTCTTCTTCGCCCTGGTCGGCTTCATCATCCTGTTCGGGCCGGTCAGAGACATGCTCCTGCAAGGCGGTCAGGCGACGCTTGGATATATTGGCGGCTTTATCGATCGTTCCCTGATGATCGGCAGCGCGAGCGGTGATGCCGAATGGGCGAAAAGCTGGACCACATTCTATTTCGCCAATTGGCTGGCCTGGGCGCCGGTGACGGCCATGTTCCTCGGGCGGATCGCGCGCGGATACAGCGTCAGGGCCTTTGTCCTGGTCAACCTCGTTCTGCCAGCCTTGTTCTCCATGGTCTGGATGAGCGTGTTCGGCGTCTTCGCCATGGAGACAGACCTCACGCAAGGCGGCGTCCTGAAAGAGACGCTGGACACAGGTGGTCCGGAAGCGGTGATGTTTGCCGCGCTCGACTATCTGCCCATCAGCGGCCTGATGATCCCGGTCCTGTTGCTCATTTCCTTCATCTCCTATGTCACCGCGGCGGACAGCAATACCGAAGCGATCTCGCAGATCTGCAAAACCCATACGCATGAAATGACGGAGCATGACGAGGCTGAGCCGAGCGCGCCGCGATTGAAGATTCTGTGGGTCATCCTGTTATGCGTGATGGCCTGGATCATGGTCGCATTCAGCGGCATTGATGGCGTCCGCATGCTGTCCAATGTTGGCGGCCTGCCGGCGCTGTTTGTGGTGCTGGGATTACAGGTTTGCCTGATCCGCATGATGTTCCAGGCGTCCAATCTTGATCAGACGCGTGAACTGCCTGCTGCAACGTGATAGGGTGTGGGTGGGAGGACGTAACATGAAACCCATTATTCTATCCGTCAGTATGGCCATTATCGGCCTGTCCGCGTGTGAGCATACCGCGCCGGCACCGGAGGCCACGGCCACGCAAACCTACACGGCGATCGAGCAATTCGCCGTGCAATCCGTCTATGAAGCGCATCCGACGCGCGCACTGGTCGACAAGATCGATCTGGTGCCATCCGAGTCGGAACATACGGTGCTACGTGTCGAAATGACCGGCGCGCCGGAATTTCGCAAAATCTACCAGCTGCACATTTCCGAAGCCGAGGATGGGGCCTTCACGCTCGAAAATATGGAAACGCTGCAATAGGTCAGGCATCGACCAGCAGTTTCAGTTCCGTCGCAATGCTTTCCAGCGTTTCGCGCATCCGTTTCAGGCCGCCGCCGCGGCCTTGGTGAATGACCAATTGCTTCCAGGGCAGCTCTTCCGGTTCCGGACTGCGCACGACCAGATGCCCGGACCGCGGCAGGGCGCTGTTCAACAGGGCGCCTGACAGATCGAAGCCGGCTTGCTCATTATAGGTTCCATTACGGGCATCGGCTTCGAAATTGGACTGTTCCGATCGCCCGACCGTGTTGAACAGGATGGACAGGTCTGGTCGCTTCTCGTCGCTGACCTGTTCCTGCATGACTTGATTGAGCAGCTTTACGCCCCGCAAGGAATAGGCATCCGGATGCATCGGTGTCAGCACCCGATCGGCGGCTTCCAGCGCACAGCGCGTCAGGAAGGTCGCATTGGGGTTGGTGTCGAAGACGATCAGGTCATATTCGCTGCGAAAATAATCGATCATGCGCCGGAAATTGGCGCCGACCACGGATAGCGATTGCGGACTTGGCGCGAAGGCATATTTCGAAATCTCGAACTGGCCCGAGATCAGGTCAAACCGCCCGCCAGGCGCATTCTCGCCGGTCAGGAGGTCATGACAGATCACGTCGCGGCTGACCGGTTCGAACGGTTCGGTACTGATGCTGGACCAATTCTCAGCCGGTGATTTCATGTCATAGGCATGCAGGCGGGAGCGTTCGAACAGTGAAATCACCGATTTGTCGCGCGCGGCGCTGGCATCGGCGTGTTCCATATCGAAAAAAGTCTGGGTCAGATTGTATTGCGGATCGAGATCAATCAGCAGGGTCCGACCACCGATCCGCGCCTGCCAGGCGCCAAAGACCTGACTCGCGACCGTCGTTTTGCCGACCCCGCCTTTGAGGTTCATCACAGAGATCACCGGACAGCGCCGCTCATATCGGGTTTTTGCGAGGGCGACGAGCCGGTCGAGTGCCCCTTCGTCAGACAGGGAATCCGTGAGTTGATCGGCCAAGGCCGTCTTGAACTGTTTTGACAGCCGCGCATTGTCGGCCCGGATCGGAAACAGGGTCAGCCCGCGATCCATGGCCCGCTCCAATTGCGCCTGGACGGCGCGGGAACGAACCGAGGAGGCAGAGACCAGTACCACCATGCCAAAGGCATTATCGATCATTTCATTGATCGCATCAGGATCATGATCCTTGGCGCCCGGCGGCGTGTACCAGGTCGGGATCGCCGCGCGGCGCATGGCTTCATGCACTTGCAACAAGGGGTCAATGTCGCGCTGGCCATGTGCAATAAAAAGCTGAGACATAAAGAACAGGTTCCGTCCGGGAGGCTTTTTTATTTCTGGTACCCTGATTATCGCATCCGAGCCACACTTTCCTGTCATATCGACATTGGAAAGCTTGATTGTGTGACTTTGCCTGTGCATAAAGCGCGACCTTAAGGAGAAACCCATGACCTGGACGCCGAACAGCTGGCGCGCACGCCCGGCCAAGCACATTCCGGAAGACTATCCGGATCTCGCACGTTTGCAGGATGTCGAGGCCCGTCTGGCTGAGTTTCCCCCGCTGGTCTTTGCCGGTGAGGTCCGGACGCTGAAACAACGCCTGGCCAGTGTGGCTGCAGGCGAAGCTTTCCTGCTGCAAGGCGGCGATTGTGCCGAAAGCTTCAAGGAATTCAGCGCCGACAATATTCGCGACACCCTACGCGTGATGCTGCAAATGGCCGTCGTTCTGACCTATGCGGCGTCCAAACCGGTCGTCAAAGTCGGTCGATTGGCGGGCCAGTTCGGCAAGCCGCGGTCATCGCCAATCGAAGAGATTGATGGCGTCACGCTGCCGTCCTATCGGGGCGACAATATCAATGGCATGGCCTTCACCGAGGAATCGCGGCGGCCAGACCCGGAACGTCTGATCAAAGCCTATTCCCAGTCGGCGTCGACCCTGAACCTCGTCCGTGCCTTTACACGCGGCGGCTATGCTGACCTGTCAAACGTGCATCAATGGATGCTCGGTTTTGTCGATCGGTCACCGCTTGGCGAGCAATATCGTGCCATGGCGGACAAGATCTCGGATGCGCTGGAATTCATGCGCGCCTGCGGCGTCACCTCACAAAGCGTGCCGCAAATGGCGCAGGTTGAGGTTTATACGTCTCACGAAGCGCTCTTGCTGGGCTATGAAGAGGCGATGACGCGGATCGATTCCACGTCCGGCGACTGGTATGACACGTCCGCACATATGCTCTGGATTGGTCACCGCACCCGTCAGGTCGATCATGCCCATGTTGAATTCTGCAAAGGCGTGAAAAACCCGATCGGCATGAAATGCGGGCCCGGTCTGGAGCCAGACGAGCTGCTGCGGATCATCGAGACGCTCAATCCAGACGACGAAGCGGGCCGGATCACGCTGATCTCCCGCTTTGGCGCCGATGGCGTGGAAGCAGGCCTGGCGCCTCTGGCGCGCGCGGTGAAAGCCAGCGGGCGGACCGTTGTCTGGTCGTGTGATCCGATGCATGGCAACACGCTGAAGACCGATACCGGCTTCAAGACACGGCCGGTGGACCGGATCCTGACCGAGGTACGTAACTTCATCGATGTGATGAATGCCGAAGGCTGTGTCCCGGGCGGGGTGCATTTCGAAATGACTGGCCAGGATGTCACCGAGTGTATTGGCGGCGCCCAGGCAATTTCGGAAGAGGACCTGTCATCAAGATATCACACTCATTGTGATCCTCGCCTAAATGGCGAACAAGCTCTTGAACTTGCCTTCCTGATCGCCGAGAAGCTTCTCGAGATTAAGGAATCCTCCCCAATGCCTTCACGCGTAGCCGGATAAGCAGGACTTTTACCATGACCCAGCGGGCATGGCCCGCTTGGGCGCGGGCCTCTGAAATTTTGGACCTTTTGCGGCTGTCAGGGCCGATTGCGATCTCACGCCTGTCGTGGATGCTGATGGGCCTGACGGATGCGATCGTGCTCGGCCAGGTGAAAGGCCAGGAGCATGAGCTGGCCTTTATCCTGAACTCCTGGTTGCCGATCGGGGTGACTTTGGGATTTGGCATGGGGATTCTGCTTGGGGTTCAGGTGCTGACGTCCGAACTGGTCGGACGTGGCCAGGAACATCTGTCCGGCCGCATTTTCCGGCGCGGTATGGCCTGGGCGCTTGGCCTGGGCCTGCTCGTTACAGCGATCACCTATCTGGTAGCCGCGCCGCTCTTCCATTTCCTCTTCGTCGAAATCAATCCGAATGAAGAGATGAGCGCGATGATGACGCCGGCAGAGTTTGCCAGCGAGACGACGCACATCACCCAGATCCTGTCTCTCAGCCTGCTGGGCTTCATGATCTCAACTGTGTGCAGCTATTATCTCGAAGCCTTGCGACGCCCGCTTATCGTAACGATCACGTCTTATCTTGGGGTCGGCGTGAACCTCGTCATCGACCTGGCACTGGTTCTGGGCTGGTGGGGCATGCCGCAAATGGGCGGCGAGGGGGTTGCCTGGGCGACGGTTGGCTCGCGTTGGGCGATCACATTTGCGCTGATCGGCTTTGCGATCTGGTTGACTCCGGCGCTGAAGCCATCAGAGCCCGGCCCCCAGGACGAAGGCGTCCGGCAAATGACCGTCGGCGGAGGCAGCGCGATCTCAAACGTCGCTGAATGGGGCGGGTTCAACCTGACTTATTCCATCGCGGCCTTTATCAGCGTCGCGGCGAATGCCGTTTATGGCTATTCGGTGCAGGTCATGGGCTTCTGCTTCATGTTCTTCATGGGCATTGGTACAGCCACCAGCGTGCGCGTTGCAGAACATTATGGCCGCGGTGACATGCAGGGCGTGAAAGATGCGTCGCGCCTGGGCGTCGTCGCGACGATTGTCCTCGGCGTATTCCTGGCGCTGCTCATCCTGGCCTTCAAGGACGGGGTCGCCTTGCTGCTGGTCAATGAAGCGGCGAGCATTGATGGCGTCATGCTGGCGCCGGCGATTGCCGCGCTATTGATCTGGGCCGCCCTGGCGACGACTTTTGACGGCTTGCAAGCAACTGCCTCCATGGCACTCCGGGCGCAGGGTATCGTCTGGGTCCCGTCCCTCATCCATATTGGTTCGTTCTTCGTGCTGATGATCCCGCTTTGCTACACAATGGGGGTCACGATGGAGCGGGGCGCGCGCGGCATGATGGAAGCGGTGACGATCACGCTGCTGGTCGCCAGTATTCTGCAATGGGGTTTGCTGGAATGGAAAACGGCGCGCCGCGAGAAGCGACACGCCGTTTAGAAAGAATCGCTTGAACAGCGATTGACCTTAGATGTCTTTCAGAGCGGAAGCCGGTCTGAAAGCAGCAGAGGTTTTTTCTTTGATTTGGATCGTTTCACCCGTTGCTGGGTTGCGACCCTCGCGCGCACCGCGTGTTTTCGCAACAAAAGTTCCGAAGCCAGCAATGGCCACTGAGTCACGGCTTTTCACCGCGTCTGCGATTGAATCAAAGACAGCATCGACGGCGCGTCCGGCTTCAGCCTGCGACATGCCAGCAGAGTCTGCCACTGCTTTGGTCAGTTCACCCTTGTTCATTGGGTTCTCCCTTAGTTCAACGGCGGAAGTTGCCGTTGCGGGCATTGTTCATGATTCGATTTGCCCGTGAATCCCGAAAACCCAATAAATACGGGCGATTCAGCCTTATTTGGCCAAAATCCACCCTTCTTCACAGGTAATTTCAGCAATTTCGCTACTTGAAAGTGTATCTGGAGGGCCAAAAGCGTCGGCCAAATCGCCCACCGAATCGAGTGATTCGAGGTGTTTTGAGAGGATTCTGACCTGCGCTTCATCCAGGATTTCACCCGTTTTTGGGGTGATCTGGACCGTGCTGGGATAGATTTCTGCGAACAGACAGGAGACGTCCGCGAGGTCCTCTGATTGCAGGGCTTTGAACCCTGTTTCGAAGGGCCAGATGCGGGCGCCGGGGATCTCTCGGCGGAGATATTGAACCGTCGGAATGCCGAGCAGGGCCTGCGACCCGACCGCACCGGCACCGAGCAATTGCCAGACGGATTTCGGATGCGCCTTGAAATT
>JBCCCT010000018.1:0-30670 GCA_039033355.1 Pseudomonadota bacterium | reverse complement strand
GCTTCCTGGAACAATTCCATCTTCTGGGTCAGGGAGTCCGGTATGCTCATATTGCGGCAATAGTTCCAGAACTCGCTATCATCTCGCTGTGTGGCCTTGTAGTGCAGGATAATAAAGTCTCGCACCTGTTCGAATTTCTTCTGCAACTGGCGATTGTACTCATCACGAACCGTGGAGGGCATATCGGCGCTCGGAAACAGTGAGATGAACTTGCTGATGCCTTCCTGGATCAGGAACAGCGAGGTGGACTCGAGCGGCTCCAGGAACCCGCCGGACAAGCCCACAGCAATACAATTCTTCTCCCAGAATTTCTCGCGATGTCCCGTGCGGAACTTGATCCTGCGCGGCTCTCCTAATGCGGTTCCGTCCAGATCGCCGAGCAAGCTTTCAATCGCATCGTCATCGCTAATCATGTCGCTGGCATAGATATGGCCGTTGCCGGTCCGATGCTGAGTGGGAATGCGCCATTGCCACCCGGCTTTTTTGGCAGTGGATCGCGTATACGGCAATAATGGTCCCGTCCGTTCGCACGCGACGGTTTGCGCCGTGTCGCATGGCAACCAATGAGCCCAGTCCTTGAACGCAACGCCCAGTTTTTGCCCCAGCAGGAGCGCGCGAAACCCGCTGCAGTCGAAGAACAGGTCGCCTTGGATCGTTTCGCCGCTTTCCAGAGCCACACTCTCAACAAAGCCTGTTTCGTCAACTAGCGTGCTGTCGATGATTTTGCCTTCAATCCGTTTGGCCCCGCGCTCTTCTGCATAGGCACGGAGGAACCGGGCATAGGCGGTCGCGTCGAAATGATAGGCATAACGGAGTTGCGACAGGACGGACCGTGGATCGTTTTGCGGCATCGCAAACTTGAACTGTTTGGCGGCCAAAGCGCTGAGACTAAACGTTTCGATGTCGCTGGTCGGGTTCGATTGACGATAGCGCATCCAGAATTGGTGAAAATCGATCCCCTGCATATCGACGCCGTGTGGGCCGAACGGGTGGAAATAGGCTTCGCCTATCTGCCCCCAATTCACAAATTCAATGCCGAGCTTGAATGTGCCATTCGTGGCGCGCAGAAAGTCTGTCTCAGGAATTCCCAGCATGGAATTGAAGTTAATAACGTCCGGGATGGTCGCTTCACCAACACCAATCGTGCCGATCTGTTCTGACTCGATCAGCGTAATCTGAACCGCCTGCGGTGGTAACAGGCTCGACAGCGCTGCGGCCGTCATCCATCCCGCGGAGCCGCCGCCAACAATGACAATATTTCGAATCGCTGGTTTGGGGTCAGGCATAATTTTGCTTCTCGAAATAGCGTTTCATATTGGTGACATAGACATGATGCGGCGGCATGCGAGCCACCAATTGTTCGATTGCACGCGACATACCATTCAACTGTTCATCTATGTCCGGTTTGGCCGTCCCTTCAGTTTGCAAGTCATAGCGGGTGGCGCGGCGCCCCAGACCGTGATGCAGGATGGTCCAGTCTTCATCATTGTATGGTTCCAGATCATACTTCGCCAGAACACCGCGACTTTCAAATTGTGTAATCTTGCGGACCAGATCCGGTGTGCGGGCGGCTTCCTCAGCCGTCCTCCAGAACGGTGTGTCTGACGATGTTTTGAGGTAGAAAGCATCCGCGAACGTGTTCGTATGCGCCACATCATCCTTGAAGCGCCGATTGAACTCACGCTGCTCCATCTCGAAAGAGCGCGCAACGGGGATCAGGTCCAGCAGGCGCTCAATATCCCGCTGCAGCATCACCATTGGACCTGGCGTGAGTGGATCAAGGACGCTGGCAGCGGCGCCGATCGAGACAACATTGCCTTTCCAGGCCGCATCTGATGAACCGAGCATGCACGTGATTCCGTCGGCCATTCCAGTCTCAGTCTGGACTGACAATGTGTGGACCGCGTTCTGAAGATAGGTTTGGCCCGACCAGCCATTCGGAGACGCTGTTACGCGCCGACAGGGCGGACCCAACTGGCTTGTTGGTTGAACCGAGTGCGCCACGGAGAACTTGCGAGTAACCGAGAATGCCCCATTGGCTGCAGCGGTAAGTTTTCGCCTGGGCCCGGTACAGTCAATGAACAGATCCGCCGACAGCGTCTCTCCCGAAGCCAGATCGACATATGACACGCCTGAGTCATCGGCCTGGACAGACGTTATCTCTGCAGCGTGTCTCAAGACATTGGTGTTTGCAACTTTTTCAGCCAGCAAGCGAACCCATTCGCGGACGCTGAACTGATATCCGTACTCCGCGCGAGAGAGAGGATTGGATGGATCGTCCGGGGGATGTGCAAATTTGCCTTGTCGCGCGGCGACGCCGGAAACGAGCAAGGGCGCGAGCCTCTGCTGGTTACGAGTCAGGTGATGCTGCAGCGGGATGCCTGCGATCAAGGGCAGGATTTGATGATGACATTGCACCCAGTCCGTTTCGGTGCCCGGCCACTCGACATAATGGGTTCCAAACGAAAACGAAGTGGCACTTCGCGAGAACAGAAAAGGCTCGTCTAATCCCAGTCCGCGCAGGAAGTCGTAGGCGGTCGGCAAGGTGACGCTGCCATAGACAATATCGTCATTGGCATCCTGGCCCTCATCGATCAGCGTGATTTGATAATCCGAACTCAATGCGCCGCGCAATGCCAGCGCCGTCATCAGACCCGCCAGGCCGCCACCGCATATGACAATCTTGAATTCGGAACGCTGCATGCTGTGTTTCAACGCTAATTCCGACCCGAAGGCGACGCGACAAGTGGCGCAGACTGAGACTCGGCGCCATATCGCCGCAGAAAATCAATCTGATCAGGCGTCGCTTCTACTGCATTCATCGTGTCCTGCTTGATGGACGCGAGCTGCGACCGCAACTGATCCAATCCATACGTGTCGACTCGCGGATCATACGTGTCCGGAACCAGGTTTTGTCCCAGCATGACGGCGATCCAGCTGGGCGGCAGAAACACGCCAAACTCATATTTCAGGACATAACCGCGCGTATTCCAGGCCGAGATCTTCTCCTGCAAACTGTCGGGCAGAGTCATGTTTCGGAAATAGCGCCACATCTCGCTATCATCGCGCTGCGTGGCAACATAGTGGAGCAGTAGAAAATCGCGCACGCGTTCGAAATTGAGCCCCATGCGCGCATTGTATTCTTCGACATCATTCTCATCGATGGCCGCGCCGGGGAATAATTCGATCAGCGCCGTGATGCCTTCCTGTATCAGATGAATTGAAGTGGACTCGAGCGGCTCGAGGAACCCGCCGGACAATCCGATACTGACAACATTCTGGCTCCAGAACTTGTTGCGTCGACCGGTTTTGAAAAAGAGCTGCTTCGGTTCTGCGAGCGCTGGCCCTTCCAATGTGCTCATCAATTGATGCGTCGCTTCATCATCGGAGATGTATTGGTTCCAATAGACATGACCGTTACCGGTCCGATGCTGCAGCGGTATGCGCCATTGCCAGCCAGCTGTCCTTGCAGTGGCGCGCGTATATGGCAGCAGCTTGCCCCGCGCTTCACAAGGCACAGCCACGGCTCGATTACACGGCAACCATTCGCTCCAGTCATCATAACCAGCCTTCAAGGTCTGTTCGATGAGAATGCCCCGAAACCCGGAACAGTCGATGAAGAGCTCGGCCTCAATCTGCTGGCCACCTTCAAGGATTAGGCGTTCAACGTGTCCGGTTTCCGGATTTTGGCTTGCTTCCGTGACCTTGCCCTCAGTCCGAATGACGCCGTTCGCTTCGCAATAGGACCGCAGAAATTTCGCATAGAGGCTCGAATCAAATTGATAGGCATATCCGAAATTTGAGCCGATCTGATTATGATCATCGCCAGGCATCTGAAACCGGCCCTGCTCGGCCGCAATAATCGGGTAAGAGTAATCATCCAGCCGCGATGCCAGACCCTGCTGGTGCAGGCGCAACCACAATTGGTGAAAGTCCATTCCGAGCGTTGGCAACCCATAGTCGCCAAACGGATGAATATAGTGATCACCCAGTTTTCCCCAGTCGCAGAATTCGATTCCCAGCTTGAACGTCGCCTCGGTGGCACGCATGAAGGTTCGCTCGTCTATGCCGAGTTGCTGATTAAAAAAACGGATGTGTGGCAAAGTTGCCTCACCCACGCCGATCGTGCCGATCTGATCAGACTCAATCAGCTGGATTTCAAGCCCTAATGCCTTGAATTTATTGGAGAGTGCCGCTGCGGTCATCCAACCGGCGGTGCCCCCTCCCAGGATACATATCTTGCTTATCTGGCTCACGCTTCCTCCCGCGACTGCCATTTATTTATCACTTTTATGACTCCCCTCTTGCATTAAAGGAAGAAAAAATGATAGCGCTATCAAAACAAAAAATACATGCTCTATACCTATGCGTGTGTCGTGAGCATTAAAGGCGAGGAAACCGAGTGAGCCTGACGGCGAACTCTCAATCAGGGGTAGATATCAGTACATTTAAATTTTGAATGATCGGAACGGTGTTTGCATACGCCGACAGTAATCACTCAATCAGAGCATCGAGAGAATCGAGAGCTCATCACATAGTCACTGAATTCGATTTAGGGAGGTAAATCAGTGAATTCGAAGTCGAAACTTGGCCGCAAAGGGCCGAACAAACTCACACTTCTAGGGACAACCGCCATGTTTGCCGTATTCGGCATGCCTGGAGTGATGGCTCAAGAAGATGTCGCGGATGATTCTGCGGTTGAAAATGTTAGCGATAACACAACCGATGAAGAAGCCCGTCAGGACGTCATTGTTGTACAGGGTGTCCGTGGCGCGCTGCAAACTGCACGTAACCTGAAACGCGATTCTGATACGTTCGTGGATTCGATCACAGCATCGGACGTTTCTCAACTTCCAGACCTTTCTGTTGCGGAAGCGCTTGCGCGTGTTCCAGGCGTCGTCACTCAACGCTTTGAACTCGGCGGCAGCGATGGTGACTTCCCGTCGCCCGAAGGATCCGGCAATATTATTCGTGGTCTACAATATGTTCGTTCAGAATTTAACGGACGTGACGCCTTTTCAGCAAATGGTGGTCGTGCGCTCGAATGGGCCAGTATCCCGCCAGAACTGATCGGCGCGGTCGACGTCTTCAAGAACCAGTCTGCTGACATGATTGAAGGCGGCATCTCTGGCGTCGTAAACCTGCGTACGCTTGAACCGTTCGATCGTGATGGACTGGTCGCGGTTGCGATCGCTGATGGGACTTACACAGACCTGGCTGAAGAATGGAGCCCGGGCTTCAGCGCCGTGCTCGGAAATCGCTGGGACACGGACAACGGTGAGTTTGGTCTGCTTGGCTCGTTCTCAACATCGACGCTAAACTCGGAAATTCATGGTTTCCAGTATGGTCCTCTATTGACTCTGGACAACCCGTTCCAAGCTGGATCAACCATCGCGTTGCCCGGCGGCTGGCAGGCGCGGGACGTTGAATTTGAACGCGAACGTGACAGCTACTATTTGGCCGGCCAATGGCGCGCACCGGATGGAAATACCGAACTCACAGTGAAAGCAGTCCGCGTTGAGAACCAAACTCAGTCTGACGAACGCACGTTCGAGTTCTTCACGGACGCTGAGTCTTGGAACAATTTCGAATTCCTCGGCGGCCCGTCTGCCTTCTCTATTCGTCCGTTCACATCTGACGGCATTTCGCAGTGTAACGGCAATGGCGAAGCGGCGAATGGCGGAATCGGGATTTGTGAAACGCTACGTCCCGTCGATGGTGGTCTGTTTGAGTCCGGGATCGTGTCGAACCAGTTGCGAGACTGGTTGGGCGACGGTTCTACCGGAACAGGAAGCCTCGGTACGAATTTCCGGTCGCTCGCTGTGTTTGAACAACGCGAATCGGTGACGCAGGATATCAGCGCAAACCTGAAATGGCGCGCGAATGACCAATGGTTCTTCGAGTTTGATGCGCACTACACAGATGCCGAAGCCACACTTGATCGCTTCTGGGCGGGCGGTGACCACTTCTCCGACTATTCTTATGATTTCTCGGATCCGATGAACCCTCAGGTTTCATTGTTCCAGACGGGTACTGCGTTGCAGTCTTGGGTGCCACTCGGCGGCCAAGACGGATCGGCACCAACATCCTTGGCTGATCCTAGCACCGCCTATTTGCTGTTTGTCGCAGACCAGTTCGAAGACAATACCGGGGATCTGTACGCATTGCGCGGAGATGCAGAGTACGAATTCGCGGATGAGGGTTGGTTTGATTCAGTCAAATTTGGTGCTCGCTATTCCGAGCGCGAGCAAATCAACCGAAGCGCGGGGCTGAACTGGGCCGCGATCGCACCACCATGGGATGGTGGTTACCTGCCATATTCGAATCGTCAGGATCCAACCGCATTTGAAGTCTTTGACTTTTCTGACTTCCAGCGTGGCGGCTTATTCGTTGGAGACGCTGGTGTGGTCTTCCCATCGCGTGCTCAGTTGAGCGATTATGGTTCGTTCGTAACATCACTTGCAAATGAGCCGTTATTGAACGTGTCTCGTGACGAAGATGGCGATCTCGTGATCGGTACCTGGACGCCGCTTGCACAAGACGGCGTGGTCGATTATGCCGGTCGTGGCGTGGACGGCTTGGTCAACGAAAAGACCATGAACTTCTATGGCATGCTCAATTTTGGCAACGAATTCGACAATGGTCAGGCTCTCTCTGGTAATATCGGCTTACGTTATGTGAAAACAGACATTTCAGGCGGCGGTGTGCTTGGATACTCTGAATTTGCCGAGATCGGACCAAATGATGACCCGGCCGCGAACCCGCGGACCTACCTGCCTGAACTGGCAGCATTCCTGGATCAACCCGATGAGTTCATCGGAATTGATAATAGCTACGAGTATTGGTTGCCATCGTTGAATGTGAAGTGGGAACTTAATGACGAGATGCTCATTCGCTTCGCCGCAAGTCAGGCGATAACACCACCCAACATTCAAGACTTGAACGCCAGCCGAAACGCCTCCGCAGTACTGGGATTCATTACGGATCCAAATCCGGCACCCGGAACACAGCCTGGCGTCATCGACATTGTTCCGGACGCTGTTCGGTTTGATGGCGGTAATCCAAATCTTGAACCCATCGAAGCCACCAATTTCGATTTGTCATTCGAGTGGTATTTCGGAGATGATGGCCAATTCACAGTTTCTGGATTCCACAAGGAGCTCGAGAATATCATCGTGTTCGGCACGACGAATGAAGGATCGGCGACATTTGATGGACTAACAATTCCATTGGATTTCGGTGGGGTTACCAACCTAAATGATGGCAACCTGACAGGCGTAGAAATCGCGTATCAGCAATTCTACACCGATCTGCCAGGATTGTTTGGAAACCTCGGTCTTCAGGCCAATGTCACATTTATCGATTCAGAATCCACACCGCTTCCATCATTCGAAGATGCAAATGGTGATGGCGTGCCGGACGACTTCCTTACGGTGTACCGTTATGGAATCGACCAACTGCTCGGCCTGTCCGACATCTCCGGCAACCTGATCGGGATCTATCAGGATGATCGGTTCGAGGCCCGCCTCGCCTATAATTGGCGGTCGGACTATTTCAGCTCGTATCGTGACTTCGTAACCGGTAACCCGATCATTCAAGAAGAGATCGGCTTCCTGGATGCGTCTTTCAAATGGGACATTACCGACCAGATCCAGATCGGTGTCCTTGGCGCCAACCTGTTGGATACGAAAGCATTCGCGAGCCAACAGGTCGATCAAGCCGGACAGCGTTTTGCGCGTTCCAGCTTCGTCAACGATCGACGCTTCGAAGTCAGCATTCGCTACGCCTACTAATACGAATCAGCGAATGTTCATCCAAATGAGGGAGAGGTCTTCGGACCTCTCCCTTTTTCTTTGTGGTTCAAATTTTTATTGAGCGGCCAGCCAGGGCACGAGCGCGAAGTGGGCGATCAGCGTCAGCACCAGGGCGCCACCCGACGCCCACAGCGCTTTCTTCTTGAGCATCGGTTCTTTCGGAGCGCCCTCTTCCGTGCCTTCGACAACCTCGCCGTCCTGCTCATATTGGGATTGTACACCGATCGGCAGGACGCAGAAAAAGCAAACCCACCAGGTGATGATCAGAACAACGACAAAACCAACCGGGTCCATTTAATGCTGCCCGTCTTTTGGTGTTTCCATAAGCTCGACGAGGACCCCGTTTGAATTTTTCGGATGTACGAAGATGATCATCGTGCCATGCGCTCCGATTCGGGGTTCGCCAAGCACGGTCGCACCGCGCGCCTTCATTTCTTCGACGGCTTGATCGATATCCAGGACCTCGAAACAGACATGATGCTGCCCGCCACGGGGGTTCTTCTGAATGAAATTCTGAATCGGACTATGCTCGTCCAGCGGTTCGATCAGTTCGATCTGACTATTTGGCAAATTGACGAAGCAGACCTTTACGCCCTGCGCCGGCATATCAAACGGTTCGGTAATGTCCGTGGCGCCGTACAGGGTGCGATACGTCTCCATCGCGGCATCAATATCCGGTACCGCAACACCAACATGATTAAGCGGTCCGATCTTGAATGTCTCGGTCATGGCAAATCTCCTTGCCTAGACCCTTAGCACACTGACATCGACGATGGGCTTGCGACCGAACGTCCGCTCGCAGGCCTTTTTCACAGCCCGCGCCAGAACCCGCTCAACTTCCTCTTCATCCTGGCGTTTACGGCGTTTCATGTTGTTAATCGCTTCTTCGACGGCGTCATCGACATCGATCAGGCTTTCATCCGCATTACTGCCATCCGGCTCGGACAGGCCGCGGGCGGTTAGCAAAGGACCATCAACCACGTCACCTTGGCCATCAATCGCGATGGCAACACTGACATGGCCCCAATTGGCGAGTGCGCGGCGCTCCCGAATACCCTCGCTTTCGGCCGGCACAAGCCGGCTGCCATCGAGGTAGAGCCGGCCGTTTGGAACATTGTCTATGGTTGCCGCTGGCCCCGGCGCCAGACGAATGAGATCGCCATTTCGCGGTGTCACGGCATCGCTGACCTGCAGGCTCTTGGCATACGCAGCGTGTTCAACAATATGGCGACGCTCGCCGTGCACCGGAACAGCAATGTTCGGACGCACCCATTGATACATGCGGCGCAACTCGTCGCGGGCCGGGTGGCCAGACACATGGATGGGACCGTCCGTCATCTTGTCGGTAATCACCCGCACGCCTTTTTCTGCCAGCGCGTTCTGCATGTCGTAAATGCCCTTCTCATTCCCCGGAATAACCCGGCTTGAGAAGATGACCGTATCGCCGTCACCAAGGCTGATATGGCGGTGATCATCACGTGAAATTCGCCCAAGCGCAGCACGCGGCTCACCTTGTGAGCCGGTACACAGGAATAGGAGATGATCATCTGGCAGGCTGCCCGCCTGATCCTCACTGATCAGATCCGGAAGATCCTCGATGACGCCGGTGGCAATCGCTGCATCAGTGATCTTGTGCATGCTGCGACCGACCAGACAAACACTCCGCCCGGCCTGCCGGGCTGCTTCTATGACGGTTGCGACGCGGGCGACATTTGATGCGAATGTGGTGACCGCCACGCGCCCACTCAAACTGCCAATGAGTTCAATCAGATTCTGACGCACCATGCCTTCAGACCCGCTTTCACCTTCGACAAAGACATTTGTGCTATCGCAAACCATCGCCAGCACGCCCTCATCGCCAAGCGCGGTAAGCGCTTCGATATCGGTCTGTTCGCCAAGCTGTGGTTCGGGATCTATCTTCCAGTCGCCGGTGTGCAGGATCGTGCCAAGCGGTGTGTCAATCGCGAGAGCATTCGGCTCCGGAATCGAATGTGTCAGCGTGATATAGCGTACTTTGAACGGTCCGGCCTCGATCGACGCACCCAGTGGCAGCACCTGAATACTGGTCTTCTTCAAACCCCGCTCAATCAGCTTGGCCTGAGCAAGATGCGCCGTAAAAGCGGTCGCATAGATCGGTGCCCGCGTTTGCAGGCGCGGCAGAATAAGCCCGATCGCGCCAATATGGTCTTCATGCGCATGGGTCAGGAAGATGGCATCGATCTTGTCGCCCTGATCTTCCAGAAAAGCCGGATCCGGTGTGACGAGATCGATCCCTGGCGTATCGTCGCCACCAAAGGTCACGCCGACATCGATCAGTATCCAGCGTCGATCATGCGCTGGCCCATAGCCATACGCATTCAGATTCATCCCGATCTCGCCACATCCGCCGAGCGGCAGGAATACGAGTTCCGCGTCTTTTGAATGTGCCATATGCCCCGCTTAGTCTTTCTGGTTCCGCCGGTAGACCTCTAACAGACCCACTTCCATCAAACTCTGATCGAAATGATCTATCGTTTCACTGGCGCCTTCGAAAAGGGATGCCACACCGCCTGTGGCAATTACCTTGAGCGGCGCTGCATATTCGCGCTTTACGCGCGTCACCAGGCCATCAATCAAGTCAACATAGCCCCAGAAGACGCCGGATTGCATGGCTGAGACCGTATCCTGGCCGATCACCTGAGGCGGTTTCTGAATGGCGATGCGCGGCAATTGAGCGGCCGCATCGTGCAGTGCTCGCATAGACAGGTTGATACCTGGCGAAATGATCCCGCCTTCAAAACCGCCATCTGGGCCAACGACATCAAATGTGGTCGCTGTGCCGCTATCGATCACCATTTTCGCGCCGTCATACAATTGGTGCGCGCCGATAGCTGCAACCAGGCGGTCCGCGCCGACCTGTTCAGGCCGTCTGATGCGGATTGGAACGTCCAGTTTCGTGCTCGGTTCGCCCACGAACATCGGCTCAGCGTCGAAATAGCGACGCGACAGGTTGCGAAAATTGAATTTTGCTTGCGGCACAACCGAGGAAATGATGCAGCCCGTAATTCGCGACAGCTCCAGATTCTCCATACGCATCAGGGTTCCGAGCCATACGGCATGGTCGTCGGCCGTGCGCGTGGCTTCGGTCGAACTTCGCCAGCTGGACACCCATTCGGTACCGCTGTGGAGCGCAAACACGGTATTTGTGTTGCCGACATCAATTACTAACAGCATCAGCTCACTCGCTTCACTAAATCTACGTCACCCGCCCTTATGGTGCGCTGCGAGCCATCCGGCAATCGCAAGATCAGCCCCCCATCATCGGCGAGCCCTTCAAACACCCCTTCAACGCGATCCTGAACCGGTCCAGCTTGAACCAATTCACCCCGCCCTTCAGCCGCAGCCAGCCAGGCCTCCAGCAGGCTTGAAAAGTCCTGCCGCGCCTGTTCGATACGCTGGTGCACAGATGCCCGTAAATGGTCGAGGAGAAGCTCCGGTGTGAGTGCCGCAGGCGCGCCTTCCTGCACAAGACTCGTCGCGGCCTGATCAACACCTTGAGGTGTGTGTTTGAGATTGATCCCCATTCCGAGCGCGATCCAGACCACGCCATTGGTTTCGCCTGTCTCCGTCAGAATGCCACTAATCTTGTGGCCACGGACTCGGACATCATTGGGCCATTTCAAGAGCGATTCCAGATCCGGTGTCACAGCTTCGCAGGTATCCCGCACCGCCAAGGCCGCCGCGAAGGGGATCCGCGCGGCCACACTCAGGCCACCCGGTTCAGGAAACAGAACGGTGCTGAATAAATTTCCCACGGGTGAAACCCAACTTCGGCCGAGACGTCCCCTGCCCGCATTTTGCTGACGCGCGGCGATCCAGACAGCGGAGGTTTCGCCGCGCCTTGCCCGGCGCTTGGCCTCTTCGCTGGTGCTGTCTATGTCATCATACCAATAGACGGGCGCGGTCTGAATCACGAGACCAGACTGGCCGCTGTACTGGCCGCGAGATCACTGAACGGGCTGACAAAAATCAGAAGCAAAACGCTGGCGATGGCTGACAGATAGACAGTCGCTGTGACCCAGCCATCCACAGGCTCGAAGTCTTCGGCCTGCTCGTCAAACCACATTATTTTGACAATCCGCAGATAGTAATACATCGCGATGACGGAGCTGATGATCAGAATGATGATCAATGGCATCAACCCGGCATTCCAACCGGCTTCAAGCACAGCTAGTTTGCCGAGAAAGCCGAAGGCGAGCGGGAAACCGGAGACTGAGATCAGTAGAACCGTCAACGCCGTGGCCAAACCAGGCTGGCGACGGATCAGGCCTGCCAACTCATCAATATTCTCAACCATGCCGCCTTCGCGGCGCATGGATAGAACCCCACCAAACAGACCGAGTGATGCAATCACATAAGCCGTCATAAAGATGAGAAGCGCCCCAACACCATACTGCACGCCTGCCGCGACTGCGACCAGCGCGTACCCCATATTGGCGATCGACGAATAGCCGAGTAGTCGCTTGAGATTGGCTTGTGGCAAAGCGCCAAACGCACCAACCAGCATTGAAGCCGCGGCGATAATGCCGATGATCAGCTGCCAGTTCTCGAATGCCATGGCCTGCGGGAACGCGGTGAACATGATGATCGCAAAGACCACCATGCTGGCCATTTTCGGCGCTGTTGCGAAGAAGGCAACGACCGGGCTCGGCGCACCTTCATAGACATCCGGCGTCCAGACATGCATCGGTGCCGCCGATACTTTGAAGGCCAGACCTGTAATCATCAGCACCATGCCGAACATGAAGCCCAGGCTGGCATCGGCATCTGCCACGGCTTCATAGCTGGTGCCGCCGGCAAAGCCGTAGACGAGAGAAATACCATATAGCAACAGGCCCGAAGCAAGCGCACCGAGGACGAAATACTTCAATCCAGCCTCTGCCGAACGCGGACTATCACGGTGGAACGAGGCCAGTACATAGGACGACAGGCTGAGCGTTTCGATACCCAAGTAAAGCGTCATGAAGTTGGACGATGACAGGATCACACCCATGCCAAGCGCGGCAAAGATCATCAGCAGCGTATACTCATATCGCATCGTATCGTGCCGGCGCAGGAAGCCTTCTGCCATAAGCAGGGCGATACCAGCAGACGCAAAGCTCACCACTTTGGCGAAATTGGCAAAGCTGCTCGTTTCGACCAGACCATCAAACGCGCGGCCGCCTTCCCAATAGAAGGCCGCCAGAGCTGCGGATGCAAACAGAACACCCGCCCCGAGCTTGAACGAGATGCCGTTGAACCGGTCCCCGAACAAGGCGCCAATGGTGACGCCCAGCAAGCCGGCTGCGGCCAGCAAGAGCTCTGGCGCGATCGCGTTCAGAATGGCTTCTATATCAAACATGAGCCTTATCCTCCCGCCATCTGGGCGAGTGCGTGAAGTGAGGATTCACGCGTGATATCAAAAATGAGATTGGGCAGAATGCCCAGGAGAATGACGCCAATCGCCAAAGGAATGAGACAGATCAATTCCTTGATATTGACGTCCTCGATCGTTTCCACTTCCGGATTGGTGATCTCACCGAAAACGGTGCGCCGATACAGCGTCAGCATATAGACGGCTGAAAAGATCACACCCAGCGCAGCACCGGCCGCGGCCCAGGTATTGGCCTGGAAGGCGCCGACCATGGTCAGGATTTCGCCGACAAAGCCACTGGTGCCAGGCAAACCGACATTGGCCATTGTGAAGAGCATGAACAGCGTTGCGTAAATGGGCATCCGGTGGACGAGCCCGCCATAAGCGGAAATCTCCCGCGTATGCATGCGGTCATAGACCACCCCGACAATCAGGAAGAGCGCGCCGGAGATCAGCCCGTGGCTGAGCATCTGGAACACCGCGCCCTGAACGCCAATCTCGGTGAACGAGAAAATACCGAGCGTCACAAAGCCCATATGCGCGACGGACGAATAGGCGATCAGCTTCTTCATATCGGTCTGTCGCCAGGCCACGAGTGAGGCGTACACGATCGCAATCACCGATATCGTAAAGACGAAGGGCTGGAACAATACGCTGGCATCCGGGAACATGGGCAGGCTGAACCGCAAGAAGCCATAGCCCCCCATTTTCAGGAGAATACCGGCCAGGATGACCGAGCCCGCGGTCGGCGCCTGGACGTGCGCATCTGGCAGCCAGGTATGCACGGGCCACATGGGCAATTTCACCGCAAAGGACGCAAAGAATGCAAGCCACAGCCAGGTCTGCGCCGATTTGGCAAACTCGAACTGCTCCAGCTGAACGACATCAGACGTACCCGCCGTCAGATACATATAGACGACCGCGGCCAGCATGAAGAGCGAGCCGAGCAGTGTGTAGAGGAAGAATTTGAAACTCGCATAGATGCGGTCCACGCCGCCCCAGACGCCGATAATGATGAACATCGGGATCAGACCGGCTTCGAAGAAGACGTAGAACACGACCAGGTCCAGAGCGCAGAAAACGCCGATCATGAAGGTCTCAAGCACCAGGAAAGAGACAACATATTCGGTCAGCCGGTGTTTGATCGAGCCGATGCTGGCAATCAGCGCAATCGGCGTCAGCAATGTGGTCAGGAGAATCAGCAGGAGCGACATGCCGTCCACACCCATCTTGTACTGAATGCCCGAGAACCAATCGACTTGCTCGATCAACTGATAGCCTGTGCCGTTAAGATCGAAGCTTAGCAGCATAACGATCGACGCGGCGAACGTGCCGACGCTGAACATCAGACCGGCATACATGACGCGCTCGTCTTCACTGCCATCCGGGCGCGTTTGCGCCCCGGTCAGCATTTTGACCAGCAGGATCAGGATGGCACCCGCCAGCGGCGTAAACGTCACCGCAGAGAGAATTGGGAAGTCCATTAGCCTGCGCCTCCGCTGCGCCAGAACAGGATGGCGCCGAAGACCAGGGCGGCGCCAATGATCACGAACGCATAGTGATAGAGATAACCGGTATGCATGGCCGACAGTCGGCGCGCGCTCCAGCGCACCAGGGCCGAGACGCCGTCTGGTCCGAGTCCGTCGACGACTTTCTTGTCGCCGGCCTTGAACAGGTCGCCAAACCAGGCAGAGCCGCGAATGAGCGTCGCATTATAGAGCTCGTCGAAATACCATTTATTGGCAAACAGGCCGTGCAGCGGACCGCCATTCTCGGCAATCTTTGCCCCCACACCGCGATTGAACAGATAGGTGAATGTGGCAATCACAAAGCCCGTGACGGTGACGATCAGAGGCGCCCAGAACACCCATTCCGGAACATTATACTTGTCCTTCAGAACCGTGTTTTCCTTGGCTGCATAGATCGCTCCATCCCAGAATTCTTTATAATCGTGCCCCACGAAGGCGTCGTAGAAATACCACCCGGCAAAGACCGCCCCAATGCTCAGCAAGCCGAGCGGGATCAGCATGACCATAGGCGATTCATGCGGATCGCCATGATGGTGATCATGACCATGATCATCATGCCCATGCGCTTCGTCATGATGCGGTTCGGCGCGCGGACCGTGGAAGGTCATATAGATCAGGCGCCACGAATAGAAACTGGTCAGCAAGGCCGCAACAATACCGAACCAGAAGGCCAATTGTCCGAATGCGACGCCATTCATGCCAGCGGCAAAGGCCGTTTCGATAATCGCATCCTTGGAGAAGAAGCCGGACAGACCCCAGACATGCGGAATACCGAGTCCGATAATCGCAATCGTCCCGATCATCATCGCGCCATAGGTCAGCGGCATGAAGCGGGCAAAGCCGCCCATATTGCGCATGTCCTGCTCGTGATGCGCGCCATGGATCACCGAACCGGCCCCCAGGAAGAGCAAGGCCTTGAAGAAAGCGTGGGTAAACAGGTGGAACATGGCGGCTTCATAAGCGCCGATGCCCGCAGCAAAGAACATATAGCCGAGCTGCGAACAGGTCGAATAGGCAATAACGCGCTTGATGTCGTTCTGCGCCATGCCGACCGTGGCCGCATAAAGCGCCGTGACGGCCCCGATCAGAGCAATCATTGAGGCGGCGAAAGGCGCATACTCATAAATAGGCGAGACCAGACAGACCAGATAGACGCCCGCGGTCACCATAGTCGCAGCGTGGATCAGCGCCGAAACCGGAGTCGGACCTTCCATCGCATCCGGCAGCCAGACATGCAGGAAGAATTGTGCCGACTTGCCCATCGCGCCGATGAAGAGAAGGACGCCGATCAGTTCCAGCGCCGGGATGTTCCAGGCCAGGAATGGCACAACCAGATCACGGACTTGCCCGGCTTCGGCCAGCGCCAGTGGCACGACTTCGGCATTTTCCTTGATCGCCGTTAGGACGGGATCAAACTCGACAGATCCAAACACCAGGAAGACCGCCATAATGCCCAGCGCCAAACCAAAATCGCCAACCCGGTTGGTGACAAAGGCTTTGATCGCGGCATCGTTGGGAGCCTTGTTCTGATACCAGAACCCGATCAGGAGATAAGAGGCGAGGCCTACGCCTTCCCAGCCGAAGAAGAGCTGGATGAAATTATCGGCCGTGACCAGCATCAGCATCGTAAAGGTGAACAGCGACAGGTAAGAGAAGAAACGTGCCTTGTGCGGATCCTCTTCCATATAGCCCCAGCTATACAGGTGCACGAGCCCGGACACGCTGGTAATCACCGCCATCATGACAATCGACATGGCGTCGACGCGAATGGCCCAGTCTGCCTTGAACTGCCCGACTTCCATCCAGGTGAAGAGATGGATGACATGTTGGCCGACATGGCCCGCAGCCGCGCCTGTGTCAGCGGCCAGAGCCGCATGCTCAACATGCCCCGCCCCGCCAGCACCGGCGGCATAAGCGAACAATTGATAGAGCGACAATACACCGGCCATGAGGACGATGCTGGTCGTCAGGACCATGGCGCCGCGATCGCCGATAAAGCGCTGAAACAGCCCCGCGACGAGGGCGGCAAGGCCTGGCCCCAGGACGATGAATTGGATGGCTTCGTCAAACAGCATGAATCCCTACCCCTTCATCAGGTCGACGCTCTCGACCGCAATGTCACCGCGATTGCGGAAATAGACGACGAGAATGGCCAGTCCGACCGCGGCTTCCGCCGCCGCGACTGTGAGCACCAGCATGGCGAAGATCTGTCCTTCAATCGTGCCGGAAAAGACCGAAAAGGCGACCAGGTTGATGTTCACCGACAAGAGGATCAGCTCGATCGCCATCAGGATGACGATGATATTCTTGCGGTTCACGAAAATGCCGACCACGCCGATCGTGAACAGGATCGCCGATATGGTCAGGAAGTGATTGATGGTGAGATCCATACTTAAATCCCCTTCCCTGGTTCGACCGCGACTTTCTCAATCGCATCTTCGCGGCGGCGCGAGGTCTGGCGCGCAATATTCTGGCGTTTGACGCCCGGGCGCTCGCGCAAGGTCAGGACAATCGCGCCAATCATGGCGACCAGCAGGATCAAGCCCGCTAACTGGAAGAGCAGGAAGTATTCGGTATACATGACCTGCCCGATCGCCTCGGTATTGGTGTCAGCGCCAGGCGCAGCGTCAAAACTGGTATTGTTCGAACTACCACGGGCAAAGCTGGCCAGAGCAATCTCGGCGATGAACGCAACGCCGATCAGCGCGGCAAAGGGCCAGTAGCGCAACGTCCCCTGTTTCAGCTCGACGAAATCGACATCGAGCATCATCACCACAAACAGGAAAAGCACCGCGACGGCGCCGACATAGACAACGACCAGCAGCATGGCGAGAAACTCGGCCCCGACCAGCACGAACAGGCCGGCTGCCGTGAAGAATGTCAGGATCAGCCAGAGGACCGAATGCACCGGGTTCTTGGCCATGATCACAGCCAGAGCCGACACGGTCACAATCGCCGCGAAAATATAGAAGGCAATCAGTTCCACTGTTTCAGCCCCAGTTCCCTTCCGGCGGTTGCCCGCCCCTCAATTGCGAACGCTACCGGTACGGCGCGTCCAGTTCCAAATTCTTTGCAATGAGTCGCTCCCAGCGATCCCCATTCGCCAGCAGTTTCTCTTTGTCGTAATAAAGCTCTTCGCGTGTCTCGGTCGCGAACTCGAAATTCGGTCCCTCGACAATCGCATCCACCGGACAGGCTTCCTGACAGAAACCGCAATAGATGCATTTCACCATATCAATGTCATAGCGCGTCGTGCGGCGCGACCCGTCTTCGCGTGGCTCGGCCTCGATGGTAATCGCTTGTGCCGGGCAGATCGCTTCGCAGAGTTTGCAGGCAATGCAGCGCTCTTCCCCATTCGGATATCGGCGCAAGGCGTGTTCGCCGCGAAAACGTGGGCTGAGCGGGTTCTTCTCGAACGGATAATTCACGGTCGCCTTGCGGCGGAACATTTCCCGGATGCCAAGGCCGAAGGCGCCGATGAAATCGGTCAGAAAGGCGCCGCGAATGGTCTGAACTAAGCTCATGCCTGAACTCCTGCATAGACGACATATCCACCAACAATCACCACCGCAGCGAGCGCTGTTGGCAGGAAGATCTTCCACCCGAGACGCATCAACTGGTCATAGCGATAGCGTGGGACCACCGCCTTCACGAGGGCGAAGAGGAAGAAGAAGAAAACCAGTTTGGCCATGAACCAGGCAAGGTGCCCGAGATTGACAATCCAGGCCGGGAACATGTTCACAAAGTCAGCGCCGAGTGGCACCGGCCCATGCCAACCGCCGAGGAAGAGCAGAGTCATCATCGCGCACATCAGCACGATGTTGAGATACTCTCCGAACATGAAGAGCAGATATGGCGTGGCGGAATATTCGACCTGGTAACCTGCAACGAGCTCCGATTCCGCTTCCGGAAGATCAAACGGCGGGCGATTGGTTTCCGCCAGCGCCGACACAAAGAACATGACGAACGCGGCCAACATGACCGGAATCATCGGGAAATGTTCGAATGTGATCAGATGCCAGGTCCAGAATCCGCCATCTTGAGCATTGACGATCTCAGACAGGTTCATCGATCCCGCAAGCAGGATCACGGTAATAATGATCAGGCCAATCGAGACCTCATAAGAGACCATTTGCGCCGCGCTGCGCAGCGAGGCCAGGAAAGGGTATTTCGAGTTCGAGGCCCAGCCGCCCATGATGATGCCATAGACGCCCAGGGAGGAGATCGCGAACAGGTACAGGATCCCGACATTAATATCCGAAATGACCCAGCCCGGCGCCACGGGAATGGCGGCCCAGGCCGCAAAAGCCAGGGTCAGGGTCAGGATCGGCGCGATCAGAAAGACGGTCTTGTTCGCACCCGCCGGAATGATGATTTCCTTGAGCAGGAATTTCCCGAAATCCGCAAAGCTCTGCATCAATCCGAACGGGCCGACCACGTTCGGGCCCTTGCGCATCATCACCGCGGCCCAGACCTTGCGGTCGAGCAGAAGCAGGAAGGCGATCGACAGGGACAGAACCAGTGTGAACAGGCCAATCTGTCCGAGCACCAGCAACCATCCGGTCAGTGCGCCATATTGTTCGATCAAACCACTCATCGCGCCGCCCTACTCCGCTGCCATCACGGTTTCAAGACCTTGTTTCTGTAACGAACACTCGGCCATGGTCTTGGACGCCCGTGCGATAGGATTGGTGAGGTAAAAATCGCCAATCGTAGCGGTGAATGCGCCGCCCACGCTCGATCCGCCACCCGGAATTGGGGCTTTCAAAGCGTCCACGCCAGCATCGCCAGGCGCATAGCCCAGTCCTGCAAATACCGGGTTTGATTCGCGTAATGCCGCCCGCAACTCATCTGCCGAATCATAAGAGAGCGTCTTGCCCAACACGTCGGACAGAGCCCGGAAGATTGCCCAGCCTTCGCGGGCTTCGCCTTTCGGCTGTACAGCTCGGCGGGTCATCTGAACCCGGCCTTCCGTGTTCACATAGGTCGCCGCCATTTCCGTATAAGCCGAAGCTGGCAGGATGATATCCGCCTTGCTCGCACCGGCATCGCCATGGCTTCCGACGTAAATCACGGTCGCATCGCCGGTTTTGGACAGATCGACCTCATCCGCACCTAGCAGAACAACCGTCTCCATGCCGCCGCCGAGAATACCGGCTGTGTCGCTGCCGCCTTCGCCGGGCACAAAGCCTGTATCGAGCGCGCCAACGCGGCCAGCTGCACTGTGCAGGACACCAAAACCGGCCCAATCATCCTTGATCGCCTGAATTTCGAGCGCGTAATCATGCGCGGCGGCGAGAATGGCCTGACCATCTTCGCGGGCGAGCACGCCCTCTCCGATCACGATCATCGGCTTCTCGGCATTGCGCAGCGCTTCCGCGATCTCGCTATCCTGGCTGAACAGACCTTTCAGAGCGTCCGGTCCATCACCGAGATGTTCATACTCATAGGTCAGGTCCGCGGCTTCACCGATGACGCCCACTTTCAAATCATTCCACAGCCAGGCCTTGCGAATGCGCGCATTCCAGACGGCGGCTTCCTTGCGCGGATTTGTGCCGATCAGCAGAAGCGCATCCGCTTCTTCGATGCCCAACAGAGTCGGGTTGAAGATATAGCGCTCACGGACGCCATCCGCACCGTAGGCAGCGCCCGCCGGACGGCAATCGGTGTTCTGAACGCCCAGCGCGCGTGCCAGATCCAAGGCGGCCTTGGCCTGTTCCACTTCGATCAGGTCGCCAGCGACAAAGCCAATCTTCTCAGCCGGGACAGACAGCGCCGTCTTGGCCGCTTCGAACGCCTCGCCCCAATTGGCGGGCGTCAGTTTGCCATCCTTGCGGATATAGGCCTTGTCGAGGCGTTGGCGGGCCAGCCCATCCCAGATGAAGCGGGATTTGTCGGACAGCCATTCTTCGTTCACTTCTTCATTGATCACCGGCATGATGCGCATGACCGCATCGCCTTTGGCATCAACCCGAATGTTTGAACCGAGCGCATCCATGATGTCCACGCTCTCCGTCTTGCGGAGCTCCCAGGGCCGCGCATTGTAGGCGTATGGCTTGGAGGTCAGCGCCCCGACCGGGCAGAGATCGATAACATTGCCGGACAGTTCCGAGGTCAGGCTTTCTTCCAGATAGGTCGTGATTTCGGCGCTTTCCCCGCGCGAGATCATGCCGATCTCTTCGACGCCTGCAACTTCCGCCGCAAAGCGCACGCAGCGGGTGCACTGAATGCAGCGTGTCATGATCGTCTTGACCAGCGGGCCCATATTCTTGTCTTCGACTGCGCGCTTGTTGAGCTCATAGCGGCTATCAGCGCGGCCATAGGCAACCGCCTGGTCCTGCAAGTCGCATTCACCGCCCTGATCGCAGATCGGGCAATCCAGCGGGTGATTGATCAGCAGGAATTCCATCACGCCATTGCGGGCTTTTTCGACATAGTCGCCTTTGGTCGAGATGTTGGGCGGTGTGCCGTCCGGGTTCATCCGCATGTCGCCAACCGTTTGCGCACAAGACGCAATCGGCTTCGGCGCACCATGCCACTGGACCAGACACATGCGGCAATTACCAGCGACGGAAAGGCGCTCGTGATAACAGAAGCGCGGGATTTCAGCGCCAGCTTCCTCACACGCCTGCATCAGCGTGTAAGAGCGCGGGACTTCGACTTCTTCGCCGTCAATGTTCAGTTTGAAAAGATCGTCGCTCATTCGGAAACACCGGAGGGGTCATCTCCGGCACCTTCTCTGTTCAAATTACCTTCAAATTCTCCACCCGTCTCTGCACGAACTGGATACAATTCATCCGCCTGTCCGTAAAAAGACGGTCCGCAGAATCCATCCATCAGGCGCACCGTATCCTCATTCGATTCTCGACTACCGATCCACCAACGTTCTTCCCCGGGCAACTTGATGCGTCTCGGGTCAAACGGTTCCTGACATGAGGTTACGCCAACACCAGCGTTGACATCGCACTTCTCGTCCCAGCCAGTTGGGAACGCATTGAGGAACTCAACGACCACTAATGCGTCTGTCTGGACGCCTTTTATACTTCGGGTGACTTTGACTAAGCCTTTGGGAAACGTCCAGTTCGCTTCAGATTCTCCGGGGACACACGCCTTCATTTCTCTACGCTGGACATCGACGAGCACGCCTTGAAAAATCGCGTCCGCGTTTTCGATTTCCATCCGAGCTTGCGCGGCATGGTCGATATTCCATGCACACGAACAAGCAAACGCAGAACCGGAAAATATCCAAACAAAGGGAAGTATCTGAAGAAGTTTGCGCATCCCCTACTCAGCCGCCACTGTGTGACCCTGGACGAGTGCGCGCGGCGCTCGATACTGGGTAATGCGGTCTTCAATCTCATGTCGGAAATGCCGGATCAGGCCCTGGACAGGCCAGGCTGCAGCATCTCCCAGCGCGCAAATCGTGTGGCCTTCGACCTGTTTGGACACGTCCAGCAGCTTGTCGATATCGGCATGATGCGCTTCGCCTTTGACCATCTGTTCCAGCACGCGCCACATCCAGCCTGTGCCTTCCCGGCATGGCGTACACTGACCGCAGCTTTCATGCTTGTAGAAGTATGCGATGCGCGCGATCGCGTGGATCAGGTCGGTCGACTTGTCCATGACGATCACAGCCGCTGTGCCAAGGCCAGATTGCAGGTCGCGCAGCGTGTCGAAATCCATATGTGCGTCGACGATCTGCTCGGCTGGAACCATTGGCACTGAAGAACCGCCAGGGATCACCGCTTTCAGATTGTCCCAGCCGCCGCGAATGCCGCCGCAATGTGTATCGATCAAGTCCTTGAACGTAATCGACATTTCTTCTTCGACATTGCAGGGCGCGTTGACGTGACCCGAGATGCAGAAAAGTTTCGTACCAGTATTGTTCGGACGACCAAAGCCCGCAAACCAACTCGCCCCGCGGCGCAGAATGGTCGGCACGACCGCGATCGATTCCACATTATTGACCGTCGTTGGACAGCCATACAGGCCCGCATTGGCCGGGAATGGCGGCTTCAGGCGCGGTTGGCCTTTTTTGCCTTCCAGGCTTTCCAGCAGTGCTGTCTCTTCACCACAAATATAAGCGCCAGCGCCGTGATGGACATAGAGATCGAAATCCCAACCATTCACATTGTCCTTGCCGATCAGTTTGGCGTCATAGGCCTCTTTCACCGCTTTTTCGAGCGCTTCCCGCTCGGCAATGTATTCGCCGCGTAGGTAGACGTAGCAAGCATGTGCGCGCATGGCCCGGCTCGCTACCATACAACCTTCGATCAGCAGGTGCGGATCATGGCGCATGATTTCGCGGTCCTTGCATGTGCCCGGCTCGGACTCATCAGCATTGACGACCAGATAATGCGGCCGCTCACCGACGGATTTTGGCATGAAGGTCCATTTCAAACCAGTCGGGAAGCCCGCACCGCCGCGCCCCCGCAGGCCGCTTTCCTTGACCTGATTGCACAGCCAGTCCGGCCCTTGCGCGAGCATTTCGCGGGTCAGATGCCAGGCGCCACGCGCCTTGGCCCCTTCAAGGCCGGGATCCTGCGTGCCGTACAGATTGGTAAAGATACGATCTTTATCTTGAAGCATCATTCTGCTCCTTCATCTCACGCGCTGCAGACAGCAGCAGCGGGGTGCTGATCACCGCCCCTGCGACCAGCGCCATAATGAACCAGATCGCGCTATTGGTCGTCAGAAACACGACCAATCCTGCACCAACCAGGATCGCATCGAAAATCGCGGCCATTAGCAGTTTTTTCTTGGGGTCGGGCTTTTCAACCAGCGCCATCATTCGTCTCCCTCATCAAGAGAGGACTCAACTTCACCAGCATCGACGCGTTTGGAGAATTCCGTCTCTTCACCCTCCGCCAGCGTTTTTGCCTGGGCAATCCAGTCTTCGCGCTCAATCCGGCCCGGAAAGGACATGAAATCCTCGACCCAGTCGACATTGGCTGGCGTCCAGGCCGCGATCTGGCTGAACTTGTAAATGCCCAACTCGTTCAGGGCCTTTTCGTTGACCGGGCCGATACCCTTGATCCGTTTGAGATCGTCTTCCTCGCCATCGGCAATTTCCAGCACCTCCGGCTTGTCTTCTGGTTTCGGCGCGGGTTTGGAATCCTTGATCAGCGTGGTCTTCGCCTCTTTGACAGGCGCCGGCTCTGGCTCCGCCGGGACGTCAGATGGTAAGTTCGGTAGTGTCGAGATCGCGTTGCGCGACCCGTCATACAAATCCTCGGCCAACAGGCTGGTGGCACCGCCTTGAGGCGCCGAATTAACGCGATCGACGAACGGGCCGGGTTTCACTTCCGCGCCGTTTTCCAGCTTGGTGAGGATTTCTTCGAAACTTTCCGGCGTCAGATCTTCGTAATAATAGTCATTGATCTGAACCATTGGCGCATTCACACACGCGCCGAGGCACTCGACCTCTTCCCAGCTCAGGCGACCATCATCTGTGACATGCATCGCATCGCCAATCTTCTTGCGGCAAACCTCTTTCAGATCATTCGCGCCGCGCAGCATGCAAGGCGTCGTACCGCATAGCTGGACATGGTTCTTGCCGACCGGCTGAAGCCGGAACATCGTATAGAAAGTCGCGACTTCATAGACGCGAATATAGGGCATTTCGAGCCGGTCCGCGACTTCGCGCATGGCCGGCTCTGACAGCCAGCCTTCATTATCCTTCTGGGCCAGCCACAGCATCGGAATCACGGCTGACCGTTTCTTGTCGTCAGGATATTTGCCAAGCCAGAACGCGATGGTCGGCTCTGTCTCGGGTTTGAAGGCGAAACTGTCGCCCCCGGCTTCCAGATCAAATCGTCTCAGCGCCATTACGCTGTCTCCTCGGTCGGCAGGACCAGGCGGCCGGCCTCGTCAAGTTTCCAAAATGGATTGTAAGCAACTTCCCAGGCATTGCCCTCGGGATCCGCAAAATAGCCAGAATAGCCACCCCAGAACGCCTCGTGGGGCGCCGTGGTGATATCGACGCCAGCCTGTTCCAGCCGGGCGAAAATCTCGTCCACTTCCTCGATCGAGCGGGTATTGTAGGCGATGGCGGTGCCCTTGAACCCGGTCGCGGGTCCGGCGTTTTGACCGGCATCGTCGGCCAGCTTGTCATATTCCCACAGACCAAGAATGAGGCCGCCCATGTCGAACATGGTCATGCCTTCATCGGTATAGAGTTTCAGGCCAACCACGTCCTTGTAAAACGCCGTCATCGCGGCGCGGTCCTTGACGCCAAGCGTGATAATGGAGAGGCGGCTGTCGGGAAGGATCGTCATTGGGCCAACCCTCCAACAAAGCCTTCAATGTCATTCTTCAGAACGCGAAACTCACCTTTTTCGCGGGCCTCGCACCATGCATTCGCTTCGTCGAACAAAGCCTGGATCGCATCTGCTTCCAGAACAGATGTCTCAAATCGTTTTGTCGCCCGTTCGCCGGTCACGGCAATTTTTGGCGCCGCGCCAGCAGTGGCGCGGTCGATCTCATGGTAGAAATGCGTCGCCCAACCTTTGACACCAATAATCGGCGCCTCGGTGTCCGGGTCGGCATTGAACGGCAGGTCTTTGTCAGGATAGAAATCGACGTTGCAAACGTCGCAAATGGCTCCGAATCTCTCTGTTTCCGGCAATACTCGGCATTCGATGAAGCTTTCTGAAGCCGCAATTTCCCGGTTCAGGGGCGATGCGCCCAATGCCGCTTGCTTGTAAGACTCAATCGCCGGGTCTGAACCAGCAGCGGCACATGCCGGTAGCGCAGCGGCAAGAGAAAGGCTCAAGCATTTCATGCCGTTCCCTCCAAGGCAATGAAGGCCACGATGAGCGCGCCGATACCGGCCGCGATGTGCGGTATAACATGCGCCTTCGCCCGGGCATAAGTTGCCGCATCAAAGAACGCGACGGCGGCCAGCCCCATAAACACATACGCGATTTGCTGCATCGTTCCCGACAAGGCGATTCCAATCGCGACAAAAACCATAAAGAAATATCGCCCCGCCATGATGGTCGGCAGATTTTCAGCGCGATGCTTGGTGACCGAGAGGCCGATCTTCGGCGAGACAGCGAACAGCACACCGAGCAGCGCCAGAAAACCACCCGTCAAATAGGCCAGATAGATCGCGGAAGAGGCAGGGATTGGCAGCACTAGCGGTCCACCTCACCAAACACGATGTCGAGCGAGCCAAGAATGGCCGACGTATCCGCCAGCTGGTGGCCTTTACACATATGATCCATGGCTTGCAGGTGCGCGAAGCTCGGCGCGCGCAATTTCACGCGATATGGGCGGTTGGACCCGTCGGACACGAGATAAACCCCAAACTCACCCGCCGGGGCCTCAACCGCGGCATAGACTTCGCCTTCCGGCACGTGGAAACCTTCCGTGTAGAGTTTGAAGTGATGGATCAGCGCTTCCATACTGTTTTTCATCTCGGCGCGGCGCGGCGGCGAGACTTTCGTTCCCTGCGCCAGGACCGAGCCTTTCGGCATATTCTCGATGCACCACTTCATGATGTCGCAAGAGACCAGCATCTCTTCCATACGGACAACATAGCGGTCATAATTGTCGCCATTCTTGCCGACAACAACCGGGAAGACATCCGACGGAATCTCGGAATAGACCTCGTAGGGCTGGCTACGCCGCAAATCCCAGGCAAGGCCGGAGCCGCGCACCATCGGGCCTGAGAAGCCATATTGCATGATCGTCTTCTCATCGACGACGCCGATATCCACATTGCGCTGCTTGAAGATGCGGTTCTCGGTAATCAGGCTTTCGAGCGTCTCCATGATTCCGGGAAACGCTTCGCACCAGACCATGATGTCATCAATCAGATCCTGTGGCAGATCCTGGTGGACGCCGCCCGGTCGGAAATAGGCCGCGTGCAGGCGTGCCCCACAGGCACGCTCATAGAAACCCATCAGTTTCTCGCGTTCTTCAAACGCCCACGTAATCGGGGTCAATGCGCCCACATCGAGGATGAATGTGCCAATGTTCAGCAAATGCTCGAGAATGCGGCCCATTTCACAATACAGAACGCGTATGAAGCTGCCGCGGCGCGGAACTTCCAGCCCGATCAATTTCTCAATCGCCAGACACCAGGCATGTTCCTGGTTCATCGGCGCGGAATAATGCAGCCGGTCAAAGTATGGCAAGCCCTGGAGATAGGTCTTGTACTCAAGCAGCTTCTCGGTCCCGCGATGCAGGAGGCCGATATGGCAGTCGATCCGATCAACCAGCTCGCCATCGAGGTCCATCACCATGCGCAACACACCGTGGGCAGCCGGGTGTTGTGGGCCGAAATTGAGCGTGAAGGTGCGATCTTCCTCAGGCGCGGATTTCATGTCGTCAGCCATCAGGCGCCCTCCTCTTCGGTGGTCGCTTTTTCATCACCCGGGATCTCGGACGTCATGCCCTCCCAGGGTGAAAGGAAATCGAAATTTCGGTATTCCTGGGTCAGCTCAACCGGCTCATGCACGATCCGCTTTTCGAGATCGTCATAGCGAACTTCTGTAAACCCGGTCAGTGGGAAATCCTTGCGCAGCGGATGACCCTCAAAACCATAATCGGTGAGGATGCGGCGCATATCCGGATGATTCGAAAAGACGATGCCATACATGTCGAAGGCTTCGCGCTCGAACCAGTCGGCGCCGCGATGTAGCTCAACGATGCTGGGAACTGGCGTGTCTTCATCGGTTGAAATCTTGACGCGAATACGCTGGTTCAACCGCATGGACAGCAAGTGATAGACGACTTCGAAACGCTGGCTGCGTTCCGGATAATCGACGCCGCAAACGTCAATCATCATCTCGAACTTGCACATCTGATCGCGCTTCAGGAAATCCAGCAACGGTACGATCTGGTCGCGCTCGGCATAGACGTTCAGCTCGCCGACGGTGACGTCGAACTTCCGCACAGCATCCGGCATTTGACTCGCAATATGGTCGCCAAGCTCGTTCAGGGCTTCGACTTGTTCTGACATGTCAGCACCTTTTAGCGGTCGATCGAGCCTTCTCGGCGGATCTTTTTCTGAAGTTGGAGCAGGCCATAGACGAGTGCTTCTGCAGTCGGCGGACAGCCTGGAATATAAATATCGACGGGCACGATCCGATCGCAGCCGCGTACGACGCTGTAGCTGTAGTGATAATAGCCACCGCCATTGGCGCATGATCCCATGGAGATCACATAGCGCGGCTCTGGCATCTGGTCATAAACCTTGCGCAAGGCCGGGGCCATTTTATTGGTCAGGGTTCCGGCCACGATCATCACGTCAGACTGACGCGGCGATCCGCGCGGCGCCATGCCGAACCGCTCCAGATCATAACGCGGATTGCCGGCCTGCATCATTTCGATCGCACAGCATGCCAGACCAAAGGTCATCCACATCAGCGATCCTGTACGGGCCCAGGTGATCAGGTCATCAGCCTTGGCCGTAAAGAAGCCCTTGTCAGCCAGGTGGTCCGACAGACCCGCATAGAACGGATCGTCGCCGCGGACATCAAACCCGCCCTCAACGCCGGCGCGGTTAGAGCTCAATGCATATGGTTTGTATTCCCCTGCCATCGTGCTGGCTCCTAATGCCATTCAAGGGCGCCGCGGCGCCATTCATAGATGAACCCGATGGTCAGAACGCCGAGGAAAATCACCATTGACCAGAATCCGAACACGCCGATGGCGCCGAGGCTCACCGCCCATGGAAACAGGAAAGCGACTTCGAGGTCGAAAATAATGAACAGGATCGCAACCAGATAGAAACGAACATCAAATTTCATCCGAGCATCATCAAACGCGTTGAAGCCACATTCATAAGCCGAATTTTTTTCCGGATCCGGATTACTTGGCGCCAGAATCGCATTGCCGACAATGAACAGGAGCGACATGGCCAGGCCGATTCCGAGGAACAGGATGACCGGCATATAATCGAGCGCTAATCGTTCGACTTCGGACATTTTCAACACCTCTCCTCAAACGTGCCAGACGAAATCTTTGCGCTCCGATAAGACGCTTTTCTGCCAAGGGCAATACGAATACGCTGCTTAATCCTATCCTTTTTCACCGGCATTTCTCCCCCCTTATTGTGCGACGCGGCGTCACGGTAGTGAGAACCATTTGCAACAAGCTATTGTTGGTGAAAATTTCCGGGGCCAGGTCACCCGAATGATCCTCGCTCGGCGCCTTCGACGCGACGAAGTTTGAGACGCAGCGATAACAAGCCAACGTCGACAAGCGCCTGATGGATTCATAGATTTAACGGAGTTTTAACTGGTCGCGTTCGCGCCCGCTGCGAAGCGACTGAAGCGTAAGGGGACATCATGAAACCGCTCCAATATGCTCAACCGTCGACGGCCATTCCCGTCTTCTCAAGCTACCTGGCCGGATCTGTCGACGCCTGGATCGATACATGCGCCACCATTTTTGGCATCGCGCCCCTGAACAAGGATGACGCGCGCAAGGATTACCATTCAGCATCCTGGTTTGTTCACCCGATCACGATCAGCAATTCTCATTATTACAGCATGGCAGCCGAACGCCGCAATTGGCATATCGAGGAAGCAGGCGCGCAAATTCATGTTCATCGGTATGCTTATGGCTGCGCCTCGGTTGAAAGTGCTGGTCTGCCCATTGAATGCGCAACCGGCGCCATCACGCTGCTCGATTATTGCCGGCCATTCACCTCGCTACACACTGATAATGAGTGCCATAGCTTTTTCGTTCCCCACGATGCGATCAATTATCGTCCGTCAGACAGCCCGCATGCCCTGGCCTATGCGGCCCATACTCAAATTGGACAATTGATCGGTCGCGAAATGGACAATCTGCTGGCGCAACTGAAAGGCGGCGCGACAGTGATCGATCCCTCCGATGTCCAGCGGTTCCTCGGATGTATCGAAGTCGCCATGTGCCCTGAGACTGCTTCCAAGTCGGCAACGGCTCATTTTCGTGAAAGCCTCAAACGCGCCATTCAGCTCTTCATTGAGCAGCGCCTGGACTCGCCTGATCTATGCGCGACATTGATATTGCAGAATTTCGCGGTCTCGCGCGCCTCGCTTTATCGTCTGTTCGATGCCGAAGAAGGCGTCCGCAATTACATCAATCACCGCCGTCTCATTCGCGCCGTCACTGAACTCGCTGGAAATCCGAATACACGCGGGCAAATACATCGCGTGTCGGAACGTTGGGGCTTTTCCTCTGATGCCAGCTTCAACCGAATGGTCAAACGGGAGTATGGCGTCACGCCCGGCGCCCTGTTTCAAATGCCAGTCCAGTTTGCCGAGACCTTTACCCCAAGCTCGAGCGTGCAGGCCTTGATGCTGGAAAAAGCCCGGACCCACGACTTGGCCCTGGTCTGAACCATTCACTTCGAAGAATTGGTGCGGATGAGAGGACTCGAACCTCCACGCCTTGCGACACCAGAACCTAAATCTGGCACGTCTACCAATTCCGTCACATCCGCATCCGTAGAGAGGCGCATTTAGCGACCCATTCGAAACGCCTCAACCCCTGAATATCCAATTCTGTGTAAAAGGTCGCTCACCTGGACCAGAGCGCGCTCTAAAGATCAGCGCTGTATTGCCCATTTTGACTCCGCAGGCACTTGCCCCGAGCCGAGATGTTCGGAACCCTGCAAACGATCCGCGAACGCCGCGCATAACTGACTGTTTTCCTGGATCCGAGCAGGTTTGGTCGTCGTCGTTACGACGACATCGCACTCTGCCGTCTCGAAAGCATAGCCAAATGCGGCGCTCGCTGTTGTCTTGTCCGCCCCGCGCCCTTTTCCGCGAACGAGCGCCCGCGTCGCTCGCCACAACCCGCTTCGGTTTCGCGGAATTCCGTGCTCGAGCGGGACCTCACCCAAACCCTCAATGCCAAAAAACGCGATCCCGGTGGGCAAAGGCGCCAAACCTGATTTGGCCTCACGGATCGGTGCCATGATGGCCGAAAATGGT
>JBCCCT010000017.1:0-30703 GCA_039033355.1 Pseudomonadota bacterium | reverse complement strand
GTCAGCGTGTAAATGTTGAAGCCGTGATAATTGCCGACAATCAGCATGTCGCCCGAGAACGCCATATCCGTGTTTGAGAAGCTCAGGAGCGGGGAGCGTTCGCCCCATTCGGTTTCCTCATTCGACTGATCATCGCCGCGTTGCGGATCCGCGGGCGCGGCTTCGGCCATGTCCATGTGCCCTTCATGACCTTCATGGCCGGAATGATCCATTTCAGCCTTTTCGGCATCTGCCGTCTCAGCCTTGGGCGGAATAATGGGCGGCAAACCCGATGGATTGTTCGGGTCGAAGAACCCGGGCGGCTTTGGCAGGGTCGCGACCATTCTCAGATTGGAGATCGCTTCGCCGGCATCTCTGAAGCCTGCATTCAATCCGCCGCGCGGGTCCGAGGAAAGCCCGGCCAGGAGATCGTTCATCCGCTCGATCTCGGCGGTTTGGTCATTCACAATATCATTGACGAATTCAAACAGGACAGGATCGTAGGCCGAGCCCGGCTGTTCCAGCAGGTCCGTAACCATGGTCACCGCGCCATCATGATGGGTGACCATCAGGGTCAGGAACAATTCGTCGAACGCCGCGCCCTGTGATGCTGCCAATTGACTCATCTGCTCCGGCGTCGCCATGCCCATCATTTCATGTGACATATGCGTGGCATGATGCTGGCGCGCGGTTGGGGCGGCTTCCCCGCGGGCGGCGAGCCAATCCTGCATGAAGGTGATCTCGTCTGCTTGCGAAGCATCAATCCGTCCAGAAATATCGATAATGGACTGGTTGTTCGTGCGTTCGGCGACAAGCGCAGCCATCTCGACGGCCTGCTGGTGATGCGGGATCATGTCCTGCATGAAGCGAACATCATCGAGCGAGTAACTTGTATCGGCAATCGTGGCGGCTTCATCGGCGCTCAGCGTCCTGGTCGGTTCACCTGGCGCGCCTGGCTGGATGATGGCGACATCCTCTGCTGTCGCGGTGGCGATACAGCCGCTCAAGGCCAGGGCGAAGATGCTGACCGCGCTGCTGGTCATTAGTCGATTGCACGATTTTGGTTTGCTCATCCCGAACTCACTCTTTGGTTAACAATTTTGTTAACTGATATGGCACACGGGACGAAACGGGCAAACACAAATACTGGTGATGAGTGGTCGGCTTCATTGCACACAAAAACCCCAGCCGGATCTCGACTGGGGTGTCAGACTTTACGCGCGCTGGTCCGCGTCGCGATTTTCAGATTTGAGGACTGTTACTCCAGGGTATCAATGATAGCTTTGGGGCGCGACACTGAGCGCAAGATCATCATGGATTGCGCCGTCATCGTGAATTTCATGGTCACGTCATCCGGCACTTCCGCGTTACGCACCGCGCAACTGCCGCCAGTCCCAGATCGATTGACCCGGCAGTCGGTTTCGTCGCTTTCAATTCCGAAATGGGTCTGCATCGCTCCGATTTCGGCGCCGACATCGATGCCGGGCTTGTTCAGGGACTGGCTGATAAACGCGAGGCTGCCATCCGAGCGTCCAATCGAAATGGAGGACATTCCGTTCGGTCCGCCATAGCTGCCGCGGACGAATTCAATCGATCCGTGATGCCAATCCTCATAGCGGGTGATGTCGCCCGCCTGATAGCCCTCTGCGAGCAGGGCGTTGAACGCGTCTTCGGGCAGGGTGGACAGGCTGATGCCTTCGATTTCGGCGGATTCGAACGTTGATGAGTCCCGGATCAGCGGAGCGGCGGACGCTGTCTCGACAAGCGAGAACGTCAATCCGGCAAGGGCGAGTGTGGCTGCAAGGTGTCGCATATTCAATCTCCATCGCTGATCTCGGGGGAAAGCCCAGTTTGAGTATTAACCATAAGTTGGGCGAGTTTTTGTCGGTTTATGGCCGATCATTGTGCAATGCGGGATATATCCACCACCAGGGATAGCCGGTTTCGCCCAGAACGAATTCAGCGATCTCCGGAAATATGATTTCGGCCCGCACACTATTGGCCAACATGACCAGACAGCGCCGTTCGGTTTCCTGACAAATGACCAGGTTTCCGGTCCAGTCATTGTGCCCGCCTTTGGCGAAATTCCGGCCGGTTGGACCTTGCCAGGTCATCAGACCGAGGCCCGCGGCGAGCTCAATCGGCTCGGCACGGTCGGTTTGGGTATCGCGCATGGGCAGGGTTGGAAATTTCTGAAGGGTCCGGATCGGGAATTGTGGCCTGACCCATTCAGTCCGTAGCTCCGGCGACAATCCTTCGCCGCTCAACAGACCACGCCACAACCTGGCCTGGTCGGCAATAGTCGTATCCATCGATCCGGACGCACTGACAAAGGACCGTTCATCATGCGGTTCGAATGATCCATCCATCGCATAGCCATCGGCCAGATTGTCTGCGAAATCCTCGCGCCATTGCAAGCTGGTATTCGGCATATCGAGCGGATCGAACAGGCGTTGGCGCATCTCCTGTTTGACATCGAGGCCCAGCCCCTCTTCGAGCACAGCCTGCAGGATGTTTATGCCTTCTCCTGAATAAGCGTAGGACGCTCCCGGCCTGAAGTGAAAGGTCAGGTTCTGATCCGGCTCGAAATAGCGAAGATTGTTGAGACCGGTCCGGTGGCTGAGGATGATCCGCGGGGTCAGCGCGCGCCATTCAGGGTCATCCTGGAGCGACTGCCACCATGGATATTCGGGCAGGGGTTTGGGCAGATAACGATCGATCGTGCGGTCAAGATCGAGCCGACCTTCGTCGACCAGCTGCAAGACCATATATCCGAACGCCGCCTTGGTCAGCGATGCGCCATACATGATCGTATCGTTCTCCAATGGCAGGCCGCGCTCGACATTGCGGGCGCCATAAGCCCGGACGTGGAGGATCTCGTCACCTTCTATCACCGCGACGGCGAGTCCCTTGACGTCGTCGCGGGTCATCAGGGTTTCGATCCTGGCATCGAGACTGGGCGAGGATGGTAAGCTGTGGCGATGCCGTGGGGTTTGGCAGGCGAAAAGCGCGGCACAGGAAAACAGGGTGCAGGTGGTCGTGATCCAATTTGGCAATTGAATATCCTCCGGTTTGAATTGTTGGAACTGGGATTAAGTGGAACGCCAGCGATAGCTTGCGAAGAAGCAACCCAGGGCGCCGAAAATCAGCATGAAGGCTGGCGCAATCATCCATCGCAACGGCGATCGGATCCTCACCATGTCCGCTGCATAGAATTGCCAACTCCGGGTGCCGTCCGAGACGGCTTCGGTGAAGGTCACACCGCGATTTTCGTTCAGACTCAAAAACTGTTCATCCAGCCGAGCCATCATTTCTTGTTGGCGCTGCCGCAATTCTTGAGCATTCTCGCGATTGTCGAAGGGCCCATCATAGACAATGTCGAAAACGTCGAGACCTTCGCCTTCGAGAATGACGCCGACGGACCGATACTTGTATTCAGATCGAACCGAGTCTTCTTCGATCAGGCTCAAACCCAGCGCCGCTCCTCCAAGCATCAGGCAGACAATGCCTGCAATCAGCCAGGTCTTGACGCGTTGTTCGAAATCCTTGGTGCGCTTCATGATGGCGGAGCGGACATCACCAATTTCCCGCAACTGGTCGAGTTCACCCGGGAACAGACGTTTGCTCAGGTCATCGACATCAATCTTGTACGCGGCCTTGATCGACGCGAACACCTCTTCGGACGGGAAGGACTTTCCCGATTCCAGTTTTGAAAGATAGGATTGTTCAATCCCGATCTGCTGCGCCGCTTCTGGTTGCGTCCATTGCAGATCGCGCCGCTGGTCCCGAATGTAATCGCCAAACCGCATAGGCCTTGTTTCCTTATTCCGCGGGCCTGTTCAAGGCCGAATGTGACGCAATGAATGGTCTGGAATATCGGGAATACCAGGTGAATATTCGGGAATATCGGGCGGTTCGTGATTGATTGTCAGAAATATCGGCCGGGTGACCAAAAAAGGAAAACCCCAGCCGGGTCTCGGCTGGGGTCCGTGAGCCGGATGGCTCTTGAATCCTTGGCTGCGTTCAACATGTAGCAGCCTCAAGACTGTGTTATTGGGGACTCAGAGGTTGCTCCATGAAACCCTTAACACAAACGGATCCAATCACCGTTCCTGGTTTCTCACTCGACATTGGATCACCTCCTTTCAGCTGTTGAACGACTATGTCCGGACTGAATCTTTTGCTCCGGACAATTCGAATTAAGCATGAGTCATGCCTAATGAAAGGTGAACGCAAGGGAAGCGCCATAAAAAATTGATCTGCGCCCAAGAAAACACCCACCGCGCGGAGGCGGTGGGTGTTCTTTAGGCGCGAGAAGGACGCGCCCGGGGGGATCAGTCTGCCAGGGCGCCGATGACCAGGCCAATAATGGCCCCGGTGGCAATCGACGCGAGGATGGCGTCGCCGCTATCATAGTCATGCACCCAGTGATAACCGTGCGGCGGATCATACAGGCCCCAATAGTCATAATCTCCGATAATGATCGTATTGGTATGGTAGCCATAGTGACCGCCGATCCGATATCGTGGGATATAGCGACTGTCATAGACGAAGCTGAAAGTTGGCCGCGAATAATAATAGAATGGACGGTGGCCACCCCAGTAGAACGCACGCGGCGAATAGTGCCGGAAATTGTGCCGACGATAATGATGGCGATAATGATAGCCATTATTGTGACGGCGATAATACCGGTTGAAATTGCGGTGATGGCGATAATGCCGATCGTACCGGTTATTATAATGGCGGTTGCTATAATTCCGGTTGTTGTAATGCCGGTTATTATAGTGCCGATCGCCGGCCCGGTTGCGGTTATTGTGATAGCGATCGTGCTGTCGTGTGCGAACATCCCGGCGCGCTTGTGAATAACCGCGATCATAGGAATTGCGACGGATCTGGCGATTCTCGCGCCGATCGTCTGCCCGCCGTTCGGCTCTGCGATCCTGTCTTTGTTCAAACTGACGATTGTCACGACGCTCCGCGCGGCGGTCCTGACGCTGCTCGAATTGTCTGTTGTCGCGGCGCTCGACGCGGCGTTCGCGCCTTTGCTCGAACTGTCGATTGTCGCGCCGTTCTGTGCGTCTTTCCTGACGCTGTTCAAATTGACGATTGTCCCGTCGCTCGGTGCGACGTTCCTGTCGCCGTTCGCCGCGACGATCACTCGTATCTCGGCGGAATTCGCGGCCTGTCATACTGCGTTCGCCGCGCACACGATTATCATTGGTGCGCACATTGCTGCGGCCGTCGCGGCGCTCAATGCGCGCCTGGCGGTTGCGCTCGGCCCGGGCATTGTCGCGCCGGTTCTCAACGCGATCTTGCGATGAGAATTGCGGCCGTCGCTCGCGATCATTGCGATCGGCATAGGCCACCGGGGCCAGCGTGCCTGCGGTCAGGGCGATCGCCGCCACCGTAGATGTCAGTCTTGAGAGGATGGACATGTGTCGCCTCCCTTTCTCTCTTCAGGCGCCCCCTAGGCACCCACAATTTCGGCTGTTCGTGACAAGCCTTGTCTACAACACTAGGACTGCTGCCTGAATTGACCCTGAACGGAGCTTTCATGTCCAATCGCGATCACGTCTTTGTGACCGAGGCCATACAGATCCCGGAATGGGAGCTGACGGAGCGATTCATCCGTGCCTCCGGTCCAGGTGGCCAGAATGTCAACAAGGTCTCGACGGCGGTCCAACTGCGCTGGAATGTGCTGTCCAGCTCCATTCCGGCGCCGGTCAAGGCGCGCTTTCGGCGTCGTTATGGTGCCCGTTTGACCCAGGATGGAGATCTCATTCTGGAGTCCAGGGACCATCGCAGCCAGGGGCTGAACCGGGAGGCCGCGCGCAAGCGCCTGGCCGAAATGGTGCGGAGCGTGGCTGAGCCGCCGCGCAAACGCATCAGGACAAAGCCCACCCGCGCCTCCGTTCGCCGCCGCCTGGATGCCAAAAAGCAACGCGGCAGTGTCAAAGCACTACGCGGGAAAATCCGGGACGATGATTAAACCACCACCGCCTCCGGTTCCGGAAGCCTAGGCCGCATCTGCCGCGCGAAACGGCAGGACATCGGTGACGATATAGGTCAGCGGCGTCACCCCGTGCGACGCGATGGTGACATATTCGCCGGGATGAAACGCGTGGTCGCCAAGGCGGAAGCCGCCTTCATCAGGGCCTTCATGATCTTCGTCATAGCGAATGCGCCAATGGCTGCCATTATGGGTGAGCCAGCCATCTGCAACTTCATCCGGGTCGGGGTGAAAGCGTTTCACTTCGCAGAGTTTCTTATGCTCACGCCAGCTGTGCAGATCGATTTTGCCATCCGGGCCAAGCGGGGCGATCATGATATAGCCTTGTCGATCATCACCGTCCGGGGCATTTGCGTTTCTCGCCAAGCGCAAGACAATTTGTTTCAACGCCATCTGTATTCTCCACGCTGTTAAAGGGGCATGGAAAATGTAGAAGCGAAGCCGACACGCCTGTATCGGGAAGACTACGTAGCGACCGGATCAGGGGCGATTGATGGTGCCGGCCCGATAAGCGACAATGCAATCGACGGCGTCGCGTTTCACATGGCTGTCTGTCTGCAGGATGGAGCGACCTTCGCCGGTGAAGCGGTTATCATCACACGTATTATCATTCGCGTATTCGCCGGAATTGTCGCCGAAATCGAGATAAAGCGTCAGCTCGCCCGCTTCATAAAGGGTTCGACAATCTGTGGCGTCGCGCAGCACATGATTGCGCTGATACGTCCAGTCATCGCCATCCGATTCGAACCGGGCATCATCGCATGCCCCATCATTGGCATAGTCGCCCGCGTCCTCGCCAAAGTCGATATCGGCGGCGGCGATCTGCGCGGGTTCCGATGGTTCTTCAGCAGCGGCCGTCTGTTCCGCCTGAATCTGTTCGGAAATGGCGAGTGCGTTCAACACATTGGTGCGAATATTGCCGATCGTCTGCCCGTCATCGAGGATCAGATAGCGGGTCAGGTACAGGCTGCCATCTGTCTCTGTCGCTTTGATCGCAGACCAGCGCCGATTGATATCATTCGCCTGTTCGGCGGTAAAAGCGCCTTCGAAAATGATAAAGATTTCCAGGCCGAGGCAATCCGGTCCCCCCTGGCAGGCCTTGCCCTGCATGGCATAGACGAGTTCTGTGCTGCTACCATCTTGCTGGTAATAGGCGAGAACGCCGACGGAATCGTCAAGATTTCGACGGACCGTATGATCAAGCGACTCAGAAACAAATTGAATGTCCGCCTGGTTCAGTGAGGTCACCAGATGATTATCACGACTCGTATCTTCGGCTGTTGCGCCTAGCGCCAATCCCAAGGCGAATGCGCTGATTGTAAATAATTTCATGTCGATCCCCATCTTCATGTTCTGTGATTTCTCACGCCAAGAAATCTGTTCCAGCCTGACCCTGATCTAACAAAATGGCAATGTTCGGGCAGCCATTGAGCAGATGAATGTCACCCGAATACGCTACTCACGCTCGGTTGCAGGGGCCTGTGTATTCCTGCAGCCATGATAAATCGTATCATGAAACCTCGAGCAGCCGCGCTTGCCCTTGCGGCGCCTCTGCTCTTCGCCGCACCAGCGCTGGCCGACCATGGCAAACCTGGCAAACGCGTGACCGGCAGCATTTCGGTACAGACCGGCAATGGCGCCTTGCATTTCGGTTATACCAATCGCGGCCACGGCACGATCGGCTATTCGAGTCACCGCCACCATGGCTACAATGGACATCAGTCGAACCGGCAGGCGAAGCGCCAGGCCATTCGGGCCTGCCGCCGCGCCATACGCAGAGAAGCTGACTATCTCGGCTTCCGGGATGTCAACTTCGACGATGGTCGCCATGCCGAACAGATCGGACCGCGGGGATTCCGCGTGACCTTTAACGAGGTCGAGTTTGAAACCCGCCGGCGTGACATTGAGCGTCCGGTTACCTGTATCGTCCGACGCGGCGATCAGGTTCGCCAGATCCATGGCATCCCGCAGCGCGGACAACGTGGCCATAATCGCGGCCACTACGGCTATTAGAAACAAATAGCTTTAACTTTCAGAATGAAAGGTCAGACGGGCTTCCCCTTGGGGAGGCCCGTTTTGCATAGGCGACAGACTTGCCCTCGCGCGTCGGCGCGATACAACCCAGCCACAAGTCCTGCGGATGAGTGGAGGTTGGAGCCTATGCAAGATGTGATCGAAGCCCTTGAGGCGCGGCGTGAAAAAGCGCGACTGGGGGGCGGCAAGGCCCGGATCGAACGTCAACACGAAAAGGGCAAGCTGACGGCCCGCGAACGGGTTGCCCTGTTGCTCGATGAGAACAGTTTCGAAGAGACGGACATGTTCGTCGAACATCGCAGCCATGATTTCGGCATGGAAAAACAGCGCATTCCGGGCGATGGCGTGGTCACAGGCTCCGGCACGATTAATGGCCGTCTGGTCTATGTATTCTCCAAGGACTTTACCGTGTTTGGCGGTTCGCTGTCGCTGGCGCAATCCGAGAAGATCGTCAAAGTTCAAAAAGCCGCCGCGAAAGTCGGCGCGCCGGTGATTGGCATTTTTGATGCGGGCGGTGCGCGTATTCAGGAAGGTGTGGACAGTCTCGCCGGCTATGCTGATATTTTCATGGAGAATGTCCTCTCCTCCGGCGTCATTCCACAGATCTCGGTCATCATGGGGCCTTGCGCAGGCGGCGATGTTTACTCGCCGGCACTGACGGATTTCATCTTCATGGTGAAAGACACGTCCTACATGTATGTCACCGGCCCGGATGTGGTGAAGACCGTGACCAATGAAGAAGTCACGCACGAAACGCTTGGCGGCGCTTCGGTACATGCCGCGAAGTCTGGCGTTGTTGATGGTGCGTTCGAGAATGACATCGAAGCGCTGACGCAGATGCGCCGCTTGATCGATTTCCTGCCGGGCTCGAACCGCGAAGATCCGCCGGTGCGCCCGACCTATGATACGATTGAACGGATCGATAACAGTCTCGACACGCTGATCCCGGACAATCCGAACCAGCCTTATGATATGAAAGAGCTGATCGAAAAGACTGTCGATGAGGGTGACTTTTTCGAGATCAGCCCGGCCTTTGGCGCCAATATCATTTGCGGCTTTGGCCGGATGGAAGGATCCACCGTCGGCTTCGTGGCCAACCAACCGATGACTTTGGCGGGCGTGCTCGATATTGATGCCTCACGCAAGGGCGCACGTTTTGTTCGCTTCTGTGACTGTTTCAATATTCCGATCGTCACCTTTGTCGATGTCCCGGGCTTTATGCCAGGCACCAAGCAGGAATATGGCGGCCTGATCAAACATGGCGCCAAATTGCTGTTTGCTTATGCCGAAGCGACGGTGCCAAAAGTTACGGTGATCACCCGCAAGGCCTATGGCGGCGCATATGACGTGATGAGCTCGAAACACCTGCGCGGCGATGTCAATTATGCCTGGCCGACTGCTGAGATTGCGGTGATGGGTGCGAAGGGCGCGGTCGAGATCATTTTCCGCAAGGATATTGGTGACGAGGCCAAGATCGCCGAACATACGAAGAGCTATGAAGACAATTTCGCCAATCCGTATGTCGCCGCCCGCAAAGGCTATATTGACGATATCATCATGCCACACTCGACACGGCGGCGGGTCGCGAAAGCGCTGCGGCAGCTGCAGGGCAAAGAGCTGTCCAACCCATGGAAGAAGCACGATAATATCCCGCTTTAGGAGGGTGTAGGCATGTCCGATCTACCGGTGTTCATGATCGTCAATCTGGAAGAGATCACCGATCCCGATACGTATCGCACTTACGAGAAAGGCTTCTTCCCGATGCTCCAGAAGCATGGCGGAGAGTTCGTGACTTTTGATGATAAGAGCGAGACCCTGGAAGGCAGCGATGACCTCTCCGGACGCGTCATCATTTTCAAGTTTCCAAGCGAAGCCGCGGCCAAGGCCTGGTACAATGATCCCGATTATCAGGCGCTGTCAGAGCATCGCCGTGCCGGGACAAAACTGAAATTCCTCACCCTGGTGCACAGCCTGCCACCACGCGGCTAGGCGCTATTGGGAGTGGCGATGATGGACGAGTTCACTGCACACCATCGCCTCGCCACCTATGGCACTTTGGCGCCAGGGCGGGTGAACCATCATCAGTTAGACGGGATGCGCGGACAATGGCGCGAAGGCTATGTCCGGGGGACTTTGGTCGAGTCCGGTTGGGGCGCCGCAGAAGGCTATCCGGGCATCTATCTTGGGCCTGACGGGACGCGGGTCGATGTCCATGTTTTTGAATCTCCGGACTTGCCAGAGCACTGGCCACGCCTCGATGAGTTCGAGGGCGCGGAGTATGATCGCGTGATCGCTGATATTCACACCGAAGCGGGGATCATCGCTGCCTCCATCTATGCGCTTCGGCCCGAACCAGCGAAATGACCCATCTCACCGCTTTCACCGCTAGTCTCGAAGCCGTCGCAGAGCAGTGCGAGGATGTCGTCCCGCCGGTCTATGCCGCGCTGTTTCAGCGCTTTCCCGAATTTGAGGAATTGTTCGTGCTCGACACGGATCAAGGCGCACGCGGACACATGCTGAACGAGGCGCTGAGCATGGCCGAGGGCCTGTTGCAGGATGATCCTGTCGCGATCAGCTTCGTCTCTGCGGAACGCATGAACCATGAAGGCTATGGCATCACGGATGAGGTGTTTGATGGCTTCTTCCACGTGATGGCAGATGTGTTCAGGAAACTGGCCGGGACCGCCTGGTCTCAGGATATGACGGCGGCGTGGGACGCCGTGTCAAAAGCCGCCGCAAAAGCAAAATTGTAATGCAGCTGCATCCAAAAGCGGGTCTGTTTGCATCTTTATTCATGAGCCCACAAACTGGGTGCAATGATAAGGATACAAACCCATGGATGATATTCTCGTCCCGATCTTTTTATTCGCAGCAATTGTCGCGATCATCTGGCTGTTCAGCCACTACAATTACAAAAAGCGCCTGACCGCTCACGAAACCCTCCGTCTGGCCGTGGAAAAGGGCCAGGAAGTTTCACCAGAACTGGTCGAACGGATGTCTTACCTGAACGATCCGGTGAAATCGGATCTGCGGCGCGGCGTCCTGCTGATCGCCTTTGGGATCGCCTTCATGGTTCTGGGCGCGATTGTCCCGCACGATGAACCCGAAGCAGTTCGCGGCATCCTTGGCGTTTCCTCCTTCCCGGTGGTTCTGGGCCTGGCCTATCTGGGTCTGTGGCGCTTCAGCCACGATTAGAGGTGATGGGATAGGGCGACCCGACGAATGCGAACGGATAGCGATCTGGCCCGTGACGCGGCCTCTGGTGAAGAGGCCGCGTTCGAGACCCTGGTGCGACGTCATCATGGCGCCGTACGCGGGGTTTGCCATCGCCTGGCCAGGCATGCGGCCGAAGCCGATGACATTGCTCAAGCCGCGTTTCTAACTGCCTGGCGCAAGATTGGCAGCTATCGCGGCGGGTCGTTCAAGGCCTGGATTTGCACCATCGCCTATCGCGAATTCCTGCAAGCCAGGCGCAAACAGAAGCCGGAGGTCGCGTTTGATGAAAGCGCCCATATCATTGCGTTTGACACCTCAGCGGCGCGGCTTCCTGATCGGATGGACCTGGATCGCGCCCTCAAGACCTTGCCCGAAAACCAACGTATTTGTGTGGTCCTTTGTGTGGCCTCAGGATTGAGCCACAGCGAAGCCTCTGCCGCGACAGGATTTCCACTTGGAACGGTGAAATCGCACGTGACTCGCGGGGTCGCCGCGCTTCGCAAACAGCTTGCCGCCGAAGACGTGGCGTGATGGAGTAGAATGATGCAGACTGAAGACCGATATGATGATTTGAGCGCCCTGTTCGAGGCGCAAGATGAGGCTTTGCAGAATGAAGCTTTCGTCGAACGGGTCATGCAACCGATCCGCAAACGGTCGCGCTGGCGGGCGCCGCTTCTGTTCGGAGCCGGCGGACTGGGCATCGGCGCAGCGCTGTCGCAAATGGGCGGCCTGTTTGATGTGGTCAATGCGCGGGCCGCACGGCTCAGCCAGTCCGTTGGCGATGTGCAGGTGCAAGCTCAGGTTTGGGATGGCGCGAACGTGGATCCGATCTGGCTCGGCGCGATCGCTGTCATTGTCCTGAGCTGCGCCGCAATTTTCGCGACAGAGCGCGCCTAGGCGGTCCACCGCGCACAGATGGAGGTCGGCAAGAGACGTTCATCATTCAGGTGTGGGAGTGCCATCTCGCCCATTTCGATCTGACCGCCCAGATCTTGTAAGTGCCCCGATAATGCCTGTGCCAGCGCAATGTGGGACAGTCGCACCGCATAAGCGGTCAAGATCACAAAGAGCGGTTGGTCGGACAGCAAGGCCCGCACATTGGCGAGCAGGTCTGGCAAGTCTTCCTCAAAGCGCCAGGTCTCATTCTTGGTGCCACGTCCGAATTTTGGTGGATCGAGGACGATGGCATCATAGCGATTGCCGCGCCGGATCTCGCGGGCGGTAAACTTCATTGCATCATCTGCAATCCAGCGGATCGGGGCCTCTGCGAGCCCGCTCATCGCCGCGTGGTCTTTGCCATACCCGTTCGATTTGGGGCTGGCATCAAGATGGGTGACCTCGGCGCCGGCCTGGGCCGCGGCCAGGCTCATCATGCCAGTATAGCCGAACAGATTGAGGAGTTTGATCGAGCGTCCTGCGGCGCGGATCTGCGCCTGCGCGAAATCCCAATGCACGCTATGCTCCTGGAACAGGCCGAGATGGCGAAACGGGGTGCGGCGGGCATTCAGCTGCAATCCGCGCCATTGCATCGGCCAGGTTTCTGGCGCGCCAGGGGTGATCAGCTGCCAATGGCCGCGATCATCATCGCCAGCTTTCGCGTCAAATTTCGCATCAGCTTGCCAATTCGCCACGGGCGTCGCCGGGGGCCAGAACGCTTGCGGGTCGGGGCGGATGACGGTTTGTGCGCCGAACCGCTCCAGTTTATGGCCATCGCCGCTATCGAGCAGGGCATATTGATCGTCAGACCATTGATCCGCGAGAAACAGATCCGAACGCATATCCATCATGCAAATCCTCGCTGTCGCCAGCCTTCATACAGCATGATGGCGGTGGCCTGGGCCAGATTCAAACTGTCCGCGCCGCCGCGCATCGGGATCAAACAGAGCGTATCGCATTCGGCTTCGATCGCAAGGGGGAGGCCGGCCTGTTCATTGCCCATCAGGATCAGGCTGGGCGAGACGAAATCGACGCCGGTATGCGTGGTGTCGCCATTCACGCTGGCAGCGACCATGTTCAGCCTGGCCGATTTTCGCCAGGCATTGAACGCTGCGAATGGCGCGCGGGCAAGCTGAACGTCAAACAGTGACCCCATCGATGCGCGCACCGCTTCGACACTGTAAGGGTCGCAGCAATTCTCGATCAGAATCACGCCCGCCGCGCCAGCGCAGTCTGCCGTCCGTAGAATCGTGCCGAGATTGCCCGGGTCACGGCACTCATACAGGCCGATCCAGAGACCGGGATCATCTGCGGGAACATCCTCTAGGCTCAGATCGCGTTGCTGGATCGCCGCAATGACGGCTTGTGGGTTGTCTTTACGTGCAATTGATCCCGCCAGGCGGTCCGGCACCTGGACGAGGCGCGCGCCTTGTGCGGCGGCCCGCTTCGCGAGGGCCCGGACATGGTCGCGTTCCACCCCCGCATTAGAGACGACCAGCGTCTCAACCTGCCAGTCCTGCGCCAAAGCCTGTTCGATCAGGCGCGCGCCTTCGGCGAGAAACAAACCGGTCTCATTGCGGCCCTTTTTGCGCTCCAGGCTGCGCAATTGTTTGATTAACGGATTGCTCGCGGAGGTGATGTGGTCGAAAATCTCGTTCATGGCCGCCCTGTAACACGCACTTGCCTGATTCCAAGGGATAAGGCAGACCTGAGAGGGTTAATGCAGTCTTTACGGGAGGAGATTGCGACATGAGTGCCTATGACATACTGACCGCCGGCCTGAGTGGCGCGGGTCTGGTATTGCTAGGCTTCGTGACGGTGCAGGGCTCATCCGAATACCACTTGAACCCGTCCCAGATGCAGGACCATTTGCAACACGCCGCGAGCGCGGCGCTCGTCGAGTCCGGCCAAACCTGGGCGACGGTTACCCTGGACGGTCAGCGTGCATTGCTGGTCGGCGCACCGCCATCGATTGAGGCGGCTGAACTGGCGAAACAGGCTGTCTTCACGTCGTCAGGACCTGGTGGTCCTGTATGGGGCGGCATCTGGGCAGTTGATACAGATTTCGAGGAAATTCGGGATTTGCCGACGGCATCGCCTTATGTCTGGCGTGCGATCAAGAGTCCGGGCGGCGCCATCATCCTGGTGGGCGGTGTGCCGGACGACAATATTCGCGAGGCCCTGGCCACGCATGTCCGGAGTTTGACCGCAGCGTCGCTGGATGATCGCACAGAGCTGACTTTAGGGGTGCCATCGGGTGATTGGGTCGGGACCGCCAGGTTCGGACTTGAGCAGCTTGATTTGCTGGACAGCGGTGAGGCCAGACTGACGGATCATGAGCTCCGCCTGAGCGGCATCGCCATGCAGGATGCGGCGCGTATGCAGGCGACCGCGTCGATTGCCAACTTGTCCGATCCCTGGACCGGCGTCGCGGCGATTGATGGTCCAAGTCACTGGAAAGCCGAACACATTGATGGAACGCTCGTCCTGTCCGGCAGCTGCGAAACCTCTGAGGATCGCGCCGAAATCGCTGCCATAGCCGAAACCTATTTCGATGGTGACGTGATCGATCAGATGACCATCGAGGCGAGCGAGTACGAGCCCTGGATCGAAGGTGTGCGCCTTGGCCTGCCGCACTTCTCGAACTTTGAGTCCGGAGAAATGGAATTCGATCCGGAAGATGAAGGGTTCAGCTTTGAGGGTGAAGCGACCAGTTCAACCCTGCAATTCCTGCGCGAGGATATGGCGCAACTGGAGGGTGCCTATGCGGTCGAGATTGCTGCGGAAACGGTCACCGTCGAACTGGATGAAATCTCTGGCATCGATCTCGGCGAAGATCCGCTACAGGCCTGTCAGACCTCTTTCGATCTGATCATGGACGCCAATGCGGTGGTGTTTCGCTTCGGCAGCGCCGAAATTTCCCGCGAAAGCGGCAACACGTTGGACAAGATCATGGCTGTCGCGGCCACATGTGCGGACAATCTGGTCTTCGAAGTCGGCGGTCACACAGACAATACGGGTCGGCGAGACGCAAACCTTGCTTTGAGCGAGGCGCGGGCGCAGGCTGTCGCCAATTACATGCGAGATGCAGGCTTCGATGTCGCGCGACTGGTTGTAACAGGCTATGGTCCCGATCAACCTGAGTCGGACAATGCGACGCCAGAGGGGCGCGCAGCCAATCGAAGAATCGAATTTAGCGTTCAAGAACGGAGCGAGTAGATGCAGTGGTTAATTGCGAATATGTGGATAGCGATGGCCGCTGCCACCGTGCTCGGCCTGTTATTTGGCTTTGCGCTACGGGGGCTGATGGTCGGAAGCCGTATCCGCAAAGCCGAAGTTGAGCGCGAAATCGCTAAGACCGAGCTGACGCAATCGAAAGCCGAGGTCGAGGCGCTCTACGCCGCCCAGCGCAAGCAAAAGGAAGAGGCGGCAGCTGCCCCTGGTGGGGGAGATGTGCTGGTCGCTGCGCTGGATGAGCGCGAGAAACGCATCACGGCGCTTGGAGAGGAATTATCGAAAACGCGCGCCGAGCTGGAAGCGCTGCAGGCCAGCAAGAGTGAGAATAGCCACGTGCTTGAGACGGCGGGCGCAGCAGTTGCGGGCGTGGTTGCAGGCGCCGTCCTGTCAGATGGCGATCAGGAAGAATTGACCCAATTGCGGGACCGCAATGCCTGGCTTGAAGAGCGGGTCGCTGGACTGGAATCGGACATCGAGACGACGCTCGCGGCATCTGTTCCTGAAGCAACACCCACGGCCGCTGTGGCCGAGGCAGCGCCAGAATCCAGCGTCGCAGACGAGAAAACGCGCTGGCAGGCGGCGTATCTGCGGACCCGTGTTGATGCTCTGGAAGAGAAGCTGGTGGCACAGTCTGCGGCCGTTTTGACGACCGATCCGGCGCCCATGGAAGACGCCGTCATAGCGCCGGACCCGGAGCCCGCTGCAGAGGCACCCAACGGATCCGATATGGATGAAGAGCTGGCTCAATTGCGCTGGCGCAATCGCTATCTGGAAGGACGCCTGGCTTACTTTGAGCAAGCACCAGACGAGGACACAGCAGACCCCGAACCCGCAGCGACAGACTCCGAGGGCGCTTCTGAAACGATTGAGGAACCGCCAGAGGAGGTGGAACCAACATCTGAGGATGCGGAACCAGCCGCAGATTCAGCGCCAGAACTGCCGGATGAGGCGGTTGAAATCGAACCCGTTGCGGCCGAAGCGGAGCCAGAAGTGCATCCATCCGAGGCCATGCTTGCTGAGCTGGACGGCAAACAGCCTGTCCAGCTTGAGCGTCCAGGCGATGGCGGCGATGATCTGACTACGATTACCGGGATCGGACCACGGATCGCCGAAGTGCTGAATGGGCTCGGTATCTGGACCTTTAGTCAAATTGCAGAATGGAAACCGGAAAACCAGACCTGGATCGAAAACCATCTGTCCTTCAAGGGGCGCGTCAGCCGCGAAAACTGGGTCGAGCAAGCGAGAGAGCTTTTGGTTTCTGCCTGAACACAGACTCTGTGCCGGCTTCATCCGACATTCACGTGACCCGTGGCAGAATTTGTGTAAGCAATTGGAGACACATGAGTTTTGCTCCACGATCCAATCGGGTGTAAACTTATCTGACATTGGGAGACAGGTAGATGAGCGATTTGCTGATTACAGATGAAATGATCGAGACCGGGGATCGAATCGATGCGCCGAGCGATTTCCTCAACCAGGCGCCGCGTATGCGCGTGTCGCGACGGGCGATGATCCGCGGATTGGCGTGTGGCACGATTATCCCGATCGTGACCGGCTGCTCGACCAATCCTGTGACGGGTGAGCAACAACTGATCCTGCCCGGATTTGACAATGCCTCCCTTGCAGCCATGTCGACCACGGCCTGGAGCGAGATGAAGAAACAAACCCCGCAAACCGGCGACAGTCGGCTTCGCAGCCGCGTTCTGACGACCTGGGATCGCACGGCCCAAGGTCGCACCGCCGCCCTGCGCGACAAATATAATCAAGATGTCGCCTACGTTCCGAGTGAGTGGGAAGTCGCGGTGTTCGATACGGATGACATCAATGCCTTTGTGATGCCAGGCCAGCAAGTCGGCGTGTATCGCGGCATCACCGAACTGACCGAGAATGACGATCAGCTGGCCTCTATTCTGGGTCACGAAGCGGGCCATATTGACGGTCGACACTCGGCCGCGCGTGCCTCGGCAACGGTGGCGGCGCAAGCTGCCATGGTGGCGGGACAGGTGGCGATCGCGCAATCCGATGAACTGAGTGAATATGGTGGCGCCCTTGCCGCGCTGGGCGGGGCTGCGATCCAGTTCGGAGTCTTGCTGCCTTATAGCCGCAATCATGAGCTGCAGGCTGACAAGCTGGGCGTCGATTACATGTACAAGGCTGGTTATGACGTGACGCAGGCGCCGCGGCTATGGGAATTGATGGATCAGAAGAGCGCTGGCAATCGCCCGCCTGAATTCATGTCGACCCACCCGGATCCCGGTCGGCGTCGCAATGAGCTGATCAATTATATCAATGCGAACGGCTACGCCTTTATCTAAGGCGTCTGGCTCAGACACATCAAAGCCCGCGATTGGTCTCTCCGATCGCGGGCTTTTTTGTCCTGGAACTTTGTCCTAACCGACCGGTCTGCAGGTCACGCCGGGCAGAACGATCTCCGCATCGGCACCGCGTTCAATCGCGAGACAAGTATCGCCGCGCACATACAGGTCGAACATGGTCGGCAAGGCGGTACTTTGCGTTTCCAGAGCCGTTGGCGTGGGGGGGAGAACCGCAACAGATGGGGTCGCAGTCGGATCGCCCGCGCCAAACTCGATCTGGGCCCGGTCCATGGCCTCTGCGAGTCCAGCCCGCAAGGCGTCGAGGGAGTCAGTATCAGCTTCGACCAGGACCGCCGGCACGGGCGCTGTCGTATGCTGGCACGCGGTCAAAGCGAGGGCGCTGAAAAGGGTGGCGGTCGCGCGAATCATCGTGGCATCGTCATATCACGATTATTGGCAATGAAGTCATCCTGCTCCGAAAGCGCAGTCGTCGCAACCGAAGTCAGACCTGGCTTGGAATAGGTGGTTTCTGCCGAAACTTTCGGGACAATGGCCGGGCACGTGCCATTGGCGCGATAATCCAGGGCCGCCGCAAGAAGACCCTCGGTCGGATCGCCCAGCTCGGTGTTGAAATCGTCTGCCACGACGCAACCGGAGACGCGTTCGCCAAAGCCGAAGCTTGAATTGTTCGGCACGAAGCCATCGGAATAGTCGCCAAAGCCCTTATCATTCACGCCGCGAAACTGGATCGTGTAGTAGGTTTCGCCGCAATTGTCGGTGGGGTAAAATCCGTAGGGCTTGCCACAGGTCACGGCCCCGATCAGGACGATTTCGACATCAATCCCGCGTAGACCATTGATCACCGCTTCGCTGGCGCTGCAGGTGCCGGCGGTCGACAAGATAAAAACCCGTCCGAGGTTGAGATTGTCGAGTGGCGTGCCATTGGCGAGCGAGAAACCGAGGCCGGTATTATAGAACGGGATGGGCTGGTTGACCTCTCCCGTTACGGGATTCACATTGCCAGCATCGGTATTGAATTCGAGCAGTTCGAACGTTTTGCCATTGGTTCGGCTCGGTCCGGCGATCATGTAGCCGAGCTGACCGGCCACGGCCAGCAAGCCGCCACCATTATAGCGCAGATCCAGCACCAGATCGGTGACGCCTTCATTGCTCATCTGGGTGATGGCGCCGGCAATATCGGCTTCAGACGAGAAGGGGCTGAATGTGTTAAACAGGATATACCCGACTTTCCCGGTCGGCGTATCGATTACGCCCGTTCGGTTGACGGGCTGTTGAGCAATGTCCTCAGACGTTACCGAAAATGTTCGGGTTGTCGCTGACCCTGGGTCCTGCACGACAAAAGTATGTGCTTCGCCTGCGGTTGCCGGGAACAAGCCATTATTGAGCGTGTCCAGTTCGGCCTGAGTGGATCCGCCATTCACCAGGTCCACACCATCGATAGACAGGATACGGGACCCACGGACAAAATTGGCTTGCCCATTGACGACTTCAGAGGCTGGCGAATTGGGTTCAGTGTATCTGACCCGATAATCCCGCGGCGGCGTGTTTGAAAACACGACCAGATTGAGGCCATAGCCGGATCGCGCGGCCGAGTTTCGGCGCTCCAGAAAATCCTCGGTCGGTTCGCTGAAATGGAAATCATCCAGATCTTCGCCAGAGGGGGTGACCGCCGTCGTTTTCAATTGATTGAAGTACACGACGCGGTCCGAGAAATCGTTTGGATCCCGATCCGTAACCTGATCGTTCCAGAGATAGGTTTCTTCCGTCCAGGAGCGCAACCAGAACAATTCGTCGATCAGCGCGCCAGCCTGATCCGGAAAGGTGTTCCCTTCAATATCTGTACCTGTGCGTGGCGACTGGCAGAGATTCTCAAAATCGCTGGCCGGCTCGAACACATCAACAGAGAAGGATGGCGGTGGAGGTGGAGGCGGTGGCGGCGGAGGTGGCGGCGAAACTTGCGTCGGGGGCGTGACTGTGCTGCCACCGCCTCCACCACCGCCACATGCCGCCAATACTATTCCCCCTGCAATCAAAGCCGCACTTCTCGCAAGCTTCGTCATTCTGGACTTTGTCATTCGTTCCACACTCCAAAGACAAAAAATACTATAACGCACATCGTTAAGTTTATACGCATCACAATTGCTGGATTGCACGCAAGTTGATTTTTCATCATTCAGCGAAATTGTGATCTCCTGACCATCGGATCAAATGAGTATCCTGCTTGACCCCACACGCCGAAGGTGCTTTAGGCCTGCCTTCGCTCGTCAGAGTGACAAAAATCGTTTGTGGGAGGGGCAGTCAGCCCGAACCACGAACCCTCTAAACCCTGGCGTCTGGATCGAAAGACCACCAGACACCGCTTAATGCCAGAGAGGCTATCATGGCTAAGAAACTGCTGGGGCAGCTCAAGCTCCAGATTCCTGCCGGCGCAGCAAACCCATCGCCACCAGTCGGTCCGGCGCTCGGTCAGCGCGGCATCAATATTATGGAATTCTGTAAGGCGTTTAACGCCAAGACAGAGAAGATGGAAAAAGGCCTGCCGCTGCCGGTCGTCATCGACTATTATCAAGATAAGTCGTTCACCTTCATCGTGAAAACAGCGCCGGCTTCAGTTCTGTTGCGGAAAGCAGCGAAACTGAAAAAGGGCAGCCAGGAGCCTGGCCGCTCCGTCGCTGGTAAAGTGACCCGGGCCCAGTGCCGCGAAATCGCGGAAGCGAAAATGGTCGATCTGAACGCCAACGATCTCGATCAAGCAACCAAGATCATTGAGGGCTCTGCGCGCTCAATGGGTCTCGAAGTGGTGGAGTAAGAGCATGGCTGGAAAACGTTATCGCGCTGCCGCAGAAACGGTGAATGCAGAGACCGCTTACAGCGTCAGTGACGCCGTCAAGCTGGTCAAATCAAACGCAACCTCGAAATTTGACGAAACGGTCGAAATCGCCGTCAATCTCGGTGTTGACCCGAAATATGCTGACCAGATGGTTCGCGGCGTTGTTTCGTTGCCGTCCGGCACGGGTAAAGATGTTCGTGTCGCTGTCTTTGCGCGCGACGCCAAAGCTGATGAAGCGAAAGAAGCCGGTGCAGAATTTGTTGGCGCCGAAGACCTGATGGAAGAGATCCAGAACGGCAAGTCCGATTTTGATCGCGTCATTGCCAGCCCGGACATGATGTCTGTGGTCGGTCGTCTGGGTAAAATCCTTGGCCCTCGCGGGCTGATGCCAAACCCGAAAGTCGGCACCGTGACGCCAAATGTTGGCCAGGCAGTCAAGGATGCCAAAGGCGGATCGGTTGAGTTCCGGGTCGAGAAGCTCGGCATCATCCACGCCGGCATCGGCAAGGCCTCTTTCACCGAAGACGCGATCGAGAAGAACGTTCGCGCCTTTATCGATGCCTTGATGAAAGCCAAGCCATCTGGTGCCAAAGGCACCTATGTGAAGAAGATCGCGCTGAGCTCAACAATGGGTCCTGGTGTGGTCGTCGACGCAGGTGATGCAATCGCCAGCTAGGCGGCGCAATCACAACTTGAATTCATGACCCCGTCAGATTGCTCTGGCGGGGTTTTGATTTTTTTCTTGACTTTTGTGATTTTGGGGGTTGCGCGGCTGTGGATGAAAGGTTAAGGAACGCGGCTTGCGGGAGATTGGCGATTCGTCGATCTCCCGTTTCCTGTCCGAGACCATGGGTGGCTTCAATTGAAGTGTAAATCCTCTGATAGACGGGGTGATGCAGGTTGGTCTGTGGGATGCCACAGATTGGACTGGTCTGCTGAGGCCCTGGGCAGGCGCTTGCGAAAGCGTCGAACGCTTTCAACGGCAACCCCAGGTGTCCGGATGGTCCGGTCGCCTTGTTTGAAGGAGATCCGTAATGGATAGAGCCGGAAAAGCCGAAGCCATCAAGACGCTCGAAGGCGTTATTGCTGACTCAGGCAGTGTCATCGTGGCACGTTATACCGGTCTTTCAGTTGCGGAGATGACTGAGTTCCGTGGCAAACTGCGTGAGCAGGGCGCCGTAGCGAAAGTGGTCAAGAACCGTCTCTTTAAGAAAGCCCTTGATGGAAAAGGAGGTGACGCGGCCAGCGCCATGTTCACTGACCAGACCGTCATTGCTTATGCAGATGATCCTGTTGCCGCGGCAAAGGGCGCATCTGAGTTCGCCAAGGATAACGAAAAGCTCGTTATTATTGGTGGTCTTATGGGAGAAGAGCTTCTTGATGCGGCGGGCGTCACTGCGCTCTCCAAAATGCCATCTCGCGAGGAACAAATTGCAACTGTTGTTGCCCGTCTTTTGGGACAGGCAAGCCAACTGGGTCAGCGCCTCAACGCGCCTGGCCAAGGACTCGCTGGCGCGATCAACGCCATCGGCGAGCAGGCAGCGGCATAAGGTCAATTCCACAACAAAGACCAGCAAACAAACATCAACCCGTAACAGGAAATCAGAAAAATGGCTGATATCGCAAAACTAGGTGAAGAGCTCCTCGGCCTCACCATTCTTGAAGCAAAAGAACTTAACGACTTTCTCGAAGAGCGTGGCATTAAAGCAGCGGCTGCAGTTGCAGTAGCTGGCCCAGCAGCTGGCGGTGACGCTGGCGGCGACGCAGCAGCTGAGAAAGACGAGTTTGACGTTGTCCTGACTGCAGCAGGCGACAAGAAAATCAACGTGATTAAAGTTGTCCGCGAAGTCGTGGGCGGCCTTGGTCTGAAAGAAGCTAAAGAGCTCGTAGAAGGGGCTCCGAAGCCGATCAAAGAAGGCGTCGCAAAAGACGAAGCCGAAGAAATCAAGAAGAAGTTCGAAGAAGCTGGCGCAACCGTCGAGCTCAAGTAAGACTTCTGCCCTCGTCTGAGGGTCGTAAAGTAAAGCGAGGTGGGATTTGCGCGAGATCCTGTTTCGTCAAAATTAAGCGCGGCAAAGTCGTTTCGGCTTTGCCGCGTGCGCGCGTTCTAGGCGACACGCGGCTTTGAGCTTCGGGCTCAAGCGGCACAAAACGGAAGACAAGATGGCACTCTCTTTCACTGAAAAGAAACGCATCCGCAAATCCTTCGGCAAAATTCCCGAAGCCATCGATATGCCAAACCTCATCGAGGTTCAGCGCTCCTCATACGAACACTTTCTGCAAATGCACACACCGCAGGCAGAGCGGACCGATGACGGTCTCGGCGGTGTCTTCAAGTCAGTGTTCCCGATCATCGACTTTAACGAGCGCGCATCGCTCGAATATGTCTCGTATGAGTTCGAGCCGCCGAAATTCGATACAGAAGAATGTATGCAGCGCGACCTGACTTACGCAGCGCCTTTGAAAGTGCGTCTGCAGCTGGTCGTGTTCGACATTGACGAGGATACCGGCGCCAAGTCGGTCAAAGAGGTCAAGGAACAAGAGGTCTATCTCGGCGATATCCCGCTGATGACCAATAAAGGTACTTTCATTGTCAACGGCACCGAGCGTGTCATCGTGAGCCAGATGCACCGGTCGCCAGGTGTGTTCTTCGATCACGACAAGGGCAAAACCCACTCTTCGGGCAAGTTCCTGTTCGCCGCCCGGATCATTCCATATCGCGGTTCATGGCTCGATTTCGAGTTCGACGCGAAAGACATCCTGAACGTCCGGATCGACCGCAAGCGTAAGCTGCCGGCCACGACTCTGCTGATGGCGCTTGGCTATGACGCGGATCAGATCCTCGACATGTTCTACACCCACTCCATCTACCGGATGGACAAGAAGGGCTGGATCACGGGATTCAATCCTGATGCCTGGAAAGGCGTAAAGCCAACTTTCGATCTCGTCGATGCCAAATCAGGCAAGACCGTGGCGCCGGCCGATCGCAAGATCACCGCGCTGGCTTTGAAGCGGATTGCTGAAGGCGGTACGGAAGAGCTGCTTCTGCCGACCACGGCGCTGGAAAACAAATTCCTCGCGCGTGACATCGTCAACCGCAAAACGGGTGAGATTTACGGGGAATCCGGCGATCTGCTCGACGAAGAACTGCTGGCTGAGCTGCGTGAGCAGAAGATCAAGGCAATCGAAGTTCTGGATGTCGATGGCGGCGGTCGCGGCCCATGGCTGCGCAACACGCTGAAAGCCGACAAGAATGACACCCGCTTTGAAGCGCTGTCTGACATTTATCGCGTCATGCGCCCAGGTGAGCCACCAACCCAGGAAGCGGCGGATGCCTTGTTCAACCAGCTCTTCTTTGATGGCGAACGCTATGATCTCTCGGCTGTTGGCCGGGTGAAGATGAACACGCGCCTGAAAGTGGCTGTTTCTGGCTATGAGCCGGCTGAAGATACCGAGCGCACGCTGCGCCAGGACGACATTACCGGTGTCATGAAGGTTATTCTGGACCTGAAAGACGGCAAGGGTGAAGTCGATGATATCGACAATCTCGGCAACCGTCGTGTCCGCTCGGTCGGTGAGCTGATGGAGAATAATTACCGCATCGGTCTGGTTCGCATGGAGCGGGCCATCAAGGAGCGTATGAGCTCTGTTGATATCGATACGGTGATGCCGAACGATCTGATCAATGCGAAGCCAGTCGTTGCCTCCGTGCGCGAATTCTTTGGTTCTTCGCAGCTGTCTCAGTTCATGGACCAAACCAACCCGCTGTCCGAGATTACGCACAAACGTCGTCTGTCAGCGCTCGGCCCTGGTGGTCTGACGCGTGAGCGGGCTGGCTTTGAGGTGCGCGACGTGCACCCGACCCATTATGGTCGGATCTGCCCGATTGAGACGCCGGAAGGTCCGAACATCGGTCTGATCAACTCGCTCGCCACGCATGCGCGGGTGAACAAGTACGGCTTTATCGAAAGCCCGTACCGCAAGGTTGAGAAGGGCAAGCTGACCGATGAGGTCATCTATCTTTCGGCCATGGAAGAGCAGCTTTATAAAATTGCTCAGGCCAACACGCAGGTCACCGCGAAAGGTGAACTGGTCAATGAGTTCGCCAATGCCCGTGTGAACGGTGAAGCGATGCTCGTGCTCAAGGAAGACGTTCAATATATGGACGTTTCCCCGAAACAGGTTGTTTCGGTCGCTGCAGCGCTGATCCCATTCCTCGAGAATGACGATGCTAACCGCGCTCTGATGGGCTCGAACATGCAACGTCAGGCTGTGCCTCTGGTTCAGACAGATGCGCCGCTGGTCGGTACCGGTATGGAATCCGTGGTTGCTCGCGACAGCCGCGCAGCTGTTGTGGCGTCTCGCGCTGGCGTGATTGAGCAAGTGGACGGGGTCCGGATCGTTGTTCGCGCAACTGAAGATCTGGAAGGCAAGTCTGGCGTCGATATCTATCGTCTGTCCAAATTCCGCCGCTCGAACCAGAATAGCTGCATCAACCAGCGCCCGATTGTCAAAGTGGGCGATGAGGTCAAGAAAGGCGACATCATTGCAGATGGCCCGTCGACAGACCTGGGTGAGCTGGCGCTTGGCCGCAACGTGCTGGTCGCGTTCATGCCGTGGAATGGCTACAACTTCGAGGACTCGATCCTGATTTCAGAGCGTATTGTGCGCGATGATGTCTATACATCGATCCACCTGGAAGAGTTTGAAATCGCCGCGCGCGATACCAAGCTTGGCCCTGAAGAGATCACCCGCGATATTCCGAATGTTGGTGAAGAAGCTCTGCGAAACCTGGACGAAGCCGGCATTGTTGCCGTGGGTGCCGAGGTGAAAGCGGGCGACATTCTCGTCGGCAAGGTGACGCCAAAAGGCGAAAGCCCGATGACGCCGGAAGAAAAACTCCTCCGCGCGATCTTTGGTGAGAAAGCCTCTGACGTTCGCGACACGTCCAAGCGTGTGCCTCCGGGCGATGCGGGTACAGTTGTCGAAGTGCGTGTGTTTAACCGCCACGGCATCGACAAGGACCAGCGCGCGCTGCAAATCGAGCGTGAGCAAATCGAACAGCTGCAAGAGGATAAGGAAGACGAACAGTCTATCCTCGAGCGCAACACGTATAACCGTCTGCGCAAAACGCTGACCAATAAGGAAGCTGCGGCTGGGCCAAAAGGCTTCAAGACCGGCAAGATCACAGCTGGTGCCCTCGAAGAGTTGAGCGATCGCGACCTCTGGGAAATCGCGCTCAAGTCGGAAAAGGCTCAAGCCGAGATTGATGGTCTGCGCGAACAGTTCGACGAAGCCATTCGCGAGCTGGATGCCCGCTTCAATGACAAGGTCGACAAAGTCCAGCAGGGCGATGATCTGCCTCCGGGCGTTATGAAAGTCGTCAAAGTCTTCCTGGCCGTGAAGCGCAAGCTTCAACCAGGCGACAAGATGGCCGGGCGTCACGGCAACAAGGGTGTTATCTCCAAGATCAACCCGATCGAGGATATGCCCTTCCTGGAAGACGGAACGCCGGTCGATATCGTGTTGAACCCGCTCGGGGTGCCATCACGAATGAATGTCGGACAGATTCTTGAAACCCACCTGGGTTGGGCCGCGGCCGGACTCGGAAAGCTGGTGACGGAGTCGCTGGAAGAATGGCATGCCAATAATGACGTCAAGGCGCTCAAGAAGACGCTGCAGACCGTCTATGGCAAGGATGAGCCGCTGCCAGAGAGCGAAGAGGAATTGGTCGAACTGGCGGGCAATCTCAAGAAGGGTGTTCCATTTGCGACGCCGGTCTTTGATGGCGCCCGTGAGCCGGACATTGTCGAGATGCTCGAACGCGCCGGCCTGGACGGGTCGGGTCAGTCAGTCGTCTTTGACGGTCGGACCGGTGAACAGTTCACGCGTCCGGTCACTGTCGGGTACAAGTATCTGCTCAAACTGCACCACCTGGTCGATGAGAAGATCCACGCCCGTTCAACCGGACCATATTCTCTGGTCACGCAGCAGCCCCTGGGCGGTAAAGCTCAGTTTGGTGGTCAGCGCTTCGGTGAGATGGAAGTTTGGGCCCTTGAGGCCTATGGCGCGGCGTACACGCTGCAGGAAATGCTCACCGTCAAGTCGGATGACACGGCGGGTCGTGCGAAAGTGTACGAAGCCATCGTTCGCGGTGATGACACGTTCGAAGCCGGTATTCCGGAAAGCTTTAACGTGTTGATCAAGGAAATGCGGTCACTCGGCCTGAATGTCGAACTGATCGGAGATAATGACGGAGACTCAGTGGCGGCTGAATAGCCGTCACGCCTTGAATTAGGGCAGTAGAGTAAACAGGTTCAAAAGGTCGGTTTTTCGGCGGGGAAATCGACCAAACCCTCCCAAGGAGTGGAAACATATGCGCCAAGATGTAGCCAGCATTTACAGACAAAAAGAAGAAGTCCCGACGTTTGACGCGATCCGGATCACGATTGCCAGCCCGGAGAAAATCCGCGGTTGGTCATCGGGTGAGATCAAGAAGCCCGAGACCATCAATTACCGGACGTTCAAGCCAGAGCGCGACGGCCTGTTCTGTGCGCGGATCTTCGGACCGATCAAGGACTATGAGTGTCTTTGCGGGAAGTATAAGCGGATCAAGTATCGCGGAATCATCTGTGAGAAATGCGGTGTGGAGGTCACGCTCGCAAAAGTTCGCCGAGAGCGGATGGGACACATTGAGCTGGCCTCGCCGGTGGCTCACATCTGGTTCCTGAAGTCTCTGCCATCCCGGATCGCCACGCTGCTCGACATGACATTGAAAGATGTTGAGCGCGTTCTGTACTTTGAGAGCTATGTCGTCACTGAACCTGGCCTGACACCGCTCGAACCAAAGCAGATGCTGACTGAAGAAGAGTATATGGATCTTCAGGACGAGCATGGTGAAGACGCGTTCACTGCGATGATCGGTGCGGAAGCTGTGAAGGAAATTCTGGAAGGTCTGGACCTGGACCTTCTGGCCGACACGCTGCGTGAAGATCTCGCGGAATCGACGTCTGAACTGAAGACCAAGAAATATTCCAAGCGTCTGAAAGTCGTTGAGGCGTTCCTGGCCTCTGGCGCCAAGCCAGAGTGGATGATCCTGAACGTTGTTCCGGTCATTCCGCCAGATTTGCGCCCATTGGTGCCTCTGGACGGGGGGCGCTTTGCGACCTCTGACCTGAACGACCTGTATCGCCGCGTGATCAACCGGAATAACCGTTTGAAGCGCCTGATGGAGCTGCGCGCGCCTGACATCATCATCCGGAACGAGAAGCGGATGCTGCAAGAATCCGTCGACGCCCTGTTCGACAATGGCCGTCGCGGCCGGACGATTACCGGTACCAATAAGCGTCCTCTGAAATCACTTTCAGACATGCTGAAGGGTAAGCACGGTCGTTTCCGTCAGAACCTGCTCGGCAAGCGTGTCGACTATTCTGGTCGTTCGGTCATCGTGGTTGGCCCGAACATGAAACTGCACGAATGTGGTCTTCCGAAGAAGATGGCGCTCGAGCTGTTCAAGCCATTCATATATGCCCGCCTAGACGCCAAGGGCCTGGCCGGTACGGTCAAGGCGGCGAAGAAGCTGGTGGAGAAAGAAAAGCCGGAAGTCTGGGATATCCTGGAAGAGGTCATTCGTGAGCACCCGGTTCTGTTGAACCGTGCGCCAACGCTGCACCGTCTCGGGATCCAGGCCTTCGAGCCGAAACTGATCGAAGGTAAGGCGATCCAGCTGCACCCATTGGTCTGTGCGGCGTTCAATGCTGACTTTGACGGCGACCAAATGGCCGTGCACGTGCCGCTGAGCCTCGAAGCTCAGTTGGAAGCGCGCGTCCTGATGATGTCGACGAACAACATCTTGTCACCCGCCAATGGTAAGCCGATCATCGTTCCGTCTCAGGACATCGTTCTGGGCCTTTACTACCTCTCGCTCGACAAGCCGAGCGAGCAGGGCGAAGGCATGATGATTTCCGACATGGCCGAGCTTGAGCATGCGCTGGCCTCTGGCAAGCTGTCCATGCACGCCAAGATCAAGGCGATGTTCCACACCAAGGATGAGAATGGCGATGATCTCTCCAAAGTCATCGACACGACCCCAGGTCGTTTCATGATTTCAGATATCTTCCCACGTCATCACAAAATCGATCCTGAGGAATTGCTCAGCGATGTGATGGTGAAGAAGAATATCGGGAAACTGATCGACGAGGTCTATCGTCACTGTGGTCAGAAAGCGACCGTGATCTTTGCCGACCGTCTGATGGCGCTCGGTTTCCGGGAAGCGGCGAAAGCCGGCATTTCGTTCGGTAAGGACGACATGAAAATCCCGGCCGCGAAAGTGAAACTGGTTGAGCAGACCAAAGAGCAAGTGTCTGAGTATGAGCGTCAATATGCTGACGGTCTGATCACACGCGGTGAGAAGTACAATAAGGTCGTCGACGCCTGGTCGACCTGTACGGACAAAGTCGCGGACGCGATGATGGACGCTGCAGGCGAAGCGGCCACCGACAAGAAAACCGGACGTCAGGAAGAAACCAACTCGGTCTTCATGATGGCGCACTCTGGTGCACGTGGTTCGAAGAACCAGATGAAGCAGCTCGCAGGTATGCGCGGCCTGATGGCCCGTCCGGATGGTTCGATCATCGAAACGCCGATCATTTCGAACTTCAAGGAAGGTCTGACCGTCCAGGAGTACTTTAACTCCACCCACGGTGCTCGTAAGGGCCTCGCGGATACGGCGTTGAAAACGGCGAACTCAGGTTACCTGACACGCCGTCTCGTCGACGTGGCGCAGGACTGTATCGTCACTGAAGACGATTGCGGTACGGATCAGGGTATTGAGCTGTCTGCCGTCATGGAAGGCGCTGATGTTGTTGTCTCTCTGAGCGAGCGTATCCTTGGCCGTGTCACCGGCGAGGATGTCAAAGCCCCGAAATCAGACGAGTTGGTCGCGCCAGCTAACACTTACATTGATGAAGTGCTGGCACGGACCATCGAAGACGCTGGCGTTGACCGCATCAAGGTGCGATCGCCACTGACTTGTGAAACCAAGATTGGTGTCTGTGTCTCGTGCTACGGTCGTGACCTCGCGCGCGGTACCGTCGTCAATAAAGGCGAAGCCGTTGGCGTCATTGCGGCGCAATCCATCGGTGAGCCCGGTACACAGCTGACCATGCGGACCTTCCACATTGGTGGTGCCGCCTCAGTGGCCGAAGAAAGCTCTGCCGAAGCGCAGGTTGAAGGCAAGATCAAATTTGAGAACCCAACCTTCGTGAAACGCGAAGATGGCGCTCTGATCGTGACGGGCCGTCACATGGTTGTGTCGATTGAAGATGCTGACGGGCGCACCCGTCAGACCTTCAAGCCAACCTACGGCACGGCTTTGTCTGTCAAAGACAAGAAGAAGGTCAAGCCTGGCGACAAGATGGCGGACTGGGATCCATTTGCCCAGCCAATGATCTCGGAAGTCAAAGGCACGATCCGTCTGGTCGACATTGTCGATGGTCTGACGGCCCGTGAAGAGACCGACGAAGCGACGGGTATTTCCTCTCGCGTGATCATTGACGGTCGCGGCTCGAAAGGTGCGGATTTGCGTCCATCGATCATGATCGTCAATGCCAAGGGCGAAGCCATGTCTCTGCCAAACGGCAATGAGGCCCGCTACATGCTGTCACCTGGCGCGATCCTGTCGGTCGAAGAAGGCGACGAGGTCAAAGTCGGTGAGTCCATGGCCCGTATCGCAACTGGCGGTGCCAAGACCAAGGACATTACCGGTGGTCTGCCACGTGTGGCCGAACTGTTCGAAGCGCGTCGCCCGAAAGATCACGCCGTGATCGCTGAAATGGATGGCCGTATTCAATTCGTTCGCGAGTATAAGCAGAAGCGGAAAATCGCGATCGTGCCGGATGAAGAGGGCAAGGACGCCATCGAATTCCTGGTGCCGAAGGCACGTCGTCTCGACGTTCAGGATGGCGACTATGTCAAGCGCGGCGACTATATCATCGACGGCAACCCAGCGCCGCAGGATATTCTGGCGACGCTCGGCATCGAAGCCTTGGCGGACTATCTCGTTGACGAAGTCCAGAAAGTCTATCGTCTGCAAGGTGTGCCGATCAACGACAAGCATATCGAAGT
>JBCCCT010000016.1:0-31406 GCA_039033355.1 Pseudomonadota bacterium | reverse complement strand
TGCGGCGCGCGGTCCGTCGAGCGCGGGCGTGGATATCTATGATTTCGCCGAAAACATTGGCCTCTCAGTCGGTGCAATCGTTCGAGAGAACTATAATCTTTCGATCCCGGAACGCGCTTTTCTGGACCAACTCACGACCGAGTTGAGGGTGATTTCGGGGTAGATTTATATAACCAAAGGTTATGCCCCTGCTGTCGGAAAGATATTGCTCCACAAAAAAATCCTCCTCAATCATAGGGTTGATGATTGGTATCGGGAGGAAATGAACATGATCGTCAAGACATCACTCAAAGCGGCTTTGTTAGGCAGCGCTGTATTCGCCACGGGTCTTATTGCTCAGGCGCAGGACACAACAGACGATGCCGAAGACGCACGCGAGCTTGATACGGTCGTGGTGGTCGGATCGCAAATTGTGGGATCAGATATTGCCGGGGCGTTGCCCGTTACCGTTCTGAACGTTGACGATATTGATGTGACAGGCGCGGGCAGCGGTGACGAACTTTTGCGCGCCATTCCGCAAGTTGGCGACATCATTTTCTCGGAAGCAGAATTTACGGGCGTGAACGGTGCGCGCGGTGATATCGGGTCGATCAATTTGCGCGGCATCGGAACCGGCAACACTTTGGTCTTGTTGAATGGCCGAAGGCTCGTCCTGCACCCTGGCACGCAAGTAGAAGATTTTGTACCGGTCAACACGGTCAACTCTCAATCGCTGCCTATAACCGGGATTCAACGGCTGGAGGTTTTGCGTGACGGCGCGGCGGCCATTTACGGGACCGACGCCGTTGCGGGCGTGATCAACACGATCACACAGGACGATTTTGAGGGCTTCGATGTTAGCCTGCGTTATGGTGGTTCCGAGAATACAGATTTGAGAGAGCTGACGGGAACCCTGAAATGGGGCAAGAATTTCAATAATGACCGCACCAATGTTTCGGTCTTCGCAAACTTCCTCGACCGCGACGGGTTCTCTGCTCTGCAATTGAGGAACTCCAGCACAGAAGACTTGCGGACCTTTTTTGAAGGCACGCCATTCGAGGGCGACACCCAATTGCGCAACCTATCGACCCAAACGCAGTGGGGGGAATTCAGGTCTCTGGAAGGACAGATCGCCGTTCTGGGGGACGATGACTTCCACATTCAGCCGAGCACGTTTGCAGGATGTCTTGTAGATTTGGGCAATGGCGCCTGCGTGGACAATGGTGGCTCGATTGATACGGCCCTGCGTCTGGACCGGGCGGGATTCCGTGAGCTGGTGGGGAATACGGAGCGTCAAAACTTCATGGCGTTCCTGAACCATGAATTCGATAACGGGGTCGAGTTTTTTGGTGAAGCGACCTATTATCACGCGGATTATAACCGCCAGAGAGAAACAGCTCAGATCCTCTCAAGTGGTCGGCTCGCCATTCCAGGCGAGGCCTTTTACAACCCGTTTGGTGTCGATCTCGAAATCCGTGACTATCGCCCGATCGATGCCGGTCCCCGGAGAGTGGAAGTCGAAAATGACAGTTTCCGACTGCTCGGCGGCGTACGAGGCGATTGGGGCGACTGGAACTATGAAAGTGCGTTCCTGCACTCCGAAGCGGAAACGACGGACAGAACCAATCGAGTGAGCAATACGCTGTTCCAGGAAGCCATTTCCGGAACCACCGCCAATGCATATAATATTTTCTATGGCGGCAACCGGTTGGACACCAATTCTCCAAGCACCTTTAACAGTCAGTCCGTCATTGACAGTTTTATTGTTCCGGTGACGCGGATCGGCGAAACATCGCTGACGCTGGCAGATTTCAAAGTGTCCAGCGGAAGCCTGTATGAATTGCCAGGTGGCAATCTTGGTATCGCCCTTGGTGTCGAGTTCCGACGTGAGGAATTCAAGGATGATCGCGATGCGCGGCTGGATGGCACCATCGTGTTCACGGACGCGGTCACAGGCAATGTCATTCCGAGTGATGTCATGGGGTCCAGCCCGACACCCGACACGAATGGAGACAGAGACGTATTTTCAGCCTTCGCCGAACTGGCCGTGCCACTGGTCAGCGAGGATATGAACATTCCGCTCGTCCATAGCCTCGATGCACAGCTCGCCATTCGTGCAGAAGACTATTCTGATGTCGGCAGCGTCGCCAAACCGAAGGTCGCTCTGTCCTGGTATCCGCACCCGGATTTCCAGGTTCGTGCCGCTTATTCACAAGGCTTCCGCGCACCAAACCTCGAGCAAATCAATGCAACTGGGATCCGACGTGTAAATGGCGGACGCGAAGACTGGATCCTTTGCGAGGCCACAGCGCGTGCAAATGCCGCCACGTTCAGCACCGGAGATTGTGACGGCGTCTCCGTCGAGAGCGTCCGCTCTGGCGGCCCGGATCTGCAGCCGGAGGAGAATGACAATCTCTCGATTGGCGTCGTCTATCAGCCATCTTTCGTCGATGATCTGACCTTCACCTTGGATTGGTGGCGTATCGAACAGGAAGACGTGGTTGGTATCTTTGGCGATCAGAACCAGATTTCTTTGGACTATGTTCTCCGTCTCAATGGTAGCTCGAACCCGAATGTCGTTCGGGCCGCGCCGACCGCTGACGAGATCGCGCTCTATACCGCGGCAGGTCTGACGCCAGCGGGTGAGATTGTCGAAGTCGCTGATCAGTATGTGAACCTGAACCCACGCGAGTTCGAGGGCATCGACTTCGGTGTCAATTGGGGGCTCGATGCTGACCAATTCGGCAGCTTCGATTTCAAGGTGAACGCCGCTTATCTGCAAGAGGCCTTCCAGGCCCCGTCAGCGGAAGCCAATGCCATTCTGGCAGCCGTTGAGTCAGGCGCCGCTGATGGTGCGGTTGATGTGCCGGGGTCGGAGGATCGAGTACAGCAAAATGGTCGTCCTGAGTGGCGCGGCAATGCCAGCATGGTTTGGCGCAACGGCGCCTGGGGCGCAGGACTGTTCTATAATTATGTTGGCGAAGTCATCGATACGTCAGTGACCGGACCCAATAGCGAAATCTTCGTCGTCGATGAGTTCGAGACCATCAGTCTTTACGGCCAGTACACGATCGAGGAAATCCTGGGCGGGGATACGCGTATCCGGATCGGTGCACGCAACATCACCGATGAAGAGCCGCCCCTCGCTGACGAGTTTGCCAGCGGCTATTTCCCAAGCTTGCACTCTAACCGAGGGCGTTACTGGTACGTGGATATCCGCAAGGAATTCTAATCAGTGCCATCGCAGGTGAGCTTGCTCCTCCTGAGCTCACCTGCATGCTCGGGTGTATGTCATGAAAATCGCGATCATTGGAGCAGGTGTTGTCGGTGTTACTACGGCATATATGCTCGCCAAAACCGGCCATGAGGTAAGCGTTTTTGACCGCGAGCCACGTGCAGCCATGGAAAGCAGTTTCGCAAATGGTGGTCAGCTATCTTACGGCTTCGCGTCTCCGATGGGATCCCCGGACTTGCTGGGAAAAGTGCCCGGCATACTGCTCGGCAGCGATCCAGCTTTTCGCATGCCATCGTCTATTTCCCTCGATTTCCTGAAATGGTCCGTGCAGTTTCTTGCGCATTGCGGAGCGAGATCGTCGCAACAGGATGCGGCAGAGCTGGCCGCACTGGCGCGTCAATCTGGAATGGTGTTCGAACGCATCATCGCAGATGTGAATTTCGAGTTTGGCCACCGGAAAAGTCACAAGCTCGTTCTATTGAAACAAGAGAAGGATCTGCGCCGAACAGAGCGATCATCACAATCGGCGCAACACGAGGTTCTGACGTGGCAAGAGTGTCTGGAACGTGAGCCAGCCTTGAAGAAATATCAGGGCGATGTCGCGGGCGGTCTCTGGATCGAAGGTGATGAAGTTGGCGATGCGGCACGCTTTTCGGAGCAAATGGCCACACATTGCGAACGCGCTTATGGTGTACAGTTCATGTTCAATGCCGACGTGCAGGATATTTCCCACTCGCAAGGCAGCCAGCGTCGGTTGGTTCTGTCGAGTGGAGAGGATCTCGCTTTTGACGCGATTGTGGTTTGTACGGGCGTGGCGGGGACTCAACTCTTGCGTCGACTGGATATTCGTTTGCCCATTTATCCGGTCATGGGCTATTCGCTGACGGCTCCGATAGGGTCCCAGCCACCAAGTGTGGCGGTGACGGATGCAAACTCCAAAATCGTTTTCTCGCGTATTGGCGAGCATATCAGAATAGCCGGATTTGCTGACTTTGGCATGGCCAGCGAAGAGCGACGTCGACAACGCGTGCAAGAGCTTATTCGCACGGTACGGACGCTCATCCCGAATGTCGCGGATTATTCTCGCATTCAGTCGACATGGATCGGGGCGCGACCAGCAACACCAAGTAGCTTACCCATTGTGCGTCAATCAAAAGCCCCCGGTATTTATTTGAACATGGGGCACGGCATGTTTGGTTGGACTCTGTCAGCCGGCGCCGCCCAGACGCTTGCCGACATTATTGGCCCCGCAACGCCGGTATCGCGTGCGGCTTAAGGAGCATTATTTATGATCAGGTCGTTTATCGTCGCGTCTTTCTTCCTCAGCGCCGCATGCACACAAGTGCCCGCAAACGCCCCCGCGGTAGAAATCGTGGAGGCCGAGTATTGCCAAACCGAGACGTTTAAAGTCGATGCTGACTTTTCCGCCGCCAATATGGCATCCTGTTCCATCCTCGCCGGCGATGCGATTGAGATCCGTCTCGAGCCAGAGAATGTGCCGATCAATGCGAGCCCCTGGTATGCGGTTCGCTTAACGCCCAACGAACCCGGTCGCGTGCGCCTTGTTCTACAATATGACGAGCACCCGCACCGTTACAAACCCAAGATCAGTCTGGACGGAAAAGCATGGACGGTCCTGCCAGATGATCGCGTCGATGTGAAAGCGGCTGGCTATCGGGTCACGCTCGAACTGGATCTGGAGGCGCAGCCGATCTTTGTGTCCGGGCAAGAGCTGTTCACCAATGACGCGCATGACGCCTGGACACGCGCGCAAGCCGAAAAGGATTTTGTCAGCCTGTCGGAAATCGGGGCGTCCGTTGAAGGGCGTCCAATCTCGATGATCCGAACCGGTGCCAAAGTAGAGGCGCCGAAAACCGTCATGCTCGTCGGGCGTCAGCACCCACCCGAAGTGACCGGCGCACTCGCCATGGTCAGCTTCACAGAAGAAGTCCTGGGTGACAGTGAGCTTGCTCAGAAATTTCGAGATCGGTTTGACCTGATCATCATCCCCAATCTGAATCCCGATGGCGTCGAATATGGTCACTGGCGCCACAATATGAATGGCATTGACCTGAACCGCGATTGGGGGCCATTTACGCAACCGGAGACGCAGGCTGCAAAGACTGTGATTGATCAGATCCAGGCACCCGGTTTGGCCCTTTTCCTTGATTTCCATTCCACGCGAAAAAATGTGTTCTACACACAGCCCGTCGGCAATGATGGGACTGAGTATGGCTTTACGGCCGAATGGTTGCAGCGGGCCCGCGCAAAACTCCCCAAATATGTGTTCGATCGGCAGGGGTCACACAATGTTGGGCTGCCAACGTCGAAGACATTCATTTTCGAAGTGTTCGGAATTCCAGCCATCACTTACGAGCTGGGTGACGAGACGGACCGAACTGAAATCGCCATGACCGCCCGCATTTTTGCGCAGGAAATGATGACGCTCTTGCTGGAGCAGGAGTGAGGGGAATGCGCGCATTGTCGGGTTTTCTAGGAGCCTTCATCCTTATCGGCGCGTGCCAGGATTTGGCGGAACCGGCCACGATATATGATGTCCGGATTCAAGGAGGACTTGTATATGATGGTGTGTCTTCAGACGGCCGCATCGCCGACGTCTATATTCAGGAGGACCGCATTGCTTTTGTCAGTGATGGCCCGAGCGCCAATCTCAAGGCTGAGCTGGTCATTGATGCGACAGGGCTCGTCGTCGCGCCTGGTTTCATAGACCCGCATACTCACACCACGGCGGACGTGCTCTTCGGCACCGAAAATAAGGCGCTTAAAGGATATCTGACGCAAGGGGTGACGACAGTCGTCTCCGGCAATGATGGCGGTGGCCCCAGCGATGTTGCGGGTGCATTGCGGGCTGTCGATGCGCGTGGGGTCGGACCTAATTTCGCGCTGTTCACCGGACATGGGGCGATCAGAAATGAAATCATGGGGCGCGACAATCGTCCGCCGTCAGACACCGAAATGACGCAAATGAAGGACTCGTTGAGCGCTGCGCTCGAGGCAGGCGCGCTCGGGCTTTCGACCGGCCTATACTATGCGCCGGCTTCGTACGCTGCCACGGAAGAAATCATAGAGCTCGCGAAAGTGGCGGCAGAATTTGATGCTTTGTATGAGTCGCACATTCGCGATGAAAGTACCTATTCGATCGGACTGCTGGGCGCGATTGAAGAGGCAATCGAAATTGGCCGTGCAAGCGGCGCGGCAGTTCATGTGGCTCATATTAAAGCGCTGGGTGTCGATGTTTGGGGACAAAGCGCTGCGGTTATCGAGGCTATCGAAACGGCGCAGGCCGAAGGTCTTCGCGTGACTGCGGATCAATATCCCTGGTCTGCGTCCGGCACGCGAATCTCAAACGCTCTCATTCCGAATTGGGCGAAAGCAGATTCAGATGAAGCCATGTTTGAACGATTGCGCGCGCCAGAAAATCAAGACCGGTTGCGTTCCGAGATCGCCGAGAACTTGCGGCGCAGGGGCGGGCCTGATGCGATTTTGCTGGTCGCGCGTGCCAATAATGCCCCAAGTCAAACCTTGACCGAAGAGGCGGCCGCTCTCGGCCTGGACCCGATCCAGGCCGCTATCGAGATTGTCTTGCGCGGAGATTCCCGCATCGCCTCGTTTAACATGCAGGACCAGGACATAGAGCGTTTCATGGTTCAGCCCTGGGTCATGACCAGTTCCGACGGTACGAATGGGCATCCACGAAAATATGCGAGCTTTCCACGCAAGTACGAAACCTATGTCGTGGAAAAGTCCGTTCTTTCCTTGGCGGACTTCATCAATCGCAGCACGAACCTGACCGCAGAGACGCTGCAACTCTGTCAGAGGGGACGCTTGGAGGTCGACTATTTTGCCGACCTCATCGTCTTCGACCCCGACACGTTTGGGCCGGTCGCCGATTTTTCCAATCCGGCGGAATTGTCCACGGGCATCGTCCACATGTTCGTGAATGGCGCACACGTCATCCGCGAGCGCCAAATCAGTGACCAGCTTCATGGCAGACCCTTGCGGCGCGCGGACTGCAATTAGAATGGAGACTACTCATGATTAAAGCCTGGTTCGGGATCACGCTCTGGAAACGCATTCTCGGCGCCTTGGTCCTGGGATTGATTGTCGGCCTGGTTTGGGGGGAGGGGGCAAATTCCATTCGCTGGATGGGTGATATTTTTGTGCGATCCATCCGAATGCTGGTTGTGCCTTTGATCTTTACAACCTTGGTCGCTGGTGTTGTGGCGATGGGAGATGCGCGCCGACTTGGTTCGATCGGTTTGAAAGCGTTTGCGCTTTATCTCGGCACGACGGCGCTCGCGATTACCATTGGCTTGCTGTTCGGCACCCTGATGCAGCCTGGCATAGGCGTCGATCTTTCCGCCGCCGAGGCTCAAACCCTGACCAGCGCGACCACGCTGAGCGAGCGATTGATCAATATGATTCCGGTCAACCCAATTGCCGCACTGGCAGAGGGCAACATCCTCGCCGTGATCATATTCGCCATTCTGATCGGGATTGGCATCATCATGGTTGGCGATGAGGCAAAAGTCCTGAAAGATTTGTTCAATGCCGGTTCGGAAGTGATGCTGAAGTTGACTTTCATCGTCATGGAGCTTGCCCCGTTCGGTGTGTTTGCCCTGATCGCATGGGTGGCTGGCACACAAGGGGCAACCACGTTGCTGAAAGTCGTCACGCTGGCTGCCGCAGTCTATCTCGCCTGTATCGCGCATATCGTGATCGTTCAGTTTGGCATGGTGAAATTTATCGCGCGTATGAGAGTTCTGCCTTTCGCCCGCGGCGCTGTGGATCCACAACTCCTGGCTTATTCGACATCGTCCAGCGCGGCCACACTTCCCGCAACCATGGCGGCCGCGGAAGAGAATATGGGCATCGGGGTTCCGGTCCGCTCCTCGGTTCTGCCGCTGGGCGCGACAGTGAACATGGACGGAACCGCGCTATATGTCGGGATTGTTGCCCTGTTTTCGGCTCAGGCGTTTGGCGTGCCGCTTGATTTGAGCGACTATTTGATCATTGGCCTGACGACGACATTGGTTTCCATCGGCACGGCGTCCGTGCCTTCCGCGTCTCTTTTCCTATTGGCCGCTGTCTTGACCTCAATCGGTATTTCAGCCGAGCAAACGGCGATCATTGTTGGATTCATCCTGCCATTTGATCGCGTGCTCGACATGATGCGCACGGTGGTAAATGTAACGGGTGATCTCGCTGTCGCGACGGTTGTTGCGAAGTCAGAGGGCGAGCTGGACGAGGAGACGTACAATGCTGCGCCCGATCTTTAGCCTCATCGTAACCGCCTTCCTGCTTTTGAGCGCCGCATGTGAAACCCCGCCCGAGCGGGCGGCAGCGGAAGGCTGGATTAGCGGACGCGTGATTGATGTTGATGGCAAGCCGCTGCAGGCCTCCATCGATGTCGGCGATCAGAGATTTGTGACGAATGGAGCAGGGCGCTTCGTGATCGCGCCCGAGACGGCCTCTGTCTATCGCATGGAATTCTCGGTCGACGGGTACTATCCGATGCGCCAGACATTCAGCCATGCCGAGTTGATGCAAGATGGTAATTTCGCTGACGTGACTCTGGTCGCGCAGAAGCCGGAAAGAACGCTGTTTGTATTTGGCGGCGATGCGATGATCGGGCGGCGATTCTACGCGCCGTTTGAAGGCGAACCTGTCCTGGTTTCACCTGAATCGCGGCTGGAGGATTCCAAGGCCCTGCTCAAGGAGATGAAGCCCTATCTGGCACGTGCCGACTATGCGTCGATCAATCTGGAGACGCCGATTTTCGAGACGCCTCCGAGCGCGGCAGCGCCGAAATCGGTCACCTTCTATTCGGGACCTGAAACGCTTGAAGCCCTGGAATGGGCAGGCATTGATTATGTCGCGCTCGGCAACAACCACATCTATGATTTTCTCGAACCTGGTTTGGATGTCACAATGAGTCACCTGCGTGCCAGCGCATTGACCTTTTCGGGCGCAGGAAAAACGGAAGATGAGGCGTTGCAGCCATTATCCCTGCCGAGGCAGTCAGACACGTTCGACTTCTTCAGCTATGTCGGCTGGCCAGCGGGACCTCCGACCCAGTCCGCAGAAGCAGACAAGGGCGGTGCCGCGCTCGGAACATCACAGAATATCCTGGAGACGACACAGAAAAGCGTGACAGCCGGGGCAATTCCCATCCTGCAATTTCACGGGGGTCTGGAATATGTTGAGGAGCCGACACTCTCGGTGGAGACCAAGCTCAAACAAGCGGTGGATGCAGGGGCCGCGCTGGTGATTGGTCATCATCCGCACGTCGTTCAAGGCCTGGAGCTGTATCAAGACAAGCTGATCGCCTGGTCGCTCGGCAACTTCCTGTTTGATCAGTATTTCTACTCGGCGCAGTCCGCGGCGTTGCTCTATGTCTGGATGGACGGCGAAGAGTTTCATCACGCGGAGGCCGTGCCAATATACATCAAGGGCTATCACCCAACTCCGGCGGTCGGCCCCATGCGCAACGAAATCAACCGGCGATTGACTGAGCTCTCTGCGCAAAGGGGCACGCGCCTTTATCGCTCAGGTGGCCACATGAGTCTCTCCCGCGTCCAAAGATCGGAAAAATCCAGTCCCAAATTCGATCGCGCGATCGATTGCTCAAAAGGAAACAAGCGAACCGGCCTTGATCTCCTTGCAAGAGGGGATTTCGATGCGCACGATCTTTTTGGGGCGGCGGATCGATCCTGGCTTGATCTAGACCCGCGTGTTCGGATCTTGAGCGGATCGGAGAACGCCGCGGACAAGCACATGCAGATCAATCTGCCTGCTGACGACGCCATGACAACGGGCATGCGCAAGTTTCTGCGCGTCTTTACACCCGGGACGCCAATGTCTGTGCGCGCAGACCTGGTGGCGACGGCGGATGTCGACATGGATGTGTATCTGCAAGTCAGAGCAACGGGTCAAAGCCTTGAAGACGCCCTCCAGAACGGTCGGCTTGTCCGGATTGGAACGCAAAAGCTTATCGCTGGCGAGGCGGTGAAACTGGACCTTGATTTCGACAGTCCGAGAACTCGTGCGCGATCCATCAGGGTGTTGATCGAAATACAGTCTGGCGCGCGCGAAAGCGCGATTGAACTGGACAATTTCGAACTCATCGAATGGCAGACGCCTTTTGAATCGCGGGGCGGCAATTGCGGGCCGTAGAGCAGCGAGCGAGACATCTACGCAGTTCTCCAGGTCAGCGGACCGCGCAAGAGCGGGCCCTCTGTTTGGAACGCGGGCACTATCTTTGACGGAGGCCTGTGTTCCCGCAAACGCTGACCGCTCGTTGAATCAGGTCTTCAGAGCAGGGTAGTTCGCGCGGACAGTGTCGGTGCAAAGAAACCGAGCAAAAATAAATTGAGCGTGTTCAATTAATCTCTATACTGCTTCCTGATTGGACCAGAAGGAGATGAAATTGTCCTACGATTTTTCGGATAAAGTTGCTGTGGTGACGGGCGCGAGCAGAGGGTTAGGGGAAGCCATTGCGCAGACCCTCGCGGCGGATGGCGCAAAACTCGTGCTCGTCGCGCGTAGCAAAGACAAACTGGAAGCCCTGGCGACGTCCTTGCCAAATGATCCCATCGTGATCGAGGCAGATCTTGCAGAAGCGGACAGCGCGGAGACCCTGGCACAAGCGATCCTGAGCGAAACCGACAAGGTAGATATCCTGGTCAATAATGCCGGAGTGGGTGGGCGCCAGAAAATGGGCGAAGTGCGAGCCGATCTGCTCGACTATATTCTGGATATCAATGTCAGAAACCTGATCCTTCTGACCAGTGAGCTGACGCCGGCCCTCAAGGCGGCGCGCGGCAATGTCGTCAATATCTCCTCGATCTCGGCCTATACTGGTGCGCTTGGACAGATTCCCTATTCGACCTCCAAGGGGGCCGTGAACTCATTCACACGCAACGCCTCGCTTGATCTGGGACGAAGCGGTGTTCGGATCAATGCCGTGGCCCCGGGTGTGATCGATGATGGCATGTGGAAGACGGCGTTCGAAATGGGCGTGGATCGGGAAAAGACCATGGATGCCATGCGGGCTTCGCTGCCGCTCGAGGGGCGCTGGGGCAGCGCTCAGGATGTCGCCAATGCGGTGGCGTGGCTAGCGTCGGACAAGGCCGGTTATATCACCGGGCAAGTGATCCGCATAGATGGCGGAATCACCGTTTAGCCCGGTTTCAGGGCGCCGCGTTCGTTCAGACTCTGACACTCAAGCCAAAAATCCTAACGAACCTGGCTTGACTTCCCGCCATTGAATCCATAACTTGAACGTGTTCAAAATATAATACCACCTGCGAATAGCAGGCGATGCTAATCAACCGGAGGATACCCTATGCAAGCCATTTCAGCAGACTCTCACGTCGTCGAAGGCCCTGAAGTCTTTGCTGGTCTCGCAGACCGTTTCGGCGATGATGCGCCGCGTGTCGTCAAGACCGAGCAGGGCGGAGACGCCATCCAGATTCCGAACAAGCCCGGAGATCAGGGGACCAATATCGCCGTCATGTGTCTGGCCGCGACGCGCCTCGACAAGACTGGCGAAATTGAGCGCAAACGGGGAAAGAAACCGCAAGCGGGTTCGATCACCGATCCCGAGATCGCGGCCTATTTCAAAGGCGGTTACGATGCCATTCGTCCAGGTCTGAAGGATGGCGCTCGCCGCGGTGAAGATCAGGACATGGACGGCGTGTCAGCCGAGGTTCTGTATCCCGGCTATTTCTCGATGTTCAAGACTCCAAACCCTGAACTCCTCATCGCCCTTGAGAAGAATTACAATGACTGGCTCTACGATCATTGTGCTGTGTCAAAGGGACGACTTTTCGGCCTCGCGGCGCTGCCCATGCAGGACCCCAAAGTGGCCCTGGAGGAATTCAAGCGCGTTCTAAAGCTTGGTTATAAGGGCGTGATCATTCCGCAAAACGCCCCGACCGGGACGCGCTATTTTGACGATATTTACGATCCGATCTGGGCGCTTGCGGAAGAGTCCGGCACGCCGATCTCGATGCATGTCGCGTGTTTCTCTGAAACGCCGGAATGGGTGATTAAGGCCGCCATGCGCGATAGTCTGGCCATCTATGCCAACTCTCATGCACTGATCCATGAAACGCTGATTGATCTGATGGTGCGCGGGGTTTGCAAAAAGTTCCCGAACATCAAATTCGTGCTGGCAGAGTTCAATGCCGGGTGGATTGCGCACTTCCTCGACCGCCTGGATCAGGCCTGGCAGCGTGAATATGGCAAGAATCCAAACAGCATTCCATACGAGCCCGTGGTCTTCGAAACCTGGCGGCGTCAATTCTACGCCACAATCGAAGACGACCATCCAGCGATCCGCACCCGTGACATTATCGGGGTCGACAATTTGCTCTGGGGATCTGACTACCCGCATACCGACTCGACTTTCCCCTGTTCAGGTGACGTTCTCGATGAGATGTTCAAGGAGTACCCGGCAGACGTTCGTCGCAAGATCACCTTCGACAATGTCAAGAATCTGTACGGAATTTAAGCGCTGATACGGACGCTCCTGGTCTGATCAATTCACTGATCGGGAGCGTCTCATATCGTCCAGTCAGGGAAAGACATGAGGGGTCTGCACAAGCGATGCTAGATTTTGTGCCAAGTGCGAACCCTGCGGCGTTTCGGCAGGTCATGGGTCAATTTGCAACCGGCGTCACCATTGTCACAACAATGAGTGAAGCGCAGCCCGTTGGACTGACGGCGAATTCCTTTACATCCGTATCGCTGGACCCGGCACTCGTCCTGGTTTGTCTCGGAAAATCGCTCGGCTGTCTGGAGGCCTTTGCTGGCGCCGACCACTTTGGCGTCAACGTATTGCAGGCTGACCAGCAGGAAACTTCCACTCGTTTTGCCACCAAAGGCGCAGAGAGATTTACAGATCTTGATTGGTATTTGGCCGAGGGAGGTATTCCGCTGATTGCTGATGCGCTCGCCCATCTGGAATGCCGCAAACAGGCCGAACTCGACTATGGTGATCATGTGATCTTCATCGGCGAGGTTCAGCACGCGACCTATGATCCAAGCCGGGAACCGTTGCTTTATTTTGGCGGCCAGTATCGACAATTGCAAACCGCCTAGTTTTACATCTCTCAAGTTCAGGAGCACATCTCATGAATGGTGCCGAAAGCCTCGTAGCTACACTTGTGCAGTCGGGTGTCACGACCTGTTTTTCCAATCCGGGCACATCGGAAATGCACTTCGTTGCTGCGACCGACAAGATCGATGGCATGCGGACCGTGTTATGCCTGTTCGAAGGCGTCGCGACGGGCGCCGCTGATGGATACGGACGTATGGCGGAGGCTCCGGCGGCGACTTTGCTGCATCTCGGGCCCGGCCTCGCCAATGGCCTGGCCAATCTGCACAATGCGCGGCGCGCGGCGACGCCGATCGTCAATATTGTCGGCGACCATGCGACTTATCACGGCCAATATGATGCGCCTTTGACGTCGGACATTAAAGGCTTCGCGCAACCCGTCTCAGGATGGATTCATTCCAGTCCATCAGCCAAAACCGTCGCTACGGATGGGGCGCGAGCTGTTGCGGCGTCTCTGGACGGGCAAGGACAGATCGCGACGCTTATCCTGCCGGCCGATACGGCCTGGAACCCAGCGCTCGGACCAGCGCCCGCTCTGCCAAAACCAAAATTGGCAGCGCCAGACGAACAAGCTCTCGCTACCGCGGCGAAGGCTCTGAAGACGTCAAACAAGTCTGTGCTCCTGCTCGGCCGGGATGCGTTGCGCGGCGATGCCCTCAAACACGCGGGCAGAATTGCTGAGGCAACGGGGGCTCGGCTGCTCTGCCCGACGTCAACGTCTCGCAGAGAACGCGGAGCAGGGCGGGTACTGGTGCAGCCGCTGCCATACTTTGGAGAAATGATCGAAGCGGAGCTGTCGGGAGTTGAGACGATGGTGATTGCCGGGGCCAAACCCCCGGTCTCGTTTTTTGCTTATCCTGAGAAAGCCAGCTGGCTGACGCCGGAGGGGTGCGACATCATCTATGCGGCGCATCAACACGAAGACTCTGCCATCGCGCTTGAAGTCCTGGCGGATATGGTTGGCGCCAAAGACGCGCCCGAGACTCTGACGCCGCTCCAAACGGAACTGCCGTCGGAAAGTGATCCGCTCGACCAGTTTGCGGTTGGCAAGATCATCGCGCATCTATTGCCGGAAGGCGCAATTATTTCTGACGAAGCCAATACAAACGGAATCGGCCCCGCGCTTGCGACGGCCACGGCGGCGCCGCATGACTGGCTCTCATTGATGGGCGGATCGATCGGACAAGGGCTCCCCCTCGCAGTTGGGGCAGCCATCGCTTGTCCTGACCGCAAAACCGTTTGCCTGCATGGTGATGGCGGCGCGATGTACACGTTGCAATCACTATGGACGATGGCGCGGGAAAATCTTGATGTCACGACGGTGATCTTTTCCAACAAGTCCTATGCTATCCTCCAGATCGAATTCGATCGGGTCGGGGTGGGCGCGCCTGGGCCAAAGGCCTTGTCGCAACTCGACCTTTCAAATCCGGAACTGGACTGGGTGAAACTGTCTGAAGGGATGGGCGTGCAGGCTGCCTGCGTGACGACGATATCCGAGTTTCAGAATGAGTTCGCGAACGCCATGAAATCCAAAGGACCAAGACTTATTGAAGTCATTGTGTGAGCGGGTCGCTGATCAGGACTCTGAGAGTTGAGACTTTCGGTCTGCGATCTGTCCGCGCAGCTCAACTTGTTTTGAAGCGGTGAGCGAGTAGCCCACCACCATGAACGCCGCAATCAAGACCAGGGCAGACGGAATGAGGCTGTAAATCAGCGACAGCGCGAAGAGCGGTTCTGCCTGTGTTTCGCCCGCTGCATTGTATCCAACAACCGCAAGCAGGATCAACGGAATGCCAGCGCCGAGCGCCGAGCCAAGCTTCTGTACCATGGCCTCGACGGAATAGAACAAGCCTTGCTGACGATCGAGCGACTCGGCGGTATCGACATCGACTGTGTCGGCGATCATCGCATAAGGCAAAACCACGACGCCGCCATAGCAAGCGCCTTTGAGCACGAATAAGGCATAGAAGAGTGCATTATCGCCCTCGCTCAAAAACACCATCAAACCATTCGTGAGTGCCACGATGAGGAGCGCCATGATCAGGGCGCGATGTTTCTCCATGCGTTTGGCGAGCATGCTCCAAACCGGGATAAAGACGAGGGCCGCAATGAAATAGAACAGATAGACCTGGCCGATATTCTGAACGCCGACCACGTCCCGGGCAAAAAAGATCGTAGTTGATTGCCGAAAGGTCTCTCCAAGCGTCGCCACCAGACTGGCAAGGGTGAGGCGGATAAAGGGGCCATTGGTCAGGATCGTCGATGCGGCTTTGCGGAAATCGAATTTGGTGGTGGTAGTCGGCGCATCCGGCTCCGGGACCGTGAAATAGACAATGGTTGAAGTGATCGGAAGCAGGACAATAATCGTCCAGCCAATCGCCCGCATGATTTCCAGACTGTCAGCATCGTATCGCGCGATCAGAACAGCCGGGATGATGGTCGATGCGAGCAGGCCGGCAATCGCAAAGAATTGTGTGGTTGAGCTGATCTTTGTCCGGGCGTGATAATCCGGAGAGATTTCCGCCGCCCAGGCGGTGTACGGCAATCGAAGCGTGGTCAGGCCAAGATAAGCAAGTGAGACGGCGAGCACGAAATAGACAGCAGTGATCCCAGCGGGCGGGCAGAACAGCATATAGATGCCGGCACCCAGGGTCAGGGTGCCGATGATCAGCCACACCCGTCTTCGTCCCATTTTGGGCCGCCATCGATCACTGACAATGCCGATCAGTGGGTCAGTGACGAAGTCCAGTAAACGCGTCCCGATCAGCGCTGCACCGATAATCCCGAGACCGATCTCCAACTGCCCGGAATAGAGCGGTGCCAGATAGATCGCGATCGGAAGACCGATCATTCCCAGCGGAAAGGCGACTGTGCCAAACAGCAAAATCGTACGAAACTTTATCGACGCGTCATCCAAGGCGCGACCTCCGTTCAACAAATGAGACTGAGCCTGCGAGAGGCCTTGGCCTTAGCGAGCGTCACGCTCGAATGGCCGCGCTGATTTGCTGAGACTTGGGGGTTTGAGATCGAGATGAGCTGACACATTTTCCTCCGGGGTGCGCGACATATTTTATTTTTGAACGCGTTCAAACATTGATGGAGAAAGAACCGGACGTCAACCGAAATTGAGCCATGCCCGCACTTTTCGTCGCGCGAGATGAGAGGATTTATTGGGTTTGGATAGACGCGATCGTCGTATCGATCAGCCGTTCCAGGATCGGGGCAGTGTCGCCAAAGTCGGAACGTCCAAAATTGTGCGGCAGCGCGATACAGCCGTGCAGGCTTCCCCAAATCATCATGGTGATTTCGGTCGGATCTCCAGCGGTGATCTGACCACGCTTCTGGCCGTCCTTGATCGCCGCGATCACCAGGGAGGCAAAGACGGCTTCCTCGGCCGGAGTCTTGTCCTTTATCGCCTGTCCGAGTGGCCGCACGAACAGAAACACACCTCGATAGATCTCGACATTCTCCCGCGCGAATTCGACGTATGAGCGCATCAGGGCTTCAATCCGCTTGACCGGGTCTTCATGTGCTTCGGCGATCGAACTCAACTGATCAATATAGCGCTGAACCGGGCCGCTCCACAGCGATTCCATGAGCCCCTGAAGGCTTCCAAAATAGGTATAAATGGTGCCAACAGAAACACCGGCCTTCTTGGCGATCGCGCGCACTGAAACACCGCCAATGCCGACGCTATTGTAAACGTCAGCGGCGGCCTGCCGAATAACACGGCGGGCTTCTTCTTTTTGCTCCGGTGTCGCTTGCGTGCGTGGCATAGTCGTTACCTTACTCTTCGAGGACGTCACCTCAAGGTTGGGTATGTAAATCACGAAATGTTATGAATTTTCTATACTTTTCCGCGAATAATGGCGGGAACTGAAATCCGAGATCACAGACCGGACGATGGTGTTGCGGTCGTCGATGTAGTAAAAGTTTAGCATGACTGTTGTTGAAAACTCTCAACGTAAGCGTTTCCGGCCGGAAGTTCGCAGGGCCATGATCCTCGACGAAGCGGCACACTTGATTGTGCACGAGGGCATTGCTGGCCTGACGCTTGAGCGGATTGCCCGTGAGGCGGGCGTTTCGAAATCGCTGATCTACAATTACTTTGACGGGGTCACTGAGCTGCTCAAGGAGCTCTATGACAGAGAGCTGAAACGGCTCCGCCATCTTCAGTTCAAGGCGGCGGAGGCGGCGACCACATTTGAAGATATGGTACGTGGGATTACGCACGAATATCTGAAATATATTGAGGAACGAGGATTGGTGATCGAGCGGCTACAGGCCGAGCCGAGCGTCGCGCAGGGACGCGATCCGACTTATTATGACCGTCGACCCAGTGTGGAATACATGGCGGGCCTAGTGGCCCGAATCTTCGATATGCCGATGGATTTCGCCATCGCTGCAACAGAGGTGTCTTATGGATTGCCAGCTTCTGCGGGTGAGTTTCTGCTGCGCGGCGAAATGGATCGCGATGCGCTCGAGGATCTGACCGTATCGATGATTGTTGGCGCGGTGTTGAAGGCTAGAAATGACTATCTCGCCAAGAATCGTCCGCTGCGACCCGAAAAAATTGACCGGGAAAGCTGAGAGGCACAATTCCCGGTCATTCAAGTTCGGAGTTTAGAAGGTCTTACGAACCGTAATGCCATACGTGGCCGGTTGGTTGGGAAAGCCGGCGAGAGATGTGCTCTCAAACAGCGGCGTAAAAACGTTCGTGAAATACTCTTCGCCAAAGATGTTGCGTCCCCAGACGCTGACATTGATCCCGTTTTCTGTTGAGAAGCCAGCCGACGCGTTGACCAGGTCAAAGTCGCGCGTGAATCCGATAAAGTCCTGCAACGGGGCATTGTCGGTATACGCCGCGCCCTCTTCATGTTGCCAATCGGCGCGCACGAACGCGTCCAGACCCTGAAGGTCGAAATTGTACTGGAAACTGGTCGACGTTGAGACATCCGGAATCCCGGCCGGGGTTCGGCCGGTCAGGTCCCCAAACGCGGAGTCCGGAAAGCTCTCATATTCCGCATCCAGGAACGTCCCGGCAAAGGACAGGATCAGATTGTCGGTCGGCAGCCAGGTGGCTTCGATCTCCAGACCGGTGGAGGCTTGCTTGTCGGCATTCGCCAGAATGCGGCCCGATGTGCCCGTCAGAACATTCGTCTGGAAGTCTTTCACCGCCTGCTCGAACACAGCCAGATTGACCGAGAATGTGTCATATTCAGCCTTGAGTCCGATTTCGTAGACTTCGGATGTTTCGGGTTCCGCGAGACGACCTCCCGCACGCAGATTGGTCGTGGCGAGGCCGGCATCGACGATCTGTGCGAACACTTCCGGTGTCGGTCGCGAGTCGCGGGACAGGTTCCAGGCCGTGGCTTTGAAGCCTGTCGCGTAAGAGGCATAGACATTCAGGTTGTCGCTGAAATCATAAGCGAGCCGCAAATTGTACGTGACCTCTTCATCTTCCGAACGTCCATCTTCGAACTGGTTCGGGATCGGGAAGGTTTGCGGCAGCGTCTGGAACGGCGCGAGCGCTCCAAGTCCGGCGCCGACAAGGTCGAGTTGTGAGAACAGGTCATTATTGATCTGCGTCACATAGGCTTCTTTTTCATCATAGATGTAGCCAAGCCCGACGGTCGCGGTCAGTTGATCGGTCACATGCCAATCGGCCGTTCCGAAGAGCGACCATGACTTGTTGTCCTGACCGCGCAATTCCAGGGTCTGGACATCGCCATTGCGCAATGTCCCTGAAGGGATGCCGGTCGCGGTCTCGATCAGATTGTAAATGCCGCCAGGCACAAAGACGCTGGTCGACAGATCGAAGAATGCTCTTGAGTCTTCACCAAAATCCAGGCCGCCGGGAAAGTCGATCGATTCATCGAAATAGTAGGCACCCACAAGCCAGTCCACGGCCGCGTCAGGCGTGTTCGATGTCAGGCGGATTTCCTGGGTGAACGTGTTGCTCTCCCCATCATTATAGCTGTTGAGAATGTCAGCAGTCGACTGATCGATGTCGAACAGGGTTGAATTCTCGCCCTCGCGATAAGCGGTGATCGAGGTCAGGTCCGCGAAGCTGAACGCTTTATCGATATGCAGGGAGATACCGCCATTCTGAAGCTCATTGCTTGGGTCGAAAGTGGTGAAATATTCATAGGAAAACGGATCTTCCAAGACGATGTCGCCCAGGGCGGAAATCAGTCCAATGGTCGACGCGCCAGCAACTATGTTCGTTTGCAGGCAGCAGGCTTCGTCAATCTCGTCATAATCCGCGATGAGGCGAACGCTCAAATCATCAGACGGGGTGTAGAGGAGTTGTCCTTGCAGGCCCCACCGGTTGCGATCATTTACGCCATTTCCAGTCGTCAGGTTTTCGGCATAGCCATCGCCTTTATTATACGAGCCTGAGAGTCGAAACGCGACCGTGTCGCTGATCGGACCCGTCACATCCCCAACCAGGCGAATGGTGTTATTGTTCGCATAGGTGAGGGCCGCTGAACCCCCCGTTTCGAATTCCGGGCCCCGGGTCACGATAGAAACGACTCCGACAGAGGCATTTTTTCCGAACAAGGTGGATTGCGGTCCGCGCAGGACCTCGACTCGGCTGACATTTAACAGATCAGAAACCGCGGAGGATGGGCGAGACCGATAGACGCCGTCGACGAAGACACCGACCGAAGGCTCAATGCCGGCATTGTTGGAGGCGCTCCCAAAGCCCCGGATCGAAAACGCGGTTTGAATGGTTGACGTGGCCTGGCTGACCTGCAGCGAAGGAACGACAGATTGCAGGTCAACAATGTCGATGATCTCGGCTTTTTGAAGCTCTTCCGCGCTAACCACCGAGACGGCGATCGGCGTGTCTTGCAAGGTCTGCTCGCGTTTGGTGGAGGACACGATCACCGTGTCGAGCGTACGAGCTTCAGCCTCATCCTGGTCTTGTCCGTGTGCCTGGCCAACCGCGACCGAAAGCATGGTCAGACTGACTCCTGCCTTCAGCGCGTTCCGAGCGAAAGATAAACGATTGATCTTCATGGCTTTTGTTCCTCCCTGGAATCTGGAAAATGGCCCTTAGTGGACTCTTGGGACACTTATAAAGCTTGAACTTGTTCAAAAAACAAGGGTAGACTCTTGTTAATTGTCTCAAAGTCGATAAAACGGGATGGAGTGTGGCGGCAAAGAAACACTCATTCGCGGTTCCCGGTTCAATCGAACGGGACGATTGCGAGCGACAAAATGAAGGCATTGTGAGCCGTATTTCGGCTCAAAAAATGCGGCATGGGAGGAGAATGATATGCGCGTTCTAGTAAGCGTCGTTTGCGGGTTGATGTTGACGGCCTGCGGTAATGCAGAACCAAAACAGCTCAATCCGGACTCGGTCATAAAAGGGGTCAGCTATGTCGGCACATCCGTTGCTGACCTCGACCAGTCCACGGAATTCTATCGCGCGGCGGATCTCGTTCCAGTCGACGATCGTGAACTCTCTGGCAGCGCAGCTTTTGACAAGCTTGCAAACCGGTCCGGCGTGGTGGTTCAGACCCGCATGCTTCGATCGGTCAATGCTCAAATCCGGTTGATGCAATTCTCGGACAGTTCCGCGCTCAACGCGACGGAGCCGGTACCCGTGCAGGGGCCAGGGATCGCGCATATGTGCTATCAGGTCGATCATGCGACCGGCGCCTATCAGGATTTCCTGGATCGCGGCGCCGAGATCATCGGCGACCCGGATCTCCTGCAAATCAATCCACGTAACCCGGTTTATTATGGCTATGTTAAAGACCTTGATGGTGCCGTGGTCGAGATTGAGCATATCGATGTCGAGAAACTCAATTTGCCTGAACCTCCGAAGAATAAATACCGCGTTCGGCATGTCTCTCTCTCGACGCCGGACATAGATCGGATCGTTGCTTTCTATTCGGCCTTGCTCGACGAACCCAAGCCGCGGCGTGTCGGTGGTGCGAACGGAATCGGCAATGAGGCGATGTCAGGCGTATCTGGCCTTGAAGGATCGAAAGTCCGGATGGCCTGGTTCCAGGTCCGAAACCTCGAGCTCGAGATCTTTCAGTATGCGAGCCACCCAACCGAATTGCCCGCCCAGCCCCGAACCCTGGATGCGGTCGGCTACAATATGATCGTGTTCGACGTTGAAGACTTGAGCGCGGCGCAGGAACAATTCGTTGCTGCAGGCGGCACGATTGAAACCGAGCCTGAGCAGATGGATGGCGGCGAAATCGTTTTCGGCCGCGACCCGGATGGAAACCTCATCGGTCTTCAGCAGGCGCCGGCGGATGCCGTGATCTCGGCCAAGAACTTTTCAGGGAATGGAATGGAATAGATGAGCATGTTTGATCTGACCGGGCATGTTGCCATTATCACAGGCGGCAACGGTGGACTTGGACTCGCCTTCGCGCGCGGACTGGTGAAAAGCGGCGCAAGCGTCGCAATCTGGGGGCGCAATGGTGACAAGAACCTTGCTGCCATCAATGAATTGCGCGCACTGGATGGCGATGTCGAAGCCTTTGTGTGTGATGTCACCGATGAAGAGAATGTGGCCGCGGCTTTTGCGCTCACGATTGAGCGTTTTGGACATGTTGATTCCTGTTTCGCAAATGCGGGTGGGGGTGGCTTCAGGGGGCTGTCCCACCAGACGGATCGAAAGACCTGGCTGGATGCCATTGATCTCAATCTGATGAGCGTCGTTCAAACCTGGGCACCGGTGACCGAGCACATGCTGGCACGCGGGCAAGGCGGGCGATTGGTCGTGACATCCTCTGTCGCAGCCATTCTGGGCACAGGCGGCGCGGCGGGATACTCGACGACGAAAGCGGCTGTGCTGGGGCTTGTGCAAGCACTCGCGATTGAACTCGGCCAAGCGGGCATTCGTGTGAACGCAATTCTTCCAGGTTTTATCGAGACCGAGATGTCTCTCAATACGAGCCAGGCGTTTCAGGACGCCGCGCGGCGTCGGTCGGCCATTGGGCGGATTGGCACGCTTGAAGACATGGAAGGGATCGCTGTCTACCTGGCATCCAGGCAGAGCGACTTCATCACCGGACAAGGCATCATCATGGATGGCGGCCACACGATCCATCCAATGTAAGAAAACCAGGAAAACGAAAACAGGAGGGCATCATGGCAGTGGCGATCGCCCATTGGGCATTCATCATCTTTATGGGCATCATTGCTCTGTTGCTGACCGTCGGCGGCGGATTTTTGGCCTATCTTGGCGGCTCCTGGTATTATCTCTTAGCGGGATTGGCGGTTCTTGTGGTGACCGTGATGCTGGTCCGGCGAGATGTCCTCGCGTCCCGACTCTATTTAGGGATTGTTGGCATCACGCTTGTCTGGGCGGTGTTTGAGTCAGGGCTGGATTTCATGGCCTTGTTGCCGCGATTGGCGGCCTGGCTGGTTGTTGGTTTTTGGTTCCTGTCGCCCTGGTATCTCGCAGCATTGAACAAACGCTATGGCGACGTCCAGCCACGCTACCGAACCTGGCTCTCTGGCGTGTTGGCGGCCTCGGCGGCCACGCTTCTATTGGGGGCGTTGCAGCCCTACACAAAGAATGGAACCGGCACCGTCCGCGCAATCTCGGATACCGCACCAGTGACCGATTGGCGCCAATACGGAAACTCGGACAGTGGATCCCGTTTCGCGGAAATCGACCAGATCAATGCCGATACGGTTTCGGGTCTGACTGAGGCGTGGCGCTTTCGGACCGGGGTTGAAGATGATTTCAAGATGACACCGCTGCAAGTCGGTGGGCGTCTCTTTATCTGCACGGCTCGAAACATAATCATCGCACTCAATGATGATACGGGCGCTGAGCTCTGGCGATATGACCCGGATGCGGTGCCACCAGCGGCGCACCAATATGCGCGGACGTGCCGTGGGCTGAGTTTTTATGAGGCGCCCGCGAATTATTCCGGCCAATGCCGTCAACGGCTGGTTATGGGCACGATTGACGCGCGCCTGATCGCGGTAAATGCCGAAACCGGTCAAGTGTGCGATGATTTTGGGGCGGGCGGAGAAGTTGACCTGCGCAAGGGGCTCAGTCCGCATGGGCCGAACGACTATTATGTCACGTCTCCGCCGCTCGTCGCCGACGATGTGTTTGTTGTTGGTGGTCTGGTCAATGACTCGCAAAAGCTTGGTCTGCCATCAGGCGTTGTCCGGGCCTTTGACGCCATTACCGGGGCTTTCGTCTGGGCCTGGGATGTTGGCAATCCTGACGATACGAGCGAACCGGAAGAGGGTGCGTATTACACGCCCGGTACGCCAAATGTGTGGTCGATCATGAGCTATGATCCCGATCTCGATCTGATCTATGCGCCCACAGGCAACGCTAACCCGGATTGGTTTGGTGGCGCGCGTCGGCCGTTCGACGAGGAATGGTCGGCTGCAGTCGTTGCGCTGGATGGTGCGACCGGGACACCGGCCTGGAAATTCCAGACGGTGCACCATGATATCTGGGACTATGACGTGCCAGCACAGCCTGTCCTGGTTGATGTCGACCGCGATGGCGAACGAATTCCTTCAGTCGCCGTGCCCACCAAACGTGGTGAAATTTTCCTGCTGGATCGCCGCGATGGAACACCGGTCCATCCGATTGAAGAGCGCGAGGTGCCCCAGATCGAGATTGCCGGAGACTATCTGTCACCAACGCAACCCTTTTCGTCGCTGCCCAATTTCAGACCCTATCGACACGAAAAGGATATGTGGGGTCTGACGCCACTCGATCAGATGCTTTGCCGGATCGAGTATCAGATGATGCATTATGAGGGGCATATGACCCCGCCAACACCAGGGGGCAGTCTTTACTATCCAGCGAATTTTGGTGGCTTCAATTGGGGCAGCGTTTCCGTTGATGCCGATAATGGACTCCTGATCGCTGCCCCGATGATGCTGGCCAGTCGCTTGATGCTGGTGACCCCGGAACAGGTCGCTGAGGCAGGGCCGCGAGCCGCGCTGATGCTTGGGCCGGATCATCCAGCTGTGCGCATGGACCCGGAAGCCCCGATGCCGGAACCGCGCGAGCCTGATCCGAGCGATCCGTATGATCATGTGCGCGTAAAATATTACGGGCTACCGCTGCCTTTCATGTCGCGTTTTGTCTATCCAATCTTTGGCAGCACGCAGGTGCCATGTTTTGAACCGCCCTGGTCACGCATCGCCGTGATTGACCTGAACACCAATGAGCTTCTATGGAGCCGGCCGGTCGGCAGTATGAAACAATCAGGTCCGTTTGGGTGGCGTATGGGCTTGCCGTTTCAGGTCGGGACACCAATCCGTGCCGGGACCATGACAACGCGCGGCGGTTTGACCTTCTTGAGCTCCACCATGGACAGCACGGTCCGCGCCTTCAATGTCAGAACCGGGAAGGTCGAATGGGCGGTGGATTTACCGGGCAATGGGCAGTCCACGCCCATGAGCTATGTCTCACCAGCGTCTGGCAAACAGTTCATCATTGTCACGGTTCCGAATCCAAGCTGGCGCTATCCAAGGGATCCCGCAAACGGCACCTATACAGACTCGAAATCCATCATTGATGGCGAGGGTGGCTATGTCATCGCTTTTGCATTGCCGGACCCCGAATAGGGGCATTCAGCGAAGCCGAATGCGTTGACAGCCTCCTTCATCGCGATTAAATGAACAAGTTCAAAATATAGCTTTGTTCCTGACCTGACCTGCCTGGCCCGGTCGGGAACGACAATGCCCCTTTTGCAATCCAATGGGAGACGATGGTCGATGGTTTCGATTCTCAAGCGTGTAGCGCTTTATGGTGGTGCGTTGATTGTTGCTCTGGCGATCGGCATTTTCGCCTGGTTGCTCTGGCCGATCAGCGTCAACGAAGCGAAGGCTGATCCGGCTGTCCTGGTCGCCAATGAAATCGCGACAGGCGAAATATTCTACGAAGAGGGCTATTTGGGACCAGACGGCGCCCGGACGCATTATGTGACGGCCGGGCAAGGGGAACCGATCATTTTTGTCCATGGTTTTCCATCCTACTGGTTTTCCATGTTTGGGCTGATGGAAGCCTTCAAGGCGGACTATCAGGTGATCGCCATTGATGGATTAGGGGTCGGGCGGTCCGACGCGCCCGCCAAAGTCGAGGCGTACAAGCTCGAACGCCTGGTCGGGTCGATCGAGCAAGTGGTCGAGCATTTCGACTTCGAACGTGTTCATCTGGTTGGACATGATTGGGGGGTCGCTCTGGTCACCGCCTATGCGCAAGCCTATCCGGAAAAGGTCAGCGCGGTCACAACAATGGGGGCATTGCCGCACAATGTTCTTCTGGCGCGTCTGGAACATGATGAAGACCACCGGGAAATCTTTGCTTACACTTCCTATTTTGCCAGCGCGAACCCGATCCTGCTAAAGGCGATGGGCGCAAAGAAACAGGTCTGGGAGACCACTTACGCGCCGCTTCTGGAGAAAGGCTTCTTGTCAGAGGCGCAAGCCATCCAAATGCAAAAGGATATGGGAAATCCAAAACGGCTGGACCGGCTGATCAACTGGTATCGCGCGAACCTGGTTGATTATTCCGACATTAGCGCGGCAGACTACTGGCCCGCGAAATCGGCCAGACTGACGGCGCCAGCTATCTTCATCTATGGCGACGAGGATGTGGTGGTCACCGATCCGCTGGTTTCCGACTTTCAAGCGCTATCGGATGATTTGAGGGTCGTGGCGCTTGCCGGCGTTGGTCACAGACCGCATTTCGAAGCGCGCGAGCGCGTGATTTCAGAAATTGCGGCCCTGATTGCCAGGTCCAGGGAGAATCCATAGACCCATAGTTTCACACGCTCGCGGCGTGTATCGATCTCGCAATGTTGTGTAAGGGCTTCGAATTTGCGCTGGAACAGGCCGAAAGCACATGCCTTGTCTCTGATCGCGATACCATGATGCAATGATCGCAATGGCGCATGCAATAAACTCAATAGCCGAGTGCTCGTTCGCTGATATTCTCTCTTTGCCAACATTGGAGGGACGAATGAGAATTGTCTTTTGCTCTATTGCTGCCATCGCACTCGCGGCGTGTCAGCCGACCGTCGGGCAAGACGTGGCAGATGCCAAGCCAGCCGTCTCAAGTGTTGCCATTGATATGGACGAGGTGCGCGCTCTCAAGCCTGGACTCAATCATCTCTATTATGAAGGCTTCGCGGATGTGCGCCTTCCGGTTTGGGTTTTTGTTCCGAATTCGGTGGATGCGCGCGACGCCCCTATCTTGTTCATGATGCACGGCGCGAAGCGCGGAGCGGCGCGCTATCTTTCGGAATGGGATGAATTTGCCGAACGCGATGGATTCATCATCATTGCGCCGGAATTCACGCGAGCAGAGTTTCCTGGTTCTGCCGGATACAATCTGGGAAATCGCATGCCGCGGGGCAGCGATGTCGTGATCGATGAGTCGCTCTGGACGTTCAGCGCAATAGAGCCGCTCTTCGATTTCATCGTCGAACAACTCGATAGTTCGCAAACCGAATACACGCTTTATGGCCACTCGGCAGGTTCGCAGTTTACGCACAGATTCATGTATTTCCGTCCGGCCGCTCGCGCCAAGAGATACCTGGCTGCCAATGCGGGATGGTATACGTTTCCGGATCTCGCGACCGAGTATCCGGTCGGACTGGGCGGTCTGGGATGGACGGATGCTGACTTGAAACGGATTCTGGAAACGGATCTCGTCATTCTCATCGGCGATCAGGATAATGATCCGAACCATGAGAGCTTGAAGCGTGATGACGGTGTCGGCCTCCAGGGCCTCCACCGGTTTGCCAGAGGCGAGAATTTCTATGCAATGGGCAAAGCGGAGGCGGATCGGATCGGCGCTGACTTTGCCTGGCGGCTACGGATCGCTGAAGGCGTTGCGCACTCGAATGGTGGTATGGCTGCAGCGGCAATCGACTTCGTCGAATAGGCACTCGAGGCCGCGCCATTTCAACGGGAGTTTGAAAAGCTTGACCGACCGAGTCGGTGCCCAGGCGCGCAGCGATGTGCGATGCTCTCATCCTCCTTGTCGAACATGTGCAGCTTTGCGTTCGGCCGGATGGTGAAGGCTTCGACGAACACCTCATTCTCGAACAGAACCGCGACACCATCTTCAACACCAAATGCCGGGAAAGCCGTCGGCTCGGCCCGCATGAGTTTGTCGAGCGTGATGCGACGCGCTTCCAATGCATCATAATGCGCGCATACGGCGCCTTTCAACAGGCCGATCCCCTGCACAGGTTGAATGCTCGTCTTGATCGAGTCGCTGATGCACCAGTCAAACAACATGCTGATGCCGGCGCTCGCGCCAGCGATCAACGTGCCGCCCTGATAGGCTTGGCGCAGCGCCTCGATCACATTCCATTCCTTGAGTAGCGCGATCAGATTTCGGGTCACGCCACCATCAATGAAGATCGCGTCGGTGCTTTGAAAGTAGGCTTGAGAATCGCCCGTTTTCATCGCGTACAGATCCAGGCTCGACGGCTGGAACCGGACGCGTTCAGCCAATTTGAAAAAGTCTGCGGTCCGTTCCGGGCGGTCACCCTTTGCCGCGCCAATATAGCAAATGGTCGGGACATCGTTTTCCGGGATGAGGGTTTTCGCCCTGATCAATTCAAACAGGAGCGGATCCTTGTATGATGGTACAAAGACCGACTTGGAATCGCTGATCCCCAGGATGCGACGCGGAGCACTCATACTGGGGCCGCCAGTTCCATAAGGTACGCACAAAGAATGGCGCCATAGGTTCCAAGCGCATAACCGAGCACCGCAAGCAGTACCCCGACAGGCGCCAGCGAAGGATGAAAAGCCGCCGCCAGGACCGGTGCAGAAGCCGCGCCGCCAACATTGGCCTTACTCCCGACTGCAATGAAAAAGAATGGCGCGCGAATGAGTTTCGCAACCATGAACAGGAGGATTGTATGAAACAGCATCCAGATGATCCCAACGAGAAATAGGAGCGGTTTCTCGGCAATCTGGAAGACATCCATTTTGGTGCCAATGATCGCAACCAGCAGGAAAATGAACACGGTGCCAATCTTGGACGCGCCGGCGCCTTCCAGTTCGCGAAGTCGGGTGAAACTCATCCCTAATCCCAGCGTCGTTGCCGTCACCACAATCCAGAAAAACTCATTGCTGAGGATGGACCCGGACAAAGACGGCACAGCCAAAGCTGCATTGGCGCAAATGGATGCAACCAGGTGCGACGCGCCGACGCCGCCAAACGCGATGGCGAGAAGCTTCATGAAGTCTTCGGTTGAAGCGGTGCGTTCCATTTGCGCGCTGTAATTGATCATCTTGTCGCGTAACGTCGCGATCGCCGATGTATCGGCCTTAAGCCATCGATCAATCGGGTCGGGATTGCCAGCACCGTAGAGAAGGAACGCCATCCAGATGTTGGCCACGACAATATCGACGGCGACCATGGCGGCATACTTTTCCGGATTGTAGCCATAGATTTCGAGCATGGCGGTCTGGTTCGCGCCGCCCCCAATCCAGCTGCCGGCTACCGTAGCGAGTCCGCGCCATACGGCTTCGGCACCTTCGCCCCCAACGGTCTCCGGGCTGAAGCTGGCGACCAGGAGAACGGCAATCGGTCCGCCAATCACGATACCGATCGTCGCGGTGAAAAACATGATCAGGGCTTTTGGGCCAAGGCCGATGATCGCTTTCAGATCAATGCTCATGGTCAACAGGATGAGCGAGGCAGGGAGGAAATAGTCCTTGGCAATCGGCCAGAGCTGGCTGCCATCAGACGAGATCAGGCCAAAGCTGTTCATCAGAGACGGGATCAGATAGCAGAGCAAAATGATCGGAACAAAGGTATAGAACTTGTTCCAGAACCCACCCAGGCTTCGCGTGTAGAATAATACACCCAGCGTCATGGCCAGCAGCCCGAAAACAATCGCGTCATTGGTGATGAGGGGAGAGGTCATTTCAGCTCATTCTCATTGCATATTGGTCAGTCTGCCGCGGGTTCGTCTGACGGCCGGTCCAGCGTCCAGCCATCTTCCTCGTCTTCGTCGGCATAGGCATTCTTTGGCAGGTCAAACGCATAATCCTCGCCCAGAACCCATCGCGCATACCAGGCGAGCTCAGTATTGATCTTGAACAATTGATGCGCTGGCTTGCGGAAATTATGCGGTTCACCAGGCGCCTGATACAGTTTCGTTTCCGTGCCGGTTGCCTGCACGCCGCGAAACATCAAAATGGACTGTGTCGGCGGGACCCGCACATCGCGTTCGCCAACAAAAAACAGCGTCGGAGTCGTTACTTTCCAAATGTCCTTGAGCGGAGAGTCCGCCAGGTATTGATCGCGCGGGGCGTCTTTCTCCCATGGTGATCCGCCAAACATGAAGTCACGCCCGCGTCGAACATCGCTTTCGCCATGCATGGAAATCCAGTCGGCCGCGCCGGCGCCTGATGACGCGGCCTTGAACCGGTCCGTCTCGGTGATCAGTCGGTTGACCATGTGACCGCCAGCGCTCCAGCCCATTTTGATCAATTGATCGGAATCGGCGAGTCCGCGATCTATGAGGGCATCGATACCATCCATCACATCGAGATGGGCGTTGCGAAAATAGCCGCCATACATGTCTCGCATGAACGCATCGCCATATCCGGTTCCGCCGCGATGATTAGGCAGAAACACCATATATCCCTGTGCCGCGAGCACAGGCAGGTAGCGGGATGTGTTCCACGAACCGAATTGTGATGAGCTGCGCGGTCCGCCATGTGTCGTGGTCACGAGTGGGTAGCGCTTGCCGTCTTCATATCCGAGCGGATAAACCAGTAGACCTTCAATGATCTTCCCATCGCGCGCCGTCCACGTGAAGGCTTCCTGACGCGGAAGGCGGAATGTGTTTGGCCAATCCGCATATTCCTCGGTCAGGGGCTCAAAGGCGCTTGCCCCATCGCGCAAGACATAGAGCTCGCCCGGATTGTCCGCCGTCGTGATTTTTGCGGTATGCGCATTCTGGACCGGGTCATAGCGCCAATCACTGACCACCTGGTCGCCGCGGCTCAGCGCTGTCAGCATGCCGGTATCCAGATCGTATCGATAGAGCGCCGTCCGCAAGCCTGTATTGCCGAGAATGAAGAGACCCGTCCCGGATCTGTCCCACTCATGCGCCAACGCTTCAAACGCGACATTCGCCATCAGGCGCTGCGGCGCTTCGCCTTGCCTTTGAATGAAGACCTTGTCTTCGTAATAGGGCTCGCCATTCTGGTTGACCGTGGCGATGAATGAAATGGTTTGATTATCGGGCGAAAGTCGAACGTTCGACTCAGCATAATCGTTCTGCGTCCAGGCCTGGTCTTCACCCGTTTCCAGATCGCGCACGTGAACTTCTCGCAGATAGCCCGAATTGAGTCTCTGGTCGGGTGCGCGCGTATAGACGATGCGTGAACCATCGCGAGACAAGGACGCGCCGCGCACCGTGAACTCACCGGCGACCACAGGCGTGCTCTGTCTGCTCTCAAGATCGAATGACCAGATCTCTCGATCTCTCGGCTCATCATAAGCTCGAATTTTCCACTCAGCTTCAATGGCGCGTTCGCCCGCCGGCGGCGTTTCGTGCTCGCTGGCGCCGAAAAAGAAGCCAGCTCCATCGCGCGCCCAGATCACGTACCCAATCTCTTCGTCATGATTGGTGAGTTGCGTTGAAACGCCGCTCGTCAGATCGAAGAAATAGGCTTGGCGGTCTTCCTGTCCTGGCGGTCGGCGGAGATAGATGAATCCCGAACTGTCCGGATGCCACCAAATATCCCCAACAGACAATGTGTCCCGCTTGGGTTTCGGAACGGGCAGGCGCGCCCCGCTTTCAAGATTGATCAGATAGTAGCGATCAATCTTCTGATTCTTCGACCATAGCGTCGCAGAACGTTGATAGATCAAGTGAGTGCCATCGGGGGAAAGGATGGGATTGTTGAGATGATGAATGCTCAGAAAATCTCGCGGGCTCATCCCTTCCGCGTGATCCTCAGCCTGCGCGGACAGAACTGAAAAGAAAACAGAGAAAGCGATCAGAAACAGGGCGCGTGTCATCATCAACCGATCCGGAATTAGAC
>JBCCCT010000015.1:0-32934 GCA_039033355.1 Pseudomonadota bacterium | reverse complement strand
GAGACCGCAAGCTCGTGCTGGATCTTCAGGTTATCCGGTGCCTGCGTCAGAGCCGCCCGAAACAGATCAGCCGCTTCCACCCCCATTCCCTTCAATTGCAGGTCCCGCCCCCGGGCGAAGGATTCGGTGACATAAATGTCGTCGAACATGGACACCGCGACATCCTGATTGCGTTCTCCAGAGCGCGGCAATGTGGCCGCCACTTGCCGTGCCATCTGCTCCGCAAGCTTCGCCGCCAATTGGCCGGAAACAGAGGCCGGCGCAGATTGCCCGCGCGGATTGATCACGCGATATTCCAGGGTGAGATTGTCGGCCGTTCCCGTCAGGTGCGAGACAATCAGATGCGAGGCGCCATATCCTTCTTGCAAAGCGGCCTGAAGGCTCTCGTCCGGCAATAATTCTTCTGTCACCGCATCCGGGAAACGCTCGGACAGCGTCATCATGGTCTGGGCCTTGACCAGTGGCAATTCAGACCGCGCCTCCAGATCGTGCATGATCAGGCTCATCAAGCCCAGTTCTGCCCAATCCAGGCTGGAATCGCCCGTCGCATTCGCCACGGGCAAGACCGCAATCCGGTTTTCCGAGATTTCGGCCTGACTTGGGAATAGCTGGATCAGCAGGAACAGGCCCAGCACGGCTGAGGCAACCATGGCCACCGGGACCAGTAGTTTCCGTTCCTTTTTGGACGCTGGCGCCACTTCAGCGACCGGAGCGACATCTGGCGCAGGGTTCGGCGCAGGCATTGGCTCGGGCGTTGCGGTTCCCGCAGGCTCGAGGTCTGCGATGAACCGAAATCCCTTGCCGTGAACCGTCTTGATGACCGCTTGTCTTGTCCCGTCATCATCCACTGCCCGGCGCACCAGCTTGATCCGGCTGGAAATGGCGGCGTCAGAGACAATCCGGCCGCCCCAGATGGCTTCGATCAAATCATCCTTGGACAGGACCCGATCACGATGTTCGATCAGATGCGCCAGCAATTCGAACACTTGTGGCTCAACACTGATCAATTCCCCCTGGCGCCTCAGCTCCAGAGTGGACGTATCGAGTTCGAATGGGCCGAAAATGTAACGCATGTCCGCCTCCACATCGTGAATTCACTCGAAAAACAGGAATTCTGCAAGCTTTCATCACGCCAAAATCAAGCTTCGAAGCCGACCAGAGGGCAAGGAAAGCGGGTCATACCGACACCCTTGAACTCTTGTCATGGAGACTTCGATGTCCCGTTCTATTATTTTCGCTTATGGCGTGGCGAGCTACCTGATTTTCCTTGGTGTTTTCGTCTATGCCATTGCCTTTCTCGGCAATCTCTACATTCCCAATTCCATAGATGCAGACCCGGTCGGACCGGTTTGGCAAGCCGTTTCGATCAATTTCGCCCTGCTCGGCGGATTTGCGGTTCAACACAGCCTGATGGCGCGCCCCGCCTTTAAACGCTGGTGGACCAAAATCATCCCACCGGCCGCCGAGCGCAGCACATATATTCTGTTCTCAAACCTCGCCATGATCGCCCTGTTCCTGTGGTGGCAGCCGATTGGCGGCGTGATCTGGGATATTGCGTCGCAACCCGCGCGATCGATTGTGCTCGCCATTTACTTCATTGGCTGGGCCATCCTGTTCTATGCCACCTGCCTGCTGAACCATTTCGAATTGTTCGGACTGCGTCAGATCTGGCACCATTTGCGCGGCGAACGTCAGCCCGGCGCCAAATTCCGTCAGCCTGGTCTCTACAAGCATGTCCGCCACCCCATCTATGTTGGCTGGCTGATCATCTTCTGGGCCACACCGACCATGACCATCGCGCACCTGCTTTTCGCAGTGATGACCACGGCTTACATTCTCATCGCGGTTCAGCTCGAAGAGCGTGATCTCGTGAACGAGCTTGGCGACGATTATCGCAAGTATCAGCGCCGCGTCCCGATGATCATTCCATTTCTGAAATTCAGAAAATCATCGGCGCGTCGGGAACTTCCAGAAACCTGAGACGGGCGGCGTTTATTCCCGGATAATCGAATCCGATACGCGTGCGCGGCACTCGGCGTGAAGTGACCATCGCCAATCGCGAACCCACAAAGGGAGGGGCGTTTGCAAACGCCCCTCTTGCCGAATGAAGTCAGAGCCTAAGCCGACGCCTCAAAGACCGGCCAATGGTCAACAATCTTGCCATCCTCATAGACCGCGATGTCGCCGAACTGCAGGAAGACCGCTTCGCTTTGATGCGGCCGGAAGAAGACGAACTCGTCCGCCGCAATCTCCAGATCGGGACCCCCATTGAGCATTTCCTGATTGGACGACCGCCCAAAGGTGGAATTGTAAGATAGGCCCGGCGGATCGACCGGATCAGCCAACCAGTGTCCGCCATAGATGAAGACCGTCTTGGAATAGTTCGGATCCCAGGTCCGCTTGGCGCGATCGGCAAATTCCAGTCCCGGCATCCGTGTTGTCGGCAGGGACTTGATGACCGGCGTGGCGATGAAACTGGCCGGCTGATGAGGTTCCAGCAACTCGCTGTCAAAGTGAGTCGGCTTGACCAGACACGACCCGGCGGAAATCTCATTCGCGATCTCTGTATCTTCATAATAGCGATAGGTCGGACTGCCAGCCGCATTGCGCGTCGCCTGAACCATGGTTTGCGGATCGAAGACAGATTGCGCCTGGTCCAGGGCTGCGCGGTAGATTTTCCAGGCGCCGGCCAAGGCTTTATCGCGCCATCCTAACGTCGTTGGTAAAGCCGGAATGTGGGGCTCGTACCCCATGAAACCGGAAAACGCCAATTGCTCTGACGCGTGAATATGCTCGAGTGCGGCCTGCAATTCGGCGCCGGGCTCAAACCCACCGCGATGCAATCCAACATCCAGTTCGAGATTGATCCGCATGGGCTGATCCAGCGCGACCGCCAGATCCGAATATTGGCGCAAGCGCTCATTTGAATCGATCAACCATTGTATGCGTCCGGCTGCGTCCTTGTGCTCGGAAGACAGGTCCTGAAAATAGGTTTGCGCCGCCCGCACTGGCAAAGGCTTGCCTAGCAGCTGGCTGGCTTCGGGCATTTGTCGACTGAGTTCGGACAGCATGGGCAGATTGAATGTCATCAACCGATCAGTTCCGGCACGCTGTCGAATATGATCGATCAGGCCCAGGGAAGGCAGCGACTTTGCGACGATCCGATAGCCCATACCAGCGGGTAGATGAGCCATCAAAGTGTCGATATTGGCATTCAACCGCGCACGGTCCACGACCAGGGTCGGCTGCGCTATGCTGGCTTCGGTCAACGCCTTTTGCAGGTCCAGTAAATAGTCCGCGCGCGGACCGCTCTTGTCACTTGGTTTGGACATCAGGGTTGCAACTCCAATGATTGCCGACCCACCCAGAATGAGGTTACGGCGGCTGAGACTAGGCATTGAACGGCTCCCCGAACAGATCGGCAAGGTGCGGGTTGAGGAACTTGCCGTCTGGATCCAGCGCGCGCCGCAGCTCGGCGAAGCGCCCAAAGTCAGGATACAGTTCATCAAAGTCGGCGCGTTTCAGGCTGTGCCACTTGCCCCAATGCGGACGACCGCCATGTTCGCGAAAGATCGGCTCAAAGTCCGAGAAGAAATAGTCAAACCGCTCATCGACAGCGGCATGAATGGCGATGGAGATGCACGGCCCTTGATTGAACGGGCTCAGCCAGGCCGAGTCCGGCGCGACGAAGCGAACTTCCATCGGGAAGAACGCATCCTTGCGCCGATCCATCTTGGCCACGACCTTGCGCAGAGCTGCCAATCCCTGATCGCGCGGTAGATGGTATTCCATCTCATTGAACTTGATCGGGCGTGTGGTCGCCAGCAATTCGAGCGAGGCGTCGCTGACATCTTCCAGTGTCCCGCTCGGCAAGGCGGATTGGGCGATGCGGCGCCGCAACCAGGGCCACCAGCCAAACGAGTCGCGCAGGGTCTTCAGTCCTTCAAGTACCTCGTCGTCTTCAGATGGCACCGTACCGGTGATGTCGCCTTCATGCAGATCATGCGTCAGCGCCGCAGCGATTCCGGTGCCAGGGAGATAGAAGAATTCGAAGTTTCTATGTGCATCCGCAGTCGCTTCGGCCGACTCAATCACGTCTTCAATCGGCAAGGCCTGCAGGACGCGCCTCAAATTGAAGGCCGGGATGGTCTGGATATCGTATTCGGCAATCACCCCCAAAGCGCCGAGCCCGACCTTGCCGGCGGCGAAAAGGTCTGGATTGGACACCGCATTGACGTCCAGAACATCGCCACTCGCCGTGACCATGCGAAAGCCGCGAATATAGTCATGCAACGCCGTCAGCGTCGCGCCAGTGCCGTGCGTAGCCGTCGAAAAACTGCCGGCCAGAGTCTGGTCGACAATATCCGGCAAATTAGGAAAGGCCCGGCCACGCTGATCGATCGCCGCCGCTGTCTGGAACAGCGTTGTGCCGGCCCCGAAGGTCGCGACGCCTGTCGCCTCATCATAGGCCCGCAATCCGGTGAAATAGCTGACATCCAGGATCGTGCCTTCGCTTGGCACGAGACCGGAAAAGGAATGCCCGCTGCCGCGTGGACGGATCCGGCCCGAATTGTCGCGAATGAAAGCAGACAAATCCTCCAGCGTTTGCGGCGAGGCCAGCTGTCTGGGCGTCGCCCGCTGCGCCCCGGACCAATTCATCCAGCTCTCTTCTCCAGCCGGCGCATCCGGGTAATCGGGCGAATATCCCTCGCGCTCAAAGTCCTTCAGACCCCAGGCGACATGCTGTCCGACTGGGATGGCCGCCACCACACCGAGCGCTGCCCCGGTTTGCAATAGCCGTCTTCGCGAAACCCCCATTGCCATACCCTCTCCCAAATGATAGTTATCACTATCGTTTATTGCTTTGATCTGACTTTGTCAAATCAGGAGACCGCGAAATGACCCAGGCCACATCGCCGCAAACCAGCCGCCGAAGCGCTGCGCGCCAGAAACGCAGCCGGGAAACAGTTGAGCTGATCCTGTCAGCGGCGGCTGACCTATTGGAGGAGGTCGGATTTGAACAATTATCGACCAATCTGATTTGCAAGCGCGCCAGGCTGACGCCGCCTGCCCTGTATCGGTATTTCCCGAACAAGTACGCGGTGCTGAAGGAAATGGGCGAGCGTTTGATGGCGCGCCAGAACGCGCTGCTACAGGACTGGACGCTGGCCGCCGAGGATCTCGATCAGCTGGAGGTGCAGATTGCGCGTCTGCTCGAAGACACCATCCGGGTGACGCGCGAGACGCAAGCCGGCGGCTGGATCATGCGGTCCCTGCACGCAACGCCGATCCTGTCCGATGTGCGGCGCCAATCGCACCGAATCGTCTCGCAAGCCTTGTCGGAGCAGGTGCTGGCCAACTGGCCCGCGCTTGATCCGGCACAAGTGGCGCTGGCCAACCGATTAGGCGTCGAAACCGGTTATGCCCTTGTCGAGATGGTGTTTGACGAGCCGGACCTGGACCAGGCCGAGTTAATTCAGCGGGCCGCGTCCATGCTCGGGCACAATATTCGAACACTGTTAATCGCGCGGTCCGACGCGCGTTAGGCTTTCCAGTTCTTGGGCGGCGCGCCATGCGTGCCGGTGCTTTCAAACTTGGCTTCTTCAGCCTTGTGGCGCACCTGAAGATTGAACAAAACACCCTTAAATCGTGGCAAGAGGGCGAGACAAAAACCAGTCATTGAGGACAGAAGCACGATCCAGAGCAAGGCCAGAATTGGCCAGGGCGCGTCGACCACGGGCAGGATAAAATAGAAGGGCGCGAACAGGATCATGATCAGGAAGCCGACGAAAAAGGCCGGCCCATCCGCCGTGTCCGCCACCGAAAAATCCAGATCACAATGCGCACAACGATCATTGAATTTAAGATATTTGCCGAACAGCTTGCCTTGTCCGCAACGGCCACATTTTAGCATTAGGCCGGACTTGATGGGTGTTTCAAACATCGCAATCTCCTCGCGTCCAATTGGGTATAAAGCGCCTGAATACAATTACGCGTGCGCCTAGGTCGCACCCTTCGATTTGTCGCACCGGCTCGATCACATTTGCGTTGGATAACCGATATGTGAATTGACCGTCATCGCCCCTCCGAACAGTTCTCGACATGACCGCACGGCCTCACTCAACCCGGCCAATCCATAACAAACGCGGCATTAGGGAGTTAAAATTCATGAAGTTTCGTTGTTCAAGCCTGTCGAGCTTGGCGGGCGCATCCATCCTTGCCCTGTCGATTGCGACACCCGCTGTTTCAGCCCAAGAAGAAAGCGATCAGGATGACAGTCGTCGCCTGAGTACCGTGACCGTGACCGCGACACAGCGGACCGAGTCCATCCAGGATGTTCCAATCGCGGTGACGGCCTTGAACCCTGAATTGCTGGACCGCGCCGGCGTGGCCGATGTCACATCACTCGACAGCGTCGCACCGAGCTTCAACATGAATAGTTCTGATACAACGACAGGCGGCACCACGCTCAGAATTCGCGGCGTCGGGACGACCGGCAACAATATAGGCCTTGAGAGCTCTGTCGGTGTCTTCCTGGACGGGGTTTACCTGTCCCGACCGGGCGTCGCACTCGGCGACCTGATGGACCTTGAGCAAATCGAAGTGCTGCGCGGCCCACAAGGCACGCTGTTTGGACGCAACACGTCGGCCGGCGCGCTCAACATCAAGACCAAGAAACCCAATCTGGAAGAGATTGAAGGGTTCGCAAATGCGACGCTTGGCAATTTCAACCTTCTCAATGTTCAGGGCGGTGTCAGCGTTCCAATCATTCAGGATACGCTCGCGGTTCGGGTCTCCGGCGCCATCCGGGAGCGCGATGGATTTGTCGAAGGCTTGAATGGCGCGGAAAGCCATGATCGTGACCGTACAGTCTTCCGCGGACAGGCGCTTCTGGACCTGAAAGAGAATGGAACCCTGCGGGCGATTCTCGATTATTCCGAAGCCAATGAGCAGTGCTGTCACGCCATCTGGTTCACGGACACGCCTGCCGTGGCGGCCTTTGGCCCGGCGGGTTTCCCGGCAGATGGCGGTGCGCCAAATGTCGGTCCGAGTGCCCTTGAAAACTTGCGGTCAAATGACAGCGAGTTTGGCAACCCGTTCGAACAGACCGGCTTCTCCCTGGAATACAATGTCGACACGCCGCTGGGCGCCCTGACCTATATCGGCGCCTATCGCGACTTTGAGGACGAGACGTTCCGCAGCACCGACTATACCGGCCTGAACATCTTTACGGTCGGACGATCGCCAGAAGCGCAAGCCTTGCCGGGATCACCGTTCACGCCAGGCGGAAATGTAACATCCATCGAAACCACCACGCATGAGCTGAGACTGCAGAGTTCGGCATTTAATGACCGGCTCGATTGGCTGATCGGTCTCTATTACTCGGATGAGACCATCGACTCGCGTGGCTCACTCACTTTGCTTGATGAATATCAGGCGGGCGTCAGTGCCGGTCTGCTCGGATCACCGGTGGACCTGTTGACCATTTTCGCTGGCGGCGTCGATGCGACGGGCGACTTTGCCGATAATGCCTTCCTTCAGGAGGGTGAGTCCTTCTCGATCTTCACGCACAATATTCTATCCGTGACGGACCGTTTGGATCTCACCGTCGGCCTCCGCTATGTCGAGGAATCCAAGGATGGAAGTTTCAACCAGGTGGGCGGTAATTTTGACGCCTGTCTCGGCACCTTCAATACCCTGGCGACAGATCCGACGGCGATCCCGGCAACACTGGCAGGCGCTTCGGTGGCGCTGAACTGTTTCGTCTTTGCGGCACCGGTGTTCAATGAGCAGAATTTCGGTCCGCTGTTCGGAGCGTTTTCAGGCAGCGGCCTGGACGCCCTTCTGCCGCAGGAATTCTCGGATACGTTCGATGATGAAGAGCTCGTCTACACAATCAAGCTTGGCTACGAGATCACACCGGACATCAATGTCTATGGTGGTTTCACGCACGGTTTCAAATCCGGTGGGTTCAACCTGGATGCCTCGGCCGCTGCTGGTGGCGCAGATCCACGCTTTAACTCGGAGCTGGTCGATGCCTGGGAATTCGGCCTGAAATCAACGCTGTTTGATGGCCGTGCACGGGCCAATGTCGCCATCTTCCATCAGGACCTGGAAGGGTTCCAGGTGCTCGAATTCACCGGCATCCGGTTCCAGACCTTCAATGTCGGCAAGGCGAAAGCCAGCGGCATCGAGGTCGAAACCGAAGCCCAGTTGACCGATGCCCTGTCGGCGAATTTCAACTGGACCTATTCCGATGCCCGGTATCCGGATGATTGTGACATTCTCGATCAGACCAACCCGGCCTTCAATCCGAACGCCGCCAATCTTTGCGGCAACAGCCTGACCAATGCGCCTGAAAATGTCATTGTCGCTGGCGCGACATATGAGTTCGATGCTGGCGGACTGAACTGGTTTGCCAATGGCAACCTGCGATATGAATCCGATCGCAGGACCAGTACCCAACCAACCGAATTGCTTAGCAACGTCCTGCTACCTGGCGACATTCAGGACGCCCACACCAAGATCAATCTGCGCGTCGGTGTTTCCGCACCAGACGATCAGTGGACGATCGAATTGTGGGGCCGCAACGTGACCGATGAAATCACCAAGAATGTCACGTTCAATATTCCGCTGCGCGGTGGCGAAGGCGCCCGTGCACGCGGTCAATTCACTCAGGATCCCGCCACTTACGGCGTGACCTTGAGAACGCGATTTTAGGATACTCCGAAAATTGCGTTTCCTTCGTACTGGGGCAGCCTCGTGCTGCCCCCTTTTTTTATCCGCGAAACGCTGTCACTTCGATCTCGATCAACATCGCAGCCTCAATCAGATCCGCAATCACCATGGTCGCCGCAGGCCTTATCTGCCCCAGACGTGCCTCCAGAACGGGTTGAACCTCTGAGACCAGATCGCGATCGACCACCGTGTATTGCACGCGGGCAATATCCGTCATCTCAAATCCCGCCTCGTCCAGAACCGAGGCAATCGTGTCGAAACAGTTCTGCGCTTGCGTATCCACCGCGTCTGGCATCGACATGGTCTGATAATCATACCCCGTCACGCCAGAGATGAAACACCAGTCGCCCTGCACCACGGCGCGGGAATATCCCATGGTTTGCTCGAATGGCGATCCAGTTGAAATCAGACGGCGTGGGGACGGCATATCAGCCTCCTTTGTGGTTTTCGCAAAGCGTCTTAAGCTCGCTGCCATAAAACGGGAGGCTGAAACAATATGCATTCAACAATTTTAATCTGCGCCGCGAGCCTGGTCATCCTGACCCTGCTGCTCGCATTCTGGACCAGTATGCAACGCGGCTCGAGCAAGACGATTGCTTATAATGCGCCACTGGAGCCGAGCTCAGCCATGGCCAAGGCACAACGCGCACATGGCAATGCTGCGGAATACGCCGCTTTGCTGATCGGTCTGTTCCTGGTCGTCGGATTTGCCTATCAGGGACGCGACCTGGGCGGCCTGATCAGCTGGACCATCATCGCGGTCACCGTGTCACGCGTCCTGCACGCGCTCGGCTTTCTGATTTGCGAGACCCTGGAAAAGCCGCACGTGCTGAAAATGATTGGCGCGCTGGTGACTTATCTCGGCGGCCTGCTCCTGGCAGGCATGGCCATCTTCAAGGCCCTGTAGGCTTATTTGCCTTCAAAGCTTGGGGCTCGCTTTTCGAGGATCGCATTGACCCCTTCAATGTGATCCTCAGTGTGATGCATCATGGACTGCGCCGCGGCCGACATTTCCATAATGGTCTCATAGCTCGCCGTGGTTCCATGGCGCAGCAAGGTCTTGGCCACGCGCAGGCTTTGTGGCGGCTGCTGTGCCATTCGCGTGGCCAGAGCCAAGGCTTCGTCCATGAGCGTCTCGCCGGGCACCGCGCGTGAGATTAGCCCCCAGTCGGCGGCTGTCGCGGCATCGATCACATCCCCGGTGAACAGCAATTCAGCCGCGCGGCTGGCGCCAATAATGCGCGGCAATAACCAGGCACCGCCATCGCCCGGGATCAGGCCGAGTTTCAGAAAGGTGACCCCGAATTTGGCCTTGTCGGACGCGATCCGCACATCGGCCATACAGGCAACATCGCAACCCAACCCGATGGCCGCACCATTGACCGCCGCGATGAGCGGGACTTCGAGATTGTAAAGTGAATTGACGATGCGATGGATGTTCCGACGGTAGCCTTCCCGCACGCTATAAGGCGAGCCGGCAAAGGCGCCGCTACGATCCCGCATTGCCTTGACGTCACCGCCGGCGGAGAAGGCGCGCCCCTCTCCGGTCAGAATGGCGCAGCGTATGGCCGGATCATCTTCAATCTCGGCGCAGGCCGCCGCCACAGCTGCTCCGTCACCTTCCTGACCAAGCGCATTCATCATCTCCGGACGGGTCAGCGTCAGAATGGCAATAGCGCCCTGTTTTTCGAACTTGATGACGGACATGCGGGTTCCTCCAAAGTGTTTGAATCGCTTTTACAGCCCCCGCAGCCGCTGTCACCACTTGCGCCGGGGCAAGTCCTGTGCGGATGTCACAGCCATGAATACGATTGCACATATGGTGGCCGCATCCGCAGTGCTGGCGCGCCCGGACAGCCCGAAACGCAATTGGGCGGTGCTGCTGGGGGCATTTGTTCCAGACGCCTCCATGTTCGTCTTCTTTGCCTGGAGCCGGCTCCAGGGCTGGAGCGGAGATGAGACCTGGAATGTGCAATATTGGAACGAGCCGTGGCAGACGCTGGGAGCAGCCTCGAACTCCTTTGTTCTATTCGGCCTGTTGCTCGCAATATCGGTATGGCGCAAATGGCCTCTGGCGGCGGTGATCGCCATCGCCGCCTTGCTTCACCTGGCGCTCGACTTTCCGCTTCATGCCGATGATGCGCATCGCCACTTCTGGCCGGTGACGGATTGGCGGTTCGCGTCGCCGGTTTCGTATTGGGATCCAGAAGCGAATGGCCTGATCGGAGGGGCGATCGAAACTCTGGTCGCGTTAGGTGCGACCCTTTTCCTGTGGCAACGTTTCTCAAAACGGCACTGGCGCGCACTCTTCGTCGGCCTGGCTCTGTTGCAATGTCTGGCCTTCAGCGCCCAGATCGCCTGGTCGCTCTAGGGCGTCTCAGCCGCCTCTGCCTCTTTCATCGTATATGTACCCGTAAACCACGGCACCCATTCGTCCGTCTCGGCATTGTATTGTTCGAAATGCTGCGTGACGGTGCCATCGGCTTCCAGGGTCCATTCGCCGGTGAAATCAGCGGTCTGGGCGGACGCCACATAAGTGATCGTTCCTTCCAGTTTCATCGATCCGGATTCCGTCAGGCCGCCTTCATAATCGATCATTGCCCCGGTGCTGACCCAGACCTGGCGCCATTTCTCGGTCGCGGGATTGTAGTAATTATAGCTTTGACCGGTGCCCCCTGTCGCGGAGGTCCATGTCTCAAGGATCAGACAGCCGCCTTCTTCGCGCGTGATCTTGTTGTCGCCAGCGTAGGTCCCGTCCGGTGTTGTCACGGCCCAGTCACCGACCCAAAAGTCGAATTGGTGAAAGGCCTCGCCTGAACACGGGGCCGGTGGCGTCTGATCGTCCTGTGCCTGCGCCAGGCCGGCTCCGATCAGTCCTGAAACCATTCCGATTACCAAAACTCGCATTGCGTCCTCCATAGAAAAAGCCCTGCCGCAGCATCGTGCGGCAGGGCCAAATGTCAAATCGTGACTTGCAGTCTATTCAGCTGCGACTTTCACATCTTCTGCGCTCAGCGTCGTATAGCGGCGCATATGGTGATCGACATTGCCAAATTCGCTGTCGATCATAGTCAGTCGCTTGAAATAGTGACCAACGGCCAGTTCTTCTGTCATCCCCATGCCGCCATGGATCTGGATCGATTCCTGTCCGACAAAGCGACCCGACTGACCGATCCGGACTTTCGCGGCAGAAACCGCTTTCTTCCGCTCCACGGCATCCTCGCCGAGTTTCAGCGTCGCCATATAGGTCATGGAAATCGACTGCTCATGCTCCATGAACATGTCGACCATACGATGCTGCAGGACCTGGAATTTGCCAATCGGTGTGCCGAACTGCTTGCGCTGGCGAGAATATTCAACCGTCATCTGGTGCGCGACGCCCATCGCGCCGACCGCCTCAGCACAAGCTGCCGCTGTGGCTTCGTCCACGACTTGTTCAATCAGTGGCAAGGCCTCGCCTTCGTCGCCAATCAGCGCGTCGGCGCCGACGGCGACATTCTCGAAATAGACTTCAGACGCGCGGCGACCATCAACGGTTGGATAATCGCGGGTGGTCACACCATCTGCGCCTTTGTCGACAATGAAGACCGAGATGCCGCCCGTGTCACGGCGATCGCCGCCGGTCCGCGCTGTGACGATCAGTTTGTCTGCCCAGGGGGCGCCAACGACAACTGCCTTGTGACCGTTCAGGACATAACCCGCGCCATCTTTCTTCGCCGTGGTTTCAAGATCTGCGAGATTGTAACGTCCACGCGGCTCGGCATACGCAAAGGCGAATGTGCTGGCACCGCCCATGATGGCTTGCAGGTGCTCTTCCTTCTGTGCGGCAGAGCCAGCGTGTTTCAGGAAGCCACCGGCGCAAACGACACTTGGGATGAAGGGTTCAACCACCAGGCCCTTGCCAAATTCTTCCATCACCACCATGGCGTCGATTGGACCGCCGCCGAGGCCGCCATCTTCTTCGCTGAATGGCGCCATGAACAGGCCAAGCTCTGCCAGCTGGGCCCACATTTCCGGGCGCCAGCCGCTCTCGCTTTTGACCACGCCCATGCGGGTGTCGAAGTCGTATTGCTCGCGGATCAGCCGTGCGAGGCTGTCGCGGATCATTGTCTGTTCTTCGGTGAAGTTAAAGTCCACGGCGTGGCCCTCCCATCAATTCTCGTCTGTTTGGTTGTTCAATAAACTGGCGCAGGTTCCGATCAAGTCCGTATCGACCGGAGTTGACGCGACGGACTTTGGTCGCGTCACCAAAGTCGCGGAGTCTCGGCCGCCCCCTTCCCAATGGACCGCAACGGTCATGGGCACATCATCGAGGACGAAAACAGTTTCTTCGCTCGCTTCTTCGCCCAGATAGGAAATCGAAATCTGGTGCGCCGCATGCCGCTTCCCCATCAGGAAAAACTCGGATGCTTCGCCAATTTCGACAGACGCGCCCTGGTCTGTCGCAATCTTGGCCGTGTTGCCTTCGGTCAATGGCCAAAGTGCGGCCAGCGCAGCACGCTCCTCGGCGTTCGGCATTTCAAGATCGCACGTGTTGTAATAAATTCCGGAAAACAAAACGAAATAGTCTGTTTCGTCTCCCGCCGCCCAGTCGCTTTCGGTCTGATAGATCGCGAAGTCCTCGCCCTGGATCAAAAGTGTTTCGCGAAAGCGGTCAGCATTGCCGTCCTGAGCACTGGTCCAGAACACGATAGACCCCGGCCCCAGAGAAACGGGTTGATCCGGCGCGGCCTGGGCGACGCCGGATCCAAAAAGAACCGCACTGATTGCGAGAGCGGCTCGCATCAGCTTACAGGCCCAGGATCATCTTGGTGATGATGTTACGCTGGATCTCGTTCGATCCGCCATAAATCGACGTCTTCCGGAAGTTGAAATAGGTCGGGGCAGAATGATGCGCATAGTCCGGTCCGATGGCGAATTCGTTTGAGCCATCATCCGGGACGCCGCGGAAATCCGATACACCATACGATCCGACCGCTTCAAGCGTCAGCTCAGTCAGGCGTTGCTGGATTTCGGTTCCTTTAACCTTGAGGATGGAACTCTCAGGTCCGGGGCCCTTACCAGCGGACTCACGGGCCAGCGTGCGCAGCTCAGTAAACTCGAGCGCCGTCAGATCAATTTCCAATTGGCTGATCTTGCGGGCAAAGGAGTCATCCTTGATCAGGGGCTCGCCATCCAGCAATTCGGTGGAGGCGATATTGCGCAGGCGTTCAATGCCACGCTTGGATCGAGCCACGCCAGCAATACCTGAGCGCTCATGCGCCAGCAGGAATTTGGCATAGGTCCAGCCCTGGTTCTCTTCGCCGACGCGGTTTTCGACCGGGACGCGAACATCTGTCAGCCAGACTTCATTGACCTCATGACCGCCATCAATGGTGATGATCGGCCGAACTTCGATGCCCGGCGTGTTCATGTCGACCAGAATGAAGGAAATGCCTTCCTGCGGCTTGGTCGCGTCCGGATCCGTGCGGCAAAGGAAGAAGCCCCAATCGGCGTGCTGGGCCAGCGTGGTCCAGGTCTTCTGACCATTGATTACATAGTGATCGCCATCGCGAACAGCCGTTGTTTTCAAGCTGGCCAGATCAGAGCCGGCGCCTGGCTCGGAATATCCCTGGCACCACCATTCTTCACCGCTGAGGATTTTCGGCAGATAGCGCGCCTTTTGCTCTTCATTGCCGAACGTGTAGATCACCGGTCCGACCATGGAGACGCCAAATGGCAACGGCATCGTCGCGTCGACGCGCGCATTCTCTTCCGACCAGATGTAGCGTTGTGTCGAAGTCCAACCCGTACCGCCATATTGTTCTGGCCAGGCTGGCGCCGACCACCCCTTTTTGCCGAGCACTTTGTGCCAAGCCAGGAATTGCTCACGGGTCATGTCGTCCCGAGTTGTGGTTCCGCGCATCTCTTCAGGATAATTTTCCTCAATAAAAGCACGGACTTCGGCGCGAAAGGCCACTTCTTCAGGCGAAAATTCAAGGTTCATGACGGATCTTCCCGGGGGTTATGCTTGTCTTTGCTACTCTTCTATTTGCCGTGCGCAGACGCGAAAAGCAAGTTAACGCGAACGTAAACGTCACTTTGTCCCAGATTCCGTCGCGGCAGCCTTACCCGGCGGAGGGTTCAGCCAGAAATGGCGCGCAGGCCGTCCGCAGCAGGCCGATCGCAGCCGCCGAGCCCATTCCGCCCCCGGTATTGAATTGAAACTCTGCCAGCGGCGTCATTCCAAGCCGCTCGATGGCTGCTTCATGCGCCGGTCTGCGAGTCACATGCGCGGCCCGGACATGATCAATACCGAGCGGGTTGAGCGCATGTACTATCCCCGCCGCAATCGTGGTTGCGAAGCCGTCAACGAGAACCGGCACACCTTGATGGCGGGCAGCAATGATGGCGCCCACACAGGCGGCGAGTTCGCGGCCGCCAAGGCAGCGCAGCGCTTCCAGCGGATCCGACAGATGGCCGCGATGTACGCGTAAGGCTTCGCTGACTATTGCGACGCGTTGCTTGTTCATTTCGGCCGGCACTTGCGGCCCCGGGCGGACCCAATATTCCGGGGCGCCGCCATAGAGCGCGCACGCGACAGCGGCGGCAGATGTTCCAATACCCGCACCAACGACGCCCAGCGCCACCAGATCAGGATTGCCCTCCAAAGCCTCGAACCCGAATGCGATCGTGGCGGCGCATTCGCGTTCCGTCATCGCGGCTTCTTCAGCAAAATTGGGGGTGGGTTTGTCGATGGCGAGTTCGAAGACCCGGATATTCGCTTCAACCTGGGTCGCGATCGCCGAAAGCGGCGCCCGCCCCTCTTTCATCGCATCGACTTTTTCCCGTGTGCTCTCATTCGAAGACAGGGTGACACCGTTCTGGGAAATCCCGTGCGAACCGGCGAAAATAGCCAGGGTTGGGCTTTCGAGGCGCGGCGGATAGCGCTTCTGCCACTCGGCCAGCCATGCCGCGCCTTCGCCAAGCTTGCCAAAATCACCCTCGCGGCCCATTTCGAGGAGCGCGTCGAACACGCGCTGCGCGGCCGCCGGATCCGTCTCCGCTGGCTGTAAGGCAAGTTTTCGAACGTCATCTAGCGGACGTGTGGCTGGATCAACTTCCGGCACGTCTATTCCTTTTTGCTTGAGAGCCCATAAAACGCCCTTATTTCAAAGCGCAAGTCAATTCTCGATCTGGTAATTTGATAAAACTGTCGCAAGTATATTTTGAGACTATCTGTTTAGGATGATAAACATGGCCCGACCAGACATTGAAAGCCCGTGTATCAAAGTTTGTGCCGTTGATGGAGAGACGGGCCTGTGTCTGGGATGCGGGCGCAGTCTGAAAGAAATCGGCGGCTGGATGCAATATGATGATGACGGTCGGCGGGCCGTTATGGAATCCCTGCCCGAGCGGATGCAACACTTGCGCAGTATCGGGAAATTGAGCGCCGCATCATGAAGACCTCCCACATCCTTTCAACCTTCTTGCTCGCGGGCGGCGTGGCGGCGGTTATTTCCTTCTATCTCAACCCGAAACTTGATCAGGCCGAAACAGAGATGGCAGCAACGCCGTCAGCAGAGACGGACAGCTCGCCCAGCGTGGCGTCTCTGGCCGTGGAAAGTCAGCCGCAATCTTCCGCCCGCCGTATGGCGACCATTCGATCGCGCCCAGACGGCCATTACTGGACCCGCGCGCTGGTCAACAAGAAGTCGAGCGTGGAATTCATGGTCGATACCGGCGCCAGCGTTGTCGCGCTGACCTATAAGGATGCCCAGAAAATGGGGCTCCGCCCCGATCAGCTCGATTATCGCTGGGAGATTCGCACAGCGGGCGGAATTACGATGGGCGCCAGCGTCCAGATTGACTCGATCCAGATCAATCAGGTCCACGTCAAGAATGTCGATGCCATGGTCCTGCGGTCGGACCTGCAGCAATCGCTCCTCGGCATGAGCTTCCTGCGCGAGCTTTATTCCTACGAGTTTCGTGGTGACCGGATGATCATCAAACAATAGTTTGGACGCCCGTTCGAACCCGACTATCCGAACTGAGCGATCACGTCCTCAATATCGGCGCCAGGGCGCGACAGGATCGCGGCGACTTGTGCCCGCTGCTCGATGGCCAGCCAGATGCCGGCAACTTCGAGATCGACAACCGACCATTTTCCACCGCGTTCAATGACCCGCCAGCGGACTTTCAGAGCATCATTACTATTGCGCACTTCCGTGGTCACAATGGCGTCGCGAGCGTTGCGTGCAGACGTATCAACGACATTCACTTCAACCCCGGAGAATTGATGCGCATTGGCTTCGATCTGGCGGCGGAGGAAGCTCTCAAAGGCCCGGGTGAAGCGCGCTTTGTCGCTTGCAGGCAAAGCGCGTCCGTATCGACCGAGCGTAAAGCTGGCAATGGCGCGTGTATCAATGTGCGACAGGACAGCGTCTGCGACCTGAGTCTGTTCGCTTTGAGAAATATCAATTGCGGCGGAATTGACGAGCGCTTCTGCGCGCTGGACATCGTTCTGTGCCGCGACAGCGACAGGGGCTGAGGCGGCAAGGGCAATCGAGACGATCAATGTCTTCAACATGGGAGGTTCCTTGCATTATTCACGCCACTAGCGGGCGATTGAACACAAAGATAGGAACGCAAATGTGCAGGGATTAGGGCTAAATTAAGCATAGGGGGTATGCAGGTCTCGTATGGTGGCTTTTGAGTCTCACTTCACACGGCCAGATTGTACCTGGTTCGCGGCCAGACTGATGATCATACCAGCTGTAAAATTTGCGCCACGCGGGGATTCAAATCTGGCTCGGTCAAGAATAAGTCTCACCAGGTCAAAGGATTAGCGCCCCCACAATCGAGCGACTCATCCGGATATGGCCAGCGCGCTTTCAAGTTGATGGCGAATGGATTCAAATGCGTCCGTCAGCTGACTGGTGTTTTTCGCTTCATAATAATTTGCCGTGGTAGAAGCACAGTCTTCCAGCATTTCCCTGGTGGCAATGTCCGTCACGTCGAACGCAATCGTGTAGATCTCCATCTTGCTTTGTTTGATTCTGGTGCAGATCGCCTCCGTCAGCGCATCTGCATCGTCCTGATCATGTCCCTCGTGACGACCATCCGAGAGCGCAGAAATTGAATTCTCACCATCGGACATCAAGATCACGACTTTGATATTGCCACTATTTACAAATGCCGCCGTGGGAGCGCCTTGCGTGAATGGCAATGGATTCGTGAGCGTTCTCCACCCCCAGACCAACCCCGCTGGAATGTAGGTTTCTCCACGCGCTTCCAGATTATTGATGGCCGAGCGAAGCATCACATCATCATTCGTCAGCGTTTGCATCTCCGGTGCGCATGTCTCCGCATTTGGCGTGACGATTCCGGGGACTTTGTGCGTCGCATACAAGGTATCGGTTTGGTAATGCGGATCCGGGCGAGATCGGACGCATCCGTGCCAGGTCAATGACTGAGTGACCGTGCGACTGGTGCAGGTCTGCTCGTCATCGGGCACGCTGATCCCGTTGCAATTGGGCCGAGTGCAGGTTTGCGTCGCACCATCCCGGCCACATTCATATGAAATGGTCGGGCAATTGGCGGCAGCCCAGTCATCATTGATGATACAGGTTACGCTGGTTGAAGATTCAGTTCGGTCGGGCTCAATACTTAGCCAATGAGACGCGTCGCTATGAGCTGTCCCGACATTTACGAAGCCTGAAAACGGCACAATCGACATCTGGATCCGGTTGCTGCTCGGATCGATCAACTCATCGACCATACGGGTCGCCGCGGCTTTCAACGTTGTCAGCCGCGACCCCGTCATGGAGTGTGATGCATCCAGCACGAGCGCGAGTTCAACCCGCTGCGAATCGCGAAATGTGACTTCGGACTTTGAATAAAGTCCCATACTGTCTTTCCCGAACAGGTGCATGATCGAAGTTGGCATTTCACCTGTGACTTCGAGAACCGCCGTGTGCCCCGTCCGCGTCATTGTGAGCGAATTGAGAGATGCATAGGTCAATTGCTCAATGTGCTCATCGAAGTATTTTTGGGCTTTCAGCTGCAGGTCGTCATTCGATATGTTTGGATCGGCGATGTAAGACTTCATTGCGGCCAGGCCTGACGCATCCAGCGCGACCTGAACGTGCGCATGCGCCGACCGATGCATACCGAGATCGATCGCAAAGCCGATGATCGACATGATGAAAAAAATACAACCCGCGAAAACAACGGACACATTGGCGCGCTGATGACGGGCGAACGGTCCGACCCCTCTAGTCGGTATCATAAGCAAGGGCTCCAAAACTGATGTCTGGTCCCCTGTGCTCGAAGGCCTTATGCGCTTTCAATCACTTCCTCGCCGCTAAAAGAAGCCGCCAAGGTTCAATAAACTTTACGGTGAATTGAAGAGAGTTCGCAAAAAACGAAAGGGAAACCGATCAAGACTTATCCGAGTGGCGCTCGGGCGCCCCTGATTTAACGGCCGCTGCGAGGCTGAATTTGCCACTTCCCGGCTTCAAAGCGACAGGTTGACCGGGCGCAGGTGCCCATCCCGACAGCCAAATAATCTCAAATGTCGCCCGAACGCGACCGTCCGGATCGCTGAATCGTTCAGCATAGATTTCCGACATTCGCGCCAAGATACGCCGGGAAAGCGGTTGGCGAACTTGATCGGGGCGCGTCGCAAAAGCCGCTTGCTCTCCCATGCCCTTAAGGTCGCGAAGCAATTGCATCGGATGCGCGTATCGCACGGTGACGCGATCCCGGTCTGCAACGGGCAGGGCAAACCCAGCGGCCTGTAACAAGCCTGCCATATCCTGTAGGCCCGGCAGGGGAGATAGACGCGGACTGATCCCGCCGGTGATTTCGTTTTCCGCTTCGATCAATGCCGTGCGAAGCTCGGTGAGGGAGCCGCCACCGAACAGGCAAGCCAGAAACAGGCCATCCGGTTTCAGAACCGATTTGATCCCGGCCAGCATCTGCGGCAGGTCATTGATCCAGTGCAAGGACAGGATGCTCGACACCAGATCAAAGGATCCAGGCTCAAATGGCATAGCGTCATTTTCAACATGGACCGAATTCAAGCCCTTGTTTTTCAATGCCTTGATCATGCCTGCAGAGGATTCCAGCGCGGTGACACCGCTTACAATTTTGCTTTCCAACAAGGCCTCGCTGGCCTGTCCGTCATGCGCGAAAAGGTCCAGAGCATGCTCGAATTTTCGTGGGCTGTCCTTGAGCCTTTCCAATAATTGATTCGACTCCCTGCCCTTAAGGAAGGCATATTGTCTGTAATCAGACGACGCGCGGTCCCGATTGCGGGCAACACGCGCGCGATCAAACAGCTTGGGGGGTGGAGACGATACCATGGGTTCCGATATGCATTGGACAGCGCGTTCCGCAAGGGCGGGATTACGGTCGCTGACCAATTTTGTCTGGCCACATCGGTCCATTATCACTGGCCGCAGGCATGGCGGCGACGGCCCCCTCGCAGCCGAGGACATGGCCGAGCTCACCTTCCTCAATGGGACAGGTTGCCGAACCTGTGCGGTCCCGCTCGACATTGATCTGGGCGAAGATAGCCAATGCGGCGCTTGCGCGGCGAAAGCCCCCAAATGGGACCAGGCGCGTGCCGCGCTGGCTTATGACCAGGTCTCTCGCCAGGCCATTCTCGAGCTCAAACATGCCGGGCGCCGCGACGGTTTGAACGCCATGTGCAATTGGATGGCGCTTGCCGGGCGGGACATTCTGCCAGAAACAGACTGGCTGGTGCCGGTTCCGCTACACTATCAGCGGTTGGCCTCGCGGGGGTTTAATCAAGCTGCCTGGCTAACCCAGGGCGTCGCACGCCAGACCGGGACGCTGGCGCTGGTTGATGCCTTGTCCCGCAAACGACACACACCCAGCCAGGGCGGCCTGACCGGGCGCCAGAGGCACCGCAACGTCGCGGGCGCGTTCGAAGTACGCAAGACGCGGCAAAGCCGGATCAAGGGCAGCACGGTCACACTGGTTGACGATGTCCTGACAACAGGGTCGACACTGGCCGCCTGCACAAAAGCGCTGAAACGCGCCGGGGCGGCCCGCGTCAATGTGCTGGTGCTGGCGCGCGTTGTAAGAGAGGCGGACCTTACCATATAAGGGGCGAACCGGACGAAAAGGACCGCCCTGAATATGGCTCACGTGACGATTTATACGCGCGCATTTTGCCCCTATTGCTCGCGCGCATTGAACCTGCTGAAGCAGAAAGGCGTGGAGATGACACATATCGATGCCGGTATGGATGCGCAGAAGAAAGCCGAGATGATCCAGAAATCAGGCGGCGCCCGGACGTTTCCGCAAATCTTTGTCGGTGACATTCATATTGGCGGTTGCGACGAGATGATGGCGCTTGAACGCTCTGGTAAGCTGGATCCGCTATTGAACCCCTGAATGATCAAGTACGCCCTCATCTGCGCGGATTGCGACGCCGAATTCGAAGCCTGGTTTGCTTCGTCGGACGCCTATGACAAGCAAGCCAAGGCGGGATTGGTTGAGTGTCTGGCTTGCCAGGGCACGAATGTTGGCAAGGCGATCATGGCACCGGCCGTATCCGGCACCAAGAAGTCCGGTCCGCCGGATCCGCAGAAAGTGTTTGGAAAACTCGCCGCAAAAGCGCGCCAGCATGTTTCTGACAATTTCGATTATGTTGGTGACGGGTTCGCTACCGAAGCGCGCGCCATGCATTATGGCGAAACCGAGCACAAGCCGATCTGGGGCGAAACCACCGCAGATGAGCGCGAGTCTCTGAAAGCAGAAGGCGTCCCGGCGGAGCCATTGCATCCGGCTTTCACACCGGCCAAGCCCCGCGACGAGGACAAGCTCAACTAGGCAAGTCGCGCTCAGTTCTGACGCATGAAGGCGACGAGCAGCCCAACCAGTTCCTCCGGTTTGTCTTCCTGAATGAAGTGATGTCCGTCGGCGATCGTCGTGTGCGGCTGCCCGTCTGCGCCGGGCACGGTTTGCTGCCAGACCGTGTCCCCACCTGCTGTCACCGGATCGCTGTCGCCAAAGGCGGTCAGGAACGGTTTGTCCCATTTGGCAAAAACCTCATCCATGACCTTCTGGTTCTGCCGCAATTGCGATGGCACAAGAAATGGGAAAATCCGGATCGCGGCCTGATAGCGCTCGTCCGGGAACGGGGCGGCATATCCGGCAAGCTCTTCCTCAGACAGCGTCCGCGTGGTGGCGCCCTGGAACAGGGCTAGCAGATCAAAATCTTCCGTATGCATCGCCCAGGCGATCCAGCGTGTGAAACGAAACGAACCGTCTACCTGAAGGGAATCTGGCTTTCCTTCGCGCCAGACCTGGAAGCGGATCATCGGATATCCGATCCAGCCGCGCAGTCCACTGGCAGCCGGCAATCCGGTGTTTGAGATCATGATCCGCGCATAGCGGTCAGGATCTTCTGCGACCATGCGCAATCCGATCAACCCGCCCCAATCCTGCGCGAACAGCGTGGCGTCCTGCAGATCGATCTCGCGGGCGAATTGCGACATCACATCCACATGCATCTGATAGGAGTGATCCTTTTGCCGGAGCGGCTTGTCCGATTTGCCAAACCCGACCAGATCGGGCGCGATGACCCGATATCCTTCTGCGGTCAGCAAGGGGATCATATGGCGATAAAGATAGCTCCAGGACGGTTGTCCATGCATGAGCAGAACCGTTTCCCCGTCGCGCGGTCCGGCATCGACATAATGAATGCGATAGCCTTCGATCTCGACATAGTTCGGCGCGAAGGGATAATCCTCCAGGCTCTCAAACCGGTCTTCCGGGGTGCGAATGGTCTCCGCCGTACTCCACCGCGTGGGGGCCTGAAAGGCGACGACCAGCAAAATTGCGATCAGGATCAGAACGACCAGACCACCAACAATCCATTTCAACATTTTCTTCCCGCTCCTGTCTGTCGTCTCCTAGCGAGACACAGCCTAGAAGATGCGGGTTTGACGTGCAAATTCCAGAGCGTATCGAAGCGCGAAGCTTCAAAACTCTTTTGTTCTTTCGCGCATAATTCACGCAGTTTTGATCTTCAAAACGCATGATTAACTTGCCATTCGGCGACTCCGGCGATCTTAAAACATCATGAGAGTCGATGCCCCCTACAGAAGTCGAGCTTTCCTCCGAGGCGCGGATCAATCGCCCGGAACCGTGAATCGATGACGGCGCGTCGCTTTCAGACTGTGTCCATTGGAGACCAGGCGGGGCAGTTCGAGATCATGATCTATGGCGAGCGCGTCGGACTTCTGCCGCCCCTCATGGTCCTGCACTCGATTGAATTCCCGGTGCCCCCCTCTGCCGCGTTTTGCGAGCAGATGTGGGCCAATGATCTGCAGGTCATTTTTGTGCGTCGCGCAGGGTATGGAAACTCTTCAGCTTTGCCTGACATATTGCTGGAAGATGCGCCGCTCAAAAATGGCGCGGCGGTCATTTCGGAAGCGGCCATGCTGCGCCGACTGATTTCGGAACTAAATCTGAGCGACTTGAAACTGCTGGCCATCGGGAGCGCAAATCCCATCGCCTATCGGCTCGTTCAGATCACACCGGAAATCGATCGGACCGTCTTCGTGAATCCGATTTTCAATCAGACCATCTGGGAGGTGTTTTCACCGGTCTGGTTCCGCGTCATGCTGCGACAGATCATTTCCAGCAAAAGCGGACTCAACGTCGCCATACGCGGCATGAAATTGCTGATCCGGCGCGACCCGATTTCCTATTACAAGCACATATACGAGAAAAATCTCGGCGACCTCGAATATGTCGACAATAATCGTATGGACTATATGGAGGCCGGTCGACTCGCGCTCGAGACCAGTGCCAGACAATTACACTATGAAACGCAAATCTGTCTCAGTCATGACCCGATGCTGAAGGATCGATTTTTCGATGGGATAGACGCCGCCGTGATGATTGGCGAGCAAACCACCGATCTCTGGCGACAGGAAATGAAGCGCGAAACGGATCGGCTGGGCTTACCGCTCTTTTATGCGCCTCAAGGCGACATATTCTGTGCTTACGTTTCGCCAGAGACTTTGCTGCGTGCATTCCAATCAGATCAACCGAGATTCGCATTCGCAAATCAATCGAACAGTCTGAAGTCTGGCTGAGCGCCACATACTTAAAATTCGTTAGAGCTGTCACTCATTCGGGGGGTGATTTACTGAGAATCGAAACGAAAAGCGCCAAAAATCCAAAAAAATAGAGCCTACTTGCTTGCAAACGCATTCAAACTATCTGACCAATAGGGAACGAAAGACGCAAATAGCGCGGATAGGGAGACATGGGGGACACTCAGCTTTCCATCGAAGACATCGAATATGTCGCAGACATGTTGCGTGCCATTGCGTGGGTGAAAAGCGATCTGGGCCCCGTTTCTCCGGAAACCCTTACCGATTTGGAAGTCAGCCTCGGAGCCGCCGAATCCGCGTTGCGACGCGTGGCGGCTGAAATGGCGATGCACGCACCGGCCAGTTCAACTTCAAACTGACGATCCCTGTGCCGGTCGCTTGAACCCGCTCTGTCCCGGTAACCCCTCATAGAACCAACCAATGGGCCGGCCATAGAGTCGCGAGACCCGGGCAAGCATTAATGCACTGACCCGGCGCTCACCGCGCTCCAGCGCCTGATACGCTGTCGTTGACATTTCCAGCCGTATTGCTGCGGCTTCCGCTTCCATGTCCGCATCACGGCGAGCGATGGCAATCCGATTGCCGAGATGTTCGTCTATTGTATTTGTCACTCAACGTCCCCCTTGTCGCAAATACGCACGACACAGCAAAATTAGGGGTTGTAATGCTTGCGCTCAAGCCGAAGGGGCGATCTCAGCTGCAAGTTGGTAATTTTTGCCGCAAGACAGAAGATTCGCAGTGGTTTCAGACAAATCCTTGCGTTCCATATAGTGTTTCGCCACAAGCCAACCCTCGACTTAGAGCGCGCACGGATCGAATCAAACGTACCGGCTTGCCGGGTTACATTCTCAAGATTGCCAGGTCTGCGGGTCCAGTCTAGATCGAATTAAACCTTCGAAAGACTGGGAGATGCGGGCATGGCGGAAGCCGTAGAACAAGAACAGACAAAAGGAATTCTCGGCTGGGTCGAGCGAACCGGCAATAAATTGCCAGATCCGGTTTTCCTGTTTGCTTATTTCATCATTGCGCTGGTGATCGTTTCTGTCATCTGCGCCATGCTCGGCGTCAATGCACAGCTCGATGATCAAGTCCTGGGCGGCATGCCAGACAACCAGAAGGCCCGCTTTGGCATTGGCAGTGACGGCATTATCAGCGCGGTCAGCCTGCTGGCAGCCGAGAACATAGAGCGGCTCTGGGTCGAAATGCCCAAGACGTTTACGCATTTCCACCCACTCGGCTATGTACTTGTCGTGATGCTGGGTGCCGGTGTGGCTGAACGTTCCGGTCTGTTCGCCAGCGCCATGCGGTCTGCCGTACGCGGAGCGCCGGTCTTTCTCCTCACGCCCGTCGTTGCACTCGTCGCGATGGTCGGCAACCACGCGGCAGATGCGGCCTATGTGGTTCTGATTCCGCTCGCAGGCGTGCTCTTTGCATCAGCCGGCCGTCATCCTCTGGCAGGTATCGCTGCCGCCTTCGCGGGCGTCTCTGGCGGCTTCTCTGCCAACCTCTTCCCGGGCCAACTTGACGCGCTGCTTTACGGCATCACCGAAGAAGCGGGCGAAATCCTGAATGCCAGCTATGACGCAAACATCGCGGGTAACTGGTGGTTCATCGTCGCTTTGCTGCTCATCTACCTGCCGATCATCTGGTTTGTGACCGACCGCGTGATTGAACCGCGTCTCGGCAAATGGAGCCCGTCAGAAGGCGCAGATGCTGACAGCTACACCGACGAGGACAAACCTCTGACACCCGAACAAGTTAAAGGCCTGCGCAATGCTGGTCTTGCCGTCCTTGGCGTGATCGCGCTTTGGGTGTTCATGACGATGGGTCCAGGGACACCTCTCTGGCTCGATGGAGAGGGCACCGAAGGCCTCGAGTGGTATGAGAGAGCTGGTCCGTTATTTAACTCGCTGGTTGGCGGATTTCTGGTCCTGTTCCTGGCCGCAGGCTGGGCTTATGGCGCCGCCGCTGGAACCATCAAGAACCATCGCGATCTGGTCGATATGATGTCGGAAGCGATGAAGGATATGGGCTATTATCTCGTCCTCTCCTTCGCGGCAGCCCACTTCGTGGCAATGTTTGGCTGGTCAAATCTCGGCCTGATCAGCGCCGTGCATGGTGCGTCGGCGATTGAAAGCTCCGGCCTGCCGCTGCCCATCCTGCTTGGTCTGATCGTGCTATTCTCGGCCATCATCAACTTGTTCGTGGGCTCAGCATCGGCCAAATGGGCCTTGCTCGCGCCGGTCATGGTGCCGATGCTGATGTTGCTGGGCGTATCACCAGATGGCGCCACCGCGGTCTATCGCGTCGGTGACAGTGCAACCAATATCATCACGCCGCTGATGGTCTATTTCCCGCTCATCCTGGTCTTTGCCAGACGCTGGGTCGGGAATTTCGGGCTCGGCAGCCTGACGGCGATCATGTTGCCTTACTCGGTCTGGATGCTGATCAGCGGCATTCTTCTGGTCGTCGCCTGGACTTTCCTCGGCTTCGATCTTGGCCCTGGCGCGCCCATGGCGGTCACGCTGGGCGAAGGCGGCTAGAGATCGAGCGCCGCGCGCGCCAGATCAAAATCTTCTGGAACGGGCGCCGCGAGCGCCCGTTTTTCTTGATCGGGCAAAGTGATCTCCAGACCGGCGGCGTGCAGCATCAAGCGCGCTGCCGTTTCGGTCCCCCGGCCATAGATCGGATCTCCCAGAATAGGACAGCCCAGATGCGCCAGATGCGCCCGGATCTGGTGCATCCGCCCCGTGTGGGGCTCCGCCTGAACCAGGGCATGGCCTGTCTGTCGCGACAGGATCTTCCAGTGCGTCAGCGTCTGATCGCCGCCCTGCCCGGCCCCAACGATTTCAGCGCGGCGCCCGGCCTTCAATAGCGGTGTATCACACACCCCTTGATCCACCTCCGGCAGGTCCCCGTGCACCAGGGCGAGATAAGTCTTTTTCACCCGCCGCTCCGCGAACTCGGTCGACAGAAACGCCGTGGCTGGCTTTGTCTTGGCAGCCAGGACCAGACCGGACGTGCCGGCATCAATGCGATGGACCAGATGCGGGCGCTTGCCGTTGGAACGCGCAAAGGCCCATAGCAGGAAATCGAGCGACGTGCCGCGATTGCCGCGCGTCTGCACGGCGAGGCCGGATGGCTTGTTGAATGCAATGAGATACGCATCCTCATACAGGACCAGGGCCCCGACCATGGCTTTCTGTGCGTCTGACAGGGTTGGGATGGGCCGGTTTCGCATCAGATCGATCTGTGCCGGGTCACGCCTTGACGGACATCCCACTCACGATCACCGTGGTGATGATGATCGCGGTGATGACGATCTGCCAGAACAGCAGCAGCAAGAAGAACCGAAAGCCCGACATGAAGAAACCCGTCGTCCCCACCACAGCCAGGCTGCGCCATACATAGACAAAGAAGGCGATCAGAAACATCCATAGAATGAAGCCCGGCAGATACGGCCCGGCCAGCATCAGGAAAGCCCCGGTCAGATAGATCCAGGAGTGCAGATGCAGCGCGTGAATGGCATGATCATAGATATACAGACTGCGACGCCAGACATGTAACATGGTCAGGGCAAAAATGGTCAGAGGCACAATCAGGATGCTCAGACGCGGCAACCAGTTTTCGAGCTGAGCCGCAAACTGATCCTGGTTTTCGAGCACCGCGACGATCTGGTTCTCAATATCCGCCTGAACACTCGCAGGTGCATCGACATGAATATTGGCCCGGTCGAGCCGTTCGCGGGCGGTTTCCTGCACAGTTTCGGCCGCCTCGCTGGTTTGCCCCTCATTTAAGCTGGCGGTGATTTCAGCCCGGGTTTCGTCATCGACATTGATATATTGCCCGGGCGGCACCAGCGCGAACAGGACCAGATAGAAAAGCAGACTGGCCAGCAGGAATAGCCGGAAGGGCGGCACATAACGCGCGCGTTTGCCCTCAGTATAATTGCGGGTCAGTCGCCCGGGCCGGAGCATCAGTACAGGCAGAGTCCGGGCCAGCCGTCCATCCAGCGTAAATGTGTCACCGATGGTTTCGCCAATCAGTGACAGGATCGGACGGTGAAAGCTCGCTGCCAATTGTCCGCAATGCGGGCAGTAGCGTTGCGTGACCATCTCACCGCAATTGCGGCAGGGCTGCTCGCTCAGATCTGCTTTCTGGCGCGTGGTCATACCTCCGATGGAGGCCGCCCCCGCGGTTTCGAGTTCAATCGACATGTTCCTCCCCCGAACCGGCGTTTACTCGCTTGTCGTGGCCTCCTCAGGCGCTTCGGCCGGGCACAACCAGCGCGAACGGTGATTGTCTTCGGCATTTTCGGCCCATCCGTCCAGAGCCGGGTCCACCAGATTTTTGGTCACCTGGAACCACATCGGCGTGATGGGATAGTCCTCGAGCATGATCTGCTCAGCCTGGGCAAAGATCTCGGCGCGTTTGACCAGATCCCGTTCCTGGCTCGCGAGCTCGAGCAAGCCATCATATTCGGCATTGGAATAATTGCCATAATTCTGCTGCCCGGCATCCGTATCCAGCAAATAGAGATAATTGAGCGGGTCATTATAGTCGGCTAGCCAGCCGCCGTCTGCGACCTCGAAATTGCTTTGGCGTAAATCAGCATACAGCACTTTTGTATCCTGGCGCAGGATCTGGGCATCGACCCAGGGCGCGATCTCGTTCCAGTTGGCCTGGGCGACGGGCGCCGCTTTGGGATTGTCGCCAGTGGAGCGGTGTTTGTACTCAAATCGCAGCGGATTGTCTGGCCCGTACCCGGCCTCTTCCAACAGACGGCGGGCTTCCATCAAGCGCTCTCTGCGGCCTGTATTGGCCCAATCGACTTCCGGCCGATCGGTTTCATAATTGGCGATCCCCGGTGGGACGAAATTGTAAGCGGGGACGAAACCCGGCGTCAGGACGCTTTCGACCAGAAACTCCCGATCAATCGCCATGGCGAGCGCCTTGCGGACCCGCACGTCATCAAACGGGGCCTCGCTGGAATTGAAGCTCCAATAGGTCGTCAACAGACCCGGCGTCGTCCGCGCCCAACCCGGGAAGCGGCGGTCCAGCTCGGCTTTGCGCCCGCCGTCAAAGTCATTATTGATGTCCAGGTCTCCGGCCTCGATCCGCCGCTCAACCGCTGCAAGGTCTTCGAGCTCAAAATAGCTGACCCGCTCAAAGCAAAGCGTATCGGCCTCGTAAAAGAGCGGGTTTTTCTCGGCCACGATCTGGTCACCGGTGACCCAATATACCAGTTTGTAGGGACCATTCACCTCGATATTGTCCGGCTGAACCCAGGACTCACCGAATTGCTCGACAATATGCTGTGGCACCGGGAACGTCGTGTAATGGGTGAGCAAGCCAAGGAAGTAAGGCGCAGGCTCTTCCAGCGTGATTTCCAGCGTCAGGTCATCAATCTCCCTCACGCCAAGCTCTTCCGGTGCAACGCGCGCCTCATTCAGCGCCTGTGCATTCTTGATAATGTAGAGCAAGGACGAATATTGCGACGCTATCGCCGGGTCCTGGATACGACGCAGTGCATAGACAAAGTCTCCGGCCGTGACTGGCACGCCATCGGACCAGGTTGTTTCCCGCAATGTGAAGGTCCAGATGAGACCATCTTCGCTTGTCTCCCAGCTCGCCGCCATGGCGGGAATGACTTCTCCGTCCGGCGCATGCTGCATCAGGCCATGAAACATATCGCCAATGATAATATTCTCCCACGCCGCAGAGGATCGATGCGGATCCAGCGTGTCGACCTTGGCTGAAATACCGCGGCGCAGCGTCAAAGTATCATCGCCGCCTGAACCACCGCCGCCGCAAGCTGAAAGGACCAGCGCAAATGCGATGGCGGTCCCGGAGAATAATCTGTTCAAGCGCATGAAGTGTTCCTTCGCGTAATGAGAATAACGTTTGTAATACTGTCTCAGACTTATTCTATTTTGCCTAGTTCAAGGGTGTCACAGCTGTGGTCACAACTGGTTTTGCCTCTATCGGCGCCGGAAAAAGCCGATAAAGCCAAACAGGCCGGCAAGCAGCGACCCGATACCCCCTGCAACCACTGTGATCGGACTGATCGATTGTGCCAGGGCGATGGCTTGCCCGATCCGCGACACCTCCACTTCGACTGAATCCCGAAAGGTGCGCAGCGGCAGAGCTTCATCGCCCATCAGAGCAAAGAGTTCGATGACCAATTCCTGATTACCGACGGCTGTGGGCGTGACTTTCCAGCGCCAGACATTCTCCGTCAGGGGCGACACACGCTGCACAGCCGGTGTGATCGCTTCGACCTTGAAGGCCTCGCCAGACACCAGCGCCTGCACCGTATCGGAGACGCGCGCCTCGCCCTCCGCGATATTGCCCGTGCCCGGCAGGGAATCCGTCGCCGTATCATCGCCTGTGGCATCCAGAGCGACTGTGACGGTGAACGGTCTGCCAAAGGTCGCGCCTTTCGGCGTCTCATGCGCAATCGGGACCGTGCGCAGGCTGCCCAGAAAGTCCTCTGTCGTCATGGCGGCGCCGAACATGTCATCACTGTCCAGGTTCGGCTTGCTGGTCAGGCTGCGTGACGGGGCCGGCTTTGACGGCGGCTGCATCCCGCCAGCGTCAAATCCGTTGCTTCCAGGCGGGGCGGGCGTGCTGACAGAGCTCGATTGCGACCCGGCATTCACATATTGATAGCCGCCAAAGGCCAGGGCCGCGGCCCCGAGCAGGATTAGCAGAAACGACAATAGTCTCAGCATCTCACACCTCCAAACTGACAACTTTCTAGGCTGACAGCGCCATTAGGGGAAGCGTTAACTGAACCCGGCTTGAACGCCCTAGCCGTCATCATCATCGATCTGGGTGTCGGATTTCTCCAGCTCCGCACGCTCCGCCTTGGCTTTGGCAACCCCGATGCTCGGCATGGGTGGCGGCAGGATTTCCGGCGCATCTTGTTGCTGCATATACAGTGTGCGGCTCGGAAAGGCGAAACCGGTTCCGGCCCGTTCGACAATATCGTAACAGGCGACCGCCAGCTCTTCCTTGATTTTCAGCCATTCCCCCAATTGGTGGAATGCGTGAAACAATAGATGAGAAAATCGATCGAACTGTCATTGAACCGGTCGACCCGCACAAACAGGGCCGCTTCCGGTGGTTTGGCGAACCGGTCATCATTCCACAGCCAGGCTTCAATCTCGTCCCGAATAAACTGCAACTGATCGACCGTGGAGCGGTATTCGACGCCGATCACCCATTTGATGCGCCGATGGCTCATGCGCGAGAAATTGGTCAGCGGATTGTCGGACAAGAGGCCATTCGGGACATAGACCGGGCTCTTGTCGAACCGGCGCACCAGGGTGGAGCGGAAATTGATCTTCTCGACCGTGCCTTCGACGACCCCGTCCACCTTGATCCATTCGCCTGGATGAAACCGTTTTTCACTCATGATCAGGATGCCGGAAATCAAATTCTTGAACAGATCCTGCGCGCCGAGACCCACCGCGATGCCAAACACGCCAAGACCGGCGATCAGGGGGGCGATCGCAATCCCCCAGATCTGTGCCACGGCGCCAAAGCCGAGAATGATCAGCAGGATTTGCAGCAATTTGACCAGCCAGTCGACAATCGCTGGCGACAAGGTGTCCCGCAGCCCCGTAAAAATGAATTCAAAGGCGTTGACCGTCCGCGACAGGGTCCAGAACACAGCCAGTGTAATGACCGACTGGACCACTTTATCGGCGATGACTTCCGCATCCCCAGACACTTTCGCATATTGCAGCGCGAAATAGGTGCCAATGATCACTGGAACGATTTTCAGCGGGGTCGCAATCGCCTTGACCAGCGCATCATCAAACTGGGTCTCTGTGCCAGCGGCGGCGCGGGCAATACCGCGCACCACGATGCGCGAGAACAAACCACGGATCACCAGTGAGAAAAGCAGGATCCCGACAATGGTGATGATCTGGCCATAGGTGAAGCCATAGGCCCCCTCATTCCAGATCTCCAACAGATAATCGATCGCATCGAGCGCCCAGTCCGGGAGGTTGTCGCTCATCCAATTCGGCAAGGCTTGCGCCGCCTGGCTTTCGGTCACCATTCACTCACCCCTAGATTTCGAGTCGCGCTAGTTAGAGCGCTCCTTTGTGGCCGTAAAACGAAGTTCCGGATTCTTTTCCTGGGCATAACCGACATCCCAGGCATTCTTGGCAAGATAGACCGGCGCGTCATCCAGATCTGTTCCGGAGGCAGACTTGTTCTTGTCCAGAAACGCGCTGAGCACGGCGTCATCGTCGCAGTGGATCCAGCGCGCGACATTGTAAGGGGCCGGTTCGAACAGGACATCCAGGCCATATTCATTGACCATGCGCTCGGCCATTACTTCAATCTGCAGCGCTCCGACCGCGCCGACAATCATGTCCGAGCCGATGCTCGGCTTGAACAATTGCGTGACGCCCTCTTCCGCCAGGCTTTCCAGCGCCTTGCGCAAGTGTTTGGCTTTCATCGGATCTGTCGTGCGGGCCCGGCGCAGGATCTCCGGCGCAAAGTTCGGGATACCGGCAAATTTGATATCGCCGCTTTCGGACAGGCTGTCGCCGACCCGTAACTGGCCATGATTGGGAATGCCGATCACATCGCCAGCATAAGCGGTTTCAGCGATCTCACGATCCTGAGCCAGGAACATCATCGGATTGTGGACATTGATCTGTTTGCCATCATTGATCTTGAGCCGCATGCCGCGCTTGAACTCGCCGGAACAGATCCGGAAGAAGGCCACGCGGTCGCGATGGTTCGGGTCCATGTTCGCTTGAATCTTGAACACAAAACCTGCAACGCCCTTGTCGCCGCGCGCCAGGACATGTGGCTGATCTTTCTTCTCACAGGCCTGTGGGCGCGGTGCCGGCGCAAACTCTTCCAGCACATTGAGCAATTCGCCAACGCCGAAATGGCGCAAGGCCGTGCCGAACACGACGGGCGTCATATGCCCTTCCAGGAAAGCCTGCTTGTCAATCTCGGGCAGCATTTCGCGCGCCATCTCGCTGCCTTCTTCGAGCTCTTCGAGGGCGCTCGGGTCCACCTG
>JBCCCT010000014.1:0-34489 GCA_039033355.1 Pseudomonadota bacterium | reverse complement strand
GGCCGGTGATGGGTCCGACTGCGTGAACCGCTGGATCAAGAGGCGCGAAATGAACGGCGCGACATTCGGATGTTCGAAAATCGTGTCCAGCGCGATGCGAATGCTCTCATCGCCGCCGGTTCCGGCTGGAATGGTCGTGCCAAGGAAGACCTTGTCGAGTTCGGAATGCTGTTCCGGGAACATCACCATCTGACGAATATCGCCATCTTGCGGACGATCATTGAACTCGTCTCCCGCCCAGGACAGGCCGGTAAAGACGCGGGCCAGGCCCTCAATGTCATCATTCGAATAGGTTTCGACCTGCTGCCCCTGGGCATCCAGTTTTGGCGACCCATCCATGTTCAGCTCGATCAGACCAATCGAGAAGAGTTGCAGGATTTCGCGGGCATAGTTCTCGTCCGGCATGCGGCCTGAACGTTCGTCGCCCTTACGGTTGCCACGATAAGTCAACCACTCGCCCATGGCCGGGGAGTAGGTCACCTCTTCAAGCAGATCGCGGAAGTTCCCGAACGCGTTGCGGATCATTATGTCCTGATAATAGGCCCGCATCAGCTGGTCATTGTCGGCAGCGTCCGAATAGACGACGATCTGAGACAGCGCGAAGGCCATGCGTTGGCGCACCTGATCATTCGAACCGATCATGTGATCCCAATAGAGTGTATCAACAATATTGGACTGCAAGCGTCCTTCATTATCGCGTGGCTGTGCGGTCAGGGTTGGCAGGGTCAAGCTGGTCGACTTGGAAAATTCGCTGGCCAGCCAGTCTGCTGCGTCGCGACCATTCAAGCTGGCAATCTCTGCCTTGGAGCCGCCAAACGTTGCGCGCGCCAGAAAACGTGCAGCTTCCAATTGGCTGTCAATCTCTGAAGCGGGTGCTCTGGACGACCCGCCGCCGCCGCTACCGCTGCCACCACCTGCTGTGGGGGTTCCAGGCGGCACGGATGAATCACCGCCGCCACCGCCACACGCGGCAATCATTAAACTTGCAGCCAGAATCGCGGCTGCGCTTCGAGTTCGCAAAATCGACATAACGAGGTCCCTCATACTCACACTACTGCTCGTATGGCGGGGTTTTTGCCGTCGAAATAGCTAAGTATTTGTAAGACAGGTCTGGCAAACTCGCCGGATTTATCAACGACTTGTTAAGGCTGAAAAAAAGGCTTCAAGCTTGTCCTTTTTTTAATCTTGAAACGCCTGTAAACACTGAGGATTCAGGCGATTGAGCGGAAACCTCGATCAGGGGTTAATAATCAGTTTACCAACCACCTTACGATTTTTTATTTTTTCAAACCCGTCCAACACATCGCTCAAGGGCAGACTCGCATACACGTAAGGCCGCGTTTTCCCGCTTTTTGCCCAGGCCCAGATGGTTGCAACATTCTCCCGGCCGCGGTCGGGAAATTGCCGTCCATACTCCCCTGCGCGCACGCCGACCACGGAAAAGCCCTTGATCAGGGGCATATTGGTCGAGACCGAGGCAATCCGGCCTGAGGTGAAGCCAATCACCAATAAACGGCCCTCAAAGGCAATGCAGCGAACGCTTTCGTCAAACACATCCCCGCCCACCGGGTCGTAGATCACATCGGCGCCGCGGCCCTGTGTCAGGTCCTTCACCTGGGTTCGAAATCCGTCGCGTGTATTGAACACATGATCGGCGCCATAGGCTTTGACCGCTTCCAGCTTTTCGTCGCTGCCGCCCGTCGCAATGACGGTCGCGCCCAGCAGTTTGCCGACATCGACGGCCGCCATGCCGACCCCGCCACTAGCGCCATGCACCAAGAGTGTTTCACCCGCTTGAAGGCGCCCACGGCGGACCAAAGCGACATAAGCGGTCAGATAGGCCGCGGAATAGGAGGCTGCCTGATCAAAAGACAGATTGTCCGGCTTGTGCTGAAGCCCGTCCGCGCTGACCACCGCATATTCTGCAAAGCCGCCAAACCGCGCGCCGCCGCAAACCGCATCGCCTATGGCAAATCCGGTGACCCCGTCGCCGAGCGCCACAACGACACCGGACATGTCCATGCCAGGCGTAAAGGGGGGCTCCAGCTTCAATTGATACTTGCCCTGGCAGAGCAGCAGGTCCGGGAAATTGATGCCGGTGGCGCGCACCTCGATCAGCACTTCACCGGGGCCGGGTTCCGGCTTTGACACATCCCGGATCTCAACGCCCGAGAAGTCGTCGCTTAATTGATGACAGACCAGCGCGCGCATCAGAGCTTCGCATAGGCGTCGCGGACCATGCCCGCGACGTCCAGACAGGCCTCGCGCGCGGCCGGGACGACGGCGGTGAAGGCGGTAAACCCGTGCGCCAGACTGTCATAGCATTTGAACTGTACCTGGACGCCCGCAGCTTCAAGCTTCTTCGCATAGGCCGCGCCATCATCGACCAGCGGGTCAAAGCCTGCGGTTGCAATAATCGCCGGCGGCAAACCTTCCAGGCGCGTTTCCTGGGCTGGCGAGAGCAGCACATTCGCCCGATCAAACGCTTCAGGCAGGTATTGCTGCATGAACCATTGCATTGTGTCCGTCGAAAGCGGGTAGGTCTCGCCATAAGTGGTCGCGGAGGGAAATTCCGTGACCAGATCCGTGGCGGGATAGATCAGCAATTGCAGGTCCGGCTTCGGCATACCGCGGCGGGTTGATTCCTGGGCGATAATGGCGCTGAAATTACCGCCCATACTGTCGCCGCCTATCGCGGCGCGCCCGGCCGGTGCGCCCAGGCTTTCGGCATTTTTCAGCGTCCACTCATAGGCCGAGATGCAATCTTCCAGACCGGCCGGAAACTTGTGCTGGGGCGCGAGGCGGTAATCGACGGAGACCACCGGGCATTTCGCTGTCCTGGCGATCATCGAGCAGAACGCGTGACAGGCGTCGACATTCAGGATCACGCCGCCGCCCATATGCCAATAGGCCAGCACAGGCGCGGTCGGGTCCTGATCCGCCGGGCGATAGATGCGGACCGGGATGTCATGCCCGCCCTGACCCGGAATGGTCTGATCCTGAAAGGTGACGCCCGGTTCGGGCGCGGCGGCAAACATGGCGAGGCCTTCAATCGCGGCGGCTTGCGCGACCTCCGGTTCCAGAGACGACATTGGCGGCTGTTTCGCGGCGCCATGGGCAATGAATTGCAGGTTCGGGTCGAGCGTGCGTCCGCCCAGTTCAACGGGCTGGCCGCCCGTCATCTTGATTTTCCAGCTGGCTGGCAATTTCAGCAGCAGTTTCGCAATTGTTGCCTGCAGACTCATGACTGCGGCCCTCCCAGATCGTTTTATGGTCTGGGCTTAATCTGACCTAGCCGTCAGATTTGGCAAGCGCTTCGATCCCGGCCAGCATGACTTTTGCGGCCAGATCGGTTGCTGCCTTCGGGTCAACCGGACGGCGTTTCAGCATGTGATCGCCCATTTCGCGCGCCATGCCGATCGCCGCCGCCGTGATATAGTCGCAGTCCAGATGGCCGAGGCCGATCTTGTCCATGACAATTTCGAGGTCAGCGCAAATCTCGTCCGAGACAGTCTGCATTTCCGGCGTGTCGACACGCACGCCGATCAGACTCATATGCGGCATGCCTTCCTCGATCGCTTCGCCATTCTCTTCCGACAGGAAATTGAAATAAGCGCCATAGGCGGCATAGAGATAGGATTCGAGATCGGTCGCTTCTTCCCGGACTTTCTGGAGCAAGGGACGGAAGCGCAGGACGCTGTCAGTCGCGATCGCTTCGAACACTTCTTCCTTGGACTTAAAGTAATTATAGAAGGTGCCGCTGGCCAGGTCGGTTTCGCGAATGATGTCGCGAATATTGGTGGCTTCATAGCCAATCCGCGCGAACACAATGCGCGCAGCATCCAGAATGGCGCGGCGATTGGCTTCTTTGGCGCGCGCTCGCTTGCCCATTCGGATTTCAGGTTCAATTGTGATTGTCATCGACTCTCTTATCCCACACTCTTGTTTAAACTGCCTTAAATCGTGACGGATCGTCAACTTTTAAGTTGCAGTGCATCGTCAAGGCGCAGGCGCCGCCGGACGCTGAGAAAGACGCCCCACAGGGCGCGCAGCAGGATCAGGCCGAGTATCCCCCACATCGGCTCCCCAATGGCTGCCATCGCAAAGGCGCCCGCGAAGATTCCGATATGAAGCACGATGATCCGGCCATAGGGCGCCATCATTTCCTTGTCGATCGTGCTGCGGCGATACTCACCGCCCAGAATATAATCCTGCGCGAACAGGAAGATCTGCAAGGCGATGATGACAAGGACGAATGTGGTCATGTTCGGGGCGGATTGCAGCGCGGCCTCGATCAGACCGGAGGGCGTCGGAAAGCCGAGATTGGCCTCGGTATTCATGGTCGCGAATTCGTGGACAAAGATGCCATGCACGAAACAGAACATGCCATAATGGACGACAAAGAACGGCCCTAGGAACAGCATCCCGATCAATCCAATCGGGTGTTGCTTGACGCTGGTCGCGATCATTTTCGCCAGCGCCACGGCGCCGAGAATAAGGTTTTCGAGCCAGTAGAGAAGGACCAGCGGCGCCGCGCCCCAGCCCATGGTCAGCACCGCCCAGACCGGAAACAAGTCGACTGCCAGGATGACCCAGGCAATCGGGTCGCGATAGGTCCGCGCCAGCGTGTTGGGATCAAGAAAAGCGAGCAAGTGATCAGTCCCCCGGGATCAACTCACCCCATCCAAACCACTCCAACGGGGAAAGTCTAGCGGGTTATTGGCGGTCAGGCCCCAGGACTTGCGCGGGGTGTTGTAAGTCCCGGTCAGAATCTCGTAATGGATATGAATGGCGGTGGCATTTCCGGTCTTGCCCATCAGGCCGAGCGGCTGGCCAAAGCCAATCTCCTGGCCCGGCGCCAGGCCGCGGGTGAAATTCGCCAGGTGGGCATAGCGCGTAAAAACGCCATTGCCATGATCGATCAGGACCTGATTGCCAAACCCGGTTTGCTGACTGACCTCCAGCACCCGTCCCGGCGCCGCGGAATAGACCGTACTGGCGGGTTTGGATTGCAGATCAATGCCCTTGTGCGGCCGGCCATAACGCGGTCCGAAGCCGGACGTCATACAGGCGCCATTGACCGGCGCCGTCGCCAGCAGGATGCCATTGACGACGACCAGTGCGTCATAAGTTAGGACCCGGCCATTGCGATCCGTCTCAGGCCGATTGGCGAAGGACGGGGTGCAGGCATAAAGATAATAGTCCGGCTGAAACGGCCCTTGCGCCGCGCGCGAGCCTTGTGGCTGAGCCGAAACGGAGCCTTGCGGATAGGACACAGTTGGCGGCGGGCGTGACGAACACGCGCAAAGGCCTGCAATTGCCAGCCCCGCAATCCATGTTCTCATTCCAATGTCTCCATAGGCTCACGCAGAGACGCGCGCGCGCTTTCGGCCCTTTTCCAATTCTTGCATCAGGTCTCTTACATAAGTGTTGAAATCGAGCTGCATCGTGTGCCGCGCGGCCTGATAGAAGTGGCCCATATGGGTCTTCTCATCGGCGGCAGTGATGCGATCCATTTCAGCACCTGTAGGCAGCGCATATTCGCCCGCAACCAGCGCGGCGAGCAGCTTTGATTGCTGTTCCGCAAAATTGACCAGCGTCGGCAGCGGTTGCGCCAGCGCCAGGAAGAACAGGTTCTCATAACCGGGCTTCACCATTCGTTTGAACAGCGGGAAGCGGTTCTCTTTCGGGGTCAGCTCCGGATCGTCAAAGAAGGGGAAGGTGACATTATACCCGGTCGCCCAGACGATCGCATCAATCTCCTCGCGTGCGCCATCTGTGAAGATGACGGCATTGGGTTCGAACCGTTCAATCGCGCCTCTGGGGGCAATGTCGCCGCAGCCGACGCGGGTCAGGAACTCGCCAGAGACCGAGGGGTGCGCATCCAGCGGCTCATGGTCCGGCTTTGGCAGGCCATAGTCTTCGGGATTGCCAATCTCTTTCTTGATCTTGGCCCGGGCCAGGGCGCGCCCAATCTTGGCTGGCATCCAGCCGGGCAGGACCGCCTTGTCCGCCGGTTGTCCACCAAGATATTTCGGCATCACCCAGACACCGCGTCGCATCGAGATGATCAGGCGCTCGGCAATCGGGCGCTGCGACAGTTCCGAGGAAATATCCATCGCCGAATTGCCCGCCCCGACGACCAGGATCCGCTTGCCGCGAAAATCATATGGCTCGAACGGGTCTTCATAATGGTGGCTGTGAATCTGATAGCCGGCAAAACTGTCCTGGCCGGGATAGTCATCCGGCGTGCGCGGGTCCCAATGGTGGCCATTGCCGACAAACAGCCATTGATAGGTCCGGGTCTCGCCGGTCGACAGGGTCACGTCCCAGTCGCCATCCTCGCGCCGGGTCGCCTTGTCGACGCTCGTATTGAAGGTGATCGTCTCGCGCAGGCCGAAATGATCCACATAATCATGGAAGTATTGCAGCAATTGCGCGTGATGCGGGAAATCCGGCCAGTCTTCCGGCACCGGATAGTCCTCAAAGGCGAGGCGCCATTTCGACGTGTCGATATGCAGGCTCTGATAGCAGGACGACATGCCATTGGGATTCTTGTAATACCAATTGCCGCCGATATCGTCCGAACTCTCGAAACAGTCATAGTCGATGCCATAGTCTTTCAGCCGCTTGGCCATGGTGAAGCCGCTGCAGCCGGCGCCGATTATGCACGCCTTGCCGACACTGCTTGCATCGAATGCCATGCCTGATCCTCCCGTGGCTTTCTCTGTTTCCTTGGGTCACAGAGATGGTATAGCGGCCCCATGACACGTCAATTTCCGACCCCGCGTCAATTTACGAGGCCGTCATGAGCAATCCCTTGCACGATCTCGATGCCCGCATTCAGTTCATGCGGGAGAATATGGCCAATATGATGTCCGTCGCCCCCTGGGCCAATGAGATGGGCTTCGAGGTCACCCGGATCGAGAAAGGCCATGTCTGGGGCGTGCAGCCCTTCCGTGAGCATCTGATTGGCGATCTGGAAAACCGCGTCATTCATGGCGGCGTGATCACCACCTTGCTCGACAATCTGTGCGGCATGTCCTGTGGCACATCGCTGAAAGAGTTCCGCTTCGTTGCGACGCTCGACCTGCGCATCGATTATATGCGCCCGGCCGAGAGTGGCCGCGATATCCTGGCCGAAGCCGAATGCTATCATGTCACCAAATCCGTCGCCTTCTGCCGCGCCTGGGCCTATCATGAGAGCCGCGACAAGGTCATCGCCACCGCCCAGGGCGCCTTCGCGATCAATCAGCCGCGCAGCAGCTACAAGAAGGGCGATCAGCTCTAGGCCCGCCATCCCCCGGTTACCCCAAAAAAAGAAGGCCGCATGTGCGGCCTTTGAAGAAGTGAGGTCTATGAGAAAGATCGGCCGCTCAGAGCGTGCCGCAGAGCGCGAAAATAGTGCCCGGCACGCCGGGACATTCATATTCGCAGACCCAGCCGCCCAGATCCCGGATCAAGGTGCATTCCTGACGGTTCACGTTCAGGAGGTCTTCAATCTCGGCTGAGGACAGTTTGGGTGCCTCGGTTTGCGTGACGACGGCCTGGCTCGGCGCGCTCATCAAGACTGCCGAAGCAAAAATGATTGATTTGATAATCATATCAGTCTCCTATGCTTGAATTGCACTCGGCCGAGTATTTGAATTAGACTTGAAAAGACCGATTTTGTCACTCTAATAAAGTTTAATTGGCGTGGACATTTTGTATGTATGTGCCGGTCCGGGTCAAAACCACGTCTTCCAAAAATGGCAGAGCGGGTTATGGCTGTTTCCAGCCGATCCGCGGGCGGCCACAGCCCGCGCCCTGAACCAATCCATCGAGACGGGACATCCATCATGAGCGAGACCCTGACCCGCGGCGAACAGCTGGAAGGCTTCCTGCAACAGGTGCCGATCGTCCAGACCCTGGGCATGCATTGCGACATCAAGGGCGATGACATGGTCGGCGTCCTGCCCTTCCAGGACAAGCTGATCGGCAATTTCACCATCAAGGCCCTGCATGGCGGCGCGATTGGCACCTTCCTGGAAATGACCGCCATGGCGCAGCTCTTCCTGGTCGCCGATGTCGAGCGGCCGCCGCGGACGATCAATATCACGGTCGACTATTTGCGGCAGGGCCATGCCAAGGACCTGTATGCCCGCGCCACCGTGATCAAGCTTGGCCGCCGCATGGCCAGCGTCCGCGCCGAAGCCTGGCAGAGCGAGCGCGACAGACCGGTCGCCGCCTTGCTCGGACATTTCCTGCTCGGCGATGGCGCCGCCGCCAAGACCGGATAAAGCGAATTCAGGCGCCGCCGCGCGCCCTCACAAACCGCTCAAGCCGCCGCCGACCCGTTTCGCACCCGCCGGGCAATGGCCAGGCCGATACTGACCAGGACACAGAAGGCGGCAAGAAAGAACAGGCCAAACTTGGCCGGCGTCAGCACGTCTTTCAGCCCGATCAGCGACTCATTCCCCATCAGCGCCATGGCCTGGGTCGTATTCTCCACCAGATCGACGACAATCACGGCCAGCGCCGGGAGGACCAGCCAGCGCCGCAAATCGCCCGCAAAGCGCCAGACCAGACCGGCAAACAGCCCGCCATAGGCCAGCGGATAAGCCGTATCGTTCAGCACCGTGCCCCAGAAATGCGCCTGTTTCTGTTCCGCACTCATCTCGGCCAGCCGCGCTTGCGCATCGGCCCCGGAGCCCATCAGATCCAGCAACGGCCCGCCGGCCGCGGTCTCAACGAAGGAGAAGGAATAGCCAATCCCCATCATCGCGACAAAGAGCGCCACCAGGACCCATGTTCGAGAAAGCGTGTTCAACATTTTGGTTCCCCTGCCTGTTTTTTATTCGTTTGTGTGGGGGAGTAAGACGTGGGGGAGGGGGTGGCGTCAAGGGAACGCTTTATTGACACTCAGGCAATGAGAGAAGGTTATCGTTCCATTGACCGTTCGCATATGTGCGAACGTATTTGCCGTTTGGACCGTCGACAACTCCGATCTCGGCTCGGGTGGCGCCCACTTTCGTGTAGAAAGTGTTGGTTTTGGCTTCAATGGAGCGGATGACCTGTTCGCGTGTCCAACGCCAAGTCGAGCCGCCGAGATGGGTGATGCCGTCGAACGGGTTATTGCGCGGCGTCTTGTTTATGCAGGTAACTTGTACATCTGCCATTTTTCTATCCTTCTTGGTTTCTCAATCATCCTTTCGGCGGATGAGGATCCTCGCCGTAGGTGTTGCGCTCGCGAATACGGCCCTTGCGGTTGTGAATGAACATTTCGGATGACTGTTTTTTTGCAATTGCCTTTGCCGCTTCAATTGCGCGTTCTTGGGTGGCGTGGGTGCTCGTTGCCTTGGAGTTCCCTGCGCCGCGCACTGCCCAGCCGTCTTTATGGGGGACAACGTGTTGGTTCTTCTTGTTGGACATGGAGGTATTCCTTTCTTCGGATGACTCCTGTTCAACGTGTTCGCCGAGAATTTCAATCAACATAAACATTAAATGTTTGCAATGTAAAAAGTTTGCAACATAAACATTTAGTTGGTTCTAGGGTCTTTCACTACCGAGCAAAGCAGGGTACGGATTTTTTATGCAGGGCACCGCCATTTATAAACAAGTTGGAAAACGCATCGCCGAACGCCGCAAGGATATCGGTTTGATACAAGAAGAACTGGCGCAGCGAGTTGGTTTGTCGCGCGCATCAATCGCTAATGTCGAGCGCGGAGAGCAGAAGATCCAATTGCACACGCTCGTCGACTTCTCGAACGCTCTGGAATTGGACGACGTTCGATTGCTGTTTCCGGAACAGAATCAGGACACAGATCCCACAGTGCGTGTAACGGGCACCGATCCGATCACAAGCGACCAACTTGTACAGATTGATGAGATTGTCAGCGCCGTATCGGTCGGTTCCAAGTCTTAATTCGAATTGAGTAATCGCAATGCTTAGAAAACACGCAGCTCAACTAAAGGCACAAGGTGTACTGAAGCAGACCAACCAGTTGCGTCCCCCCATCGACCTATATCGTGTGGCCGATTTTCTTGAAGTCCATGTGGAGGAGAGGGCTCTGGATGACTCGCTTTCCGGACTCGCCTTCATAAAAGAGGGGCGCAGGTTTATAGTCGTCAACGAAGCGCATGTTGAGACGCGCAAGCGATTCACCCTTGCGCATGAGTTGGCTCATCATGCTCTCCATACTCCAATGCTGGAGGGGGGGGTCCATGTCGACAAACGAGTATTGCGTCGGGATCAAGCCTCGGCAACGGGGTATGACCTGGTAGAGATTGAAGCTAACAACTTTGCCGCTGAATTGCTGATGCCGACGCAGTGGATCGAAAAATTGACTGGGGAAGACTTCGATTTGGGAGACGATCACGCTGTACAGTCGCTGGCAAAAACGTTTCGGGTGAGCTCGTCAGCTTTGTATTTTCGGGTGCTCGCGGGCCCCTCAAAACCCACAAAATAGCCGAATCGCCAACGCAGGGCAGTAAAAAAACGACATACATGTCGCCGTATAATAATACTACTTGACTCCGCTCGTCGCTTAATCAAATATTGGCGCATGATTGAAAAAGCCGACCACCTTCCCAAGCAGCAACCGGAGCGCGCGATTCATGCCCGTTGGGGTGACCTGACGGACGTGGGGTTCACGGCCGTCCCCAATACTTTGATCCAAGCTCAATCTGCGTTGGGGCTTACAAGCACCGACATAGTGATACTGCTCAACTTCACTCTTCACTGGTGGGATCCAGATTCGCATCCCTATCCTCGGTCAAACACCATTGCCCGGCGCACTGGTCTCAGCACGCGAACGGTTCAGCGAACGATCAAAAGTCTGGAGGAGAGAGGGTTTATCAAACGGTTTGTGGACCGGGGGGAACGGTTCATCGATCTCACCCCGCTACGGGATAAACTAAAAGAGGTTGCGCCTGCATTCGCCTGGCAGCGAGGCAAGGCCGCCGCGAAAAGTTCGGGCGAGCGCTTGGGGATCCAATCCCAAGCGCTTGGTGAGTTGTAGTGGGTGACCACCTCGCGGCTTCCATCCCCGCGAGGTTCCAAGCAGCTTACACGCCCTGGCCCTCAGCTGTTCGCCGCAGCTGGGGGCTTCCTATTCTGTACAGTCAAATGTTTACCATGCAAAGCGGTTTCCAGAACCGTTGGCGCATTCGCCTTAGCGACAGGGTCAACGGAAGTCTTTGCCGTCTTTGTCCGTTTCCCGGAACCAGCCCCCCAATCCCCACCCCAATCCGACCCAGTTCACCCCCGGTCTAATCTCCCCGTCATGTCTCGTGATGACCGCCCTACGCTGGACCGTGCCTGGCCGATCATTTGTTCCCTGATCAGCCTGTTACAGGTCTATGTCCCGCGGCTCACATCCTTCGCGCCCAATCGAAGCAAATGGCAGCGTCTGACCCGCCTGGCGGAAAGCCTGGTGCGGCGCTGGCTGGTACTGAACGCGTGCCAGGAGACAGGCTGGCCGGCCCTCGCGCCGGCGCGGGCCCGTCGAGCCCCTGTCCAGGCGCCTGTGACCGGGCGAGCCGCCCCGGCGCCGCGCTTTCGCTTGCAGGAGGCGGAGCGCGCTGTGCCGCGATACTGGCTCTATCCCGAAACCGAGGGGCCGCCTGCGCCGGACGCCGGCGATTGGGCCGGGTGGGGCGGGGCGGTGCCTTTGCCTGACTTCAATCCCGCCCGGCTGCGCGGCCGGCTCGCGGCGCTCACGGCGGTGATGCACGATCCCGCGCGGCATACGCTGCGCATGGCACGCTGGCTCGCCCGGGCGGCGGCGCGGCGCCAGCTGGGGCCGGGCCGGGTCTGTCCGTTTCGCGTCGGCTGGCCGCCCGGCGCCTCGCGGGCCCAGAAAAAGCGCGACCCGGTCTGGCAGGAGCTGCTCAGCTGGCTCAATCACCTGGCCCGCGAGGCGCTCGAGCGGGGGCCGCCTTGAGGGGCTTACCGGTTCTGCAGTTTTCTCAACTTTACCCGTTCTGGTCGCTTGAATCCCGGTCCGAGTCTGATGACACTTGTCTGGATGGGATCCGAGACGCTCCACACGCTTGATGAGGCGCGCGCTGTGCTGCAGCGCATCTATGGCTATGCGGATTTTCGCGGCCTGCAGGCGGAGGTGATTGAGGACGTGTTGGCTGGCCGGGACGGGCTCGCCGTCCTGCCGACGGGCGGCGGCAAGTCGCTCTGTTATCAGATCCCGTCAATGTTGCGCGACGGGGTCGGGCTGATCATCTCGCCCTTGATCGCCCTGATGGCGGATCAGGTCGATGCGCTGAAGGCGCTCGGCGTGCGGGCCGAACGGCTCGATTCCTCGATGCCACATGAGGATCGCATGGCGGCCCTGAAAGCGGCTCATAATGGCGAGATGGACATGCTCTATGTCTCGCCGGAAGGCCTGTCAGGCGGGCTGTTGAGCGCGTTGAGCAAATTGCGCGTCTCGCTGATCGCGGTGGATGAGGCCCACTGCGTCAGTCAGTGGGGTCATGATTTCCGCCCGGATTATCGCGCGCTGGGACGGTTGAAATCAGCCTTTGCTGGCGTGCCGCGCCTGGCCGTGACCGCGACCGCGGATGCCCGAACGCGGGCGGATATTTTGGAACAGTTGGATCTGACCGATCCGGCCGTGCATGTGGCGAGTTTCGACCGGCCCAATCTGACGCTTGGGGCCGAGCCCAAGGCGGGCAACAAGACCGATCGCCTGGTCAGCCTGGTCCGCGCCCATAAGGGCGAGAGCGGCATCATCTATGCCGCGACCCGCAAGGGGACCGAGCAATTGGCCGAAGCGCTGGAGAAACAGGGCATTGCCGCGCTCGCTTATCATGCCGGGCTGGAGTCGGCGGACCGGGCCGAACGGCAGCGGCGCTTCCTGCTCGAGGATGGCCTGGTCATGTGTGCCACGGTGGCCTTCGGGATGGGGGTCGACAAGCCGGATGTGCGCTTTGTCATCCATGCCGATCCGCCCAAGACGATTGAAGCCTACTGGCAGGAAGTCGGGCGGGCCGGCCGCGATGGCGAACCGGCCGAGGGCTATGCCCTGTTCGGTCCGGCGGATCTGCGCCGCAGCTTGATGTGGAGCTATGATAGCGATGCCGAAGAGGCGGTGAAACGGGTCCAGATCAACAAGACGCGGCAATTGTTTGCTTTGCTCAATGGCGATGCCTGTCGGCGCCAGGCGGTGCGGCATTATTTTGGTGAGACGGATGCGGAACCATGCGGCACCTGCGACAATTGCCTGGCCGAGGCGCGCGATCATTTTGACGCCACGCGCTGGGCCCAGATGGCGGTGTCGGCGGTGCTGCGCTGTGGCCAGAAGATTGGCCGCGGGCGCCTGATCATTCATCTGCTCGGTCAGGCCAAGGACGGGTTTGATGAGGATCTGTCGCTTCAATCGACGTACGGGATTGGCGCGGATTTGCCGAAATCGGGGTGGAACGCGGTGTTTGACGAACTGCTCTTTACCGGTCTGTTGGCCGAAGGCGGCGAGGTGATGCGGCCGTTTATATTTGTGCCGGATCATGCGGCGGTGAAGACGCTGTTCAAAGGCGATCATGAGGTCTTGCTGAAAGCGGATCCGGCGGTGCGCCGGACGCGGAGCCGGGGCCGCAAAGTGTCGAGCGCGGCCTTTGCCGATCTGTCCTCGCGCGACCGCGAATTGTTCGATCTGCTGCGCAATTGGCGGGTCGAGATGGCCAAGGCCAAGGGCGTGCCGCCTTATGTCATCTTCCATGACAAGACGCTCGCCACGATTGCCACGGAGCGCCCGGCCGATGCGGCGCAGCTGTTACAGATTTCCGGCGTCGGCGAGAAGAAAGCCGGACGCTATGGCGAGGATATTGCGCGCATCGTGCGCGCGGCGGCATAGCAGGTCTGTGGCGGCTGGAGCTGACAGACCGGGCGTATCGGTTTAAGCGGCGGCGATGTCTACGGTGTCTGTCTCCCGATCGCACGTGATGCGCCTCGCCGTGCCGGTCATGCTGGCCCAGGCCGCGATCGCCGCGACTGGGGTCGTCGATACGGCCGTGATGGGCCTGTATGGCGACAAGTCCGATCTCGCCGCCGTGGCGATTGCTAGTGTCGCCTTCAGCTTCATCTATTGGGGCTTTGGCTTCTTGCGCATGGCGACGACGGGCCTGGTGGCGCAGGCGCTCGGCCGATCTGATCAGGCCGAAGCGCGGGCCACCTTGCAGCGCGGCCTGCTACTCGGCGCGGCGTTCGGGCTGGTCATCTTCCTGCTCGCGCCGCTGCTGCGGATCGGGGTGTTCCTGCCCTTCGGGGCCGCGCCGGATGTGGTCGATTTGGCTGATGGCTATTTCGCCGCGCGGGTCTGGGGCGCGCCAGCGCTGCTGACGCAATATGCGATCACCGGCTGGCTGCTCGGCACGGGTCGAACCGGCGCCTTGCTGGCCATGCAGGTCGTGATGAACGGCGTCAACATCGTCCTCGACATCTGGTTCGTAGCCGGCCTCGGCTGGGGCCCGGCCGGGATCGGCGCCGGCACTGCGATCGCCGAATGGGTCGCGCTTCTATTCGGGCTGGTGCTGGTCTGGCGCAGTCTGAAACCGGAAGCCGGCCTGTTCGATCGCGCCGCGCTGCTGGCGCTGTTCAATGCCAATCGCGATATCCTCGTTCGCACTCTGGCCTTGCTGTTCGCCTTTGCCTGGTTCGTCCGCTCGGGCGCCCAGATGGGGACTGCGCAACTGGCCGGGAATGAAGTGCTGCTGCAATTCATCACCGTCGCCGCCTTCGTCCTCGATGGCTTCGCCTTCGTCGCCGAGAAAGAGGTCGGCGAAGCCTATGGCGCGCGCGATCCGACCCGCCTGCGCCGCGCCATGCGGGTGACAACGGAACTGGCCTTCGGCTTCGGCCTTGTGATCAGCGCGCTCTACCTGTTTGGCGGCAGCGCAATCATCTCGGGCTTCATCAGCGATCCGGACGCACGCAACGCGGCTCTGACCTATTTGCCCTATTGCGCTGCCGTTCCGGTCATGGGCGTTGCCGCCTATCAGCTGGACGGGTTCTTCCTCGGCGCCACACAGGGCCGCGCCATGCGCAACGCGGCCATCTTCGTGACGATCGCTTATGTCGCCCTGGACCTGACCTTGCGCCCGCTCTTCGGCAATGCCGGCGTCTGGATCGCGTTTCTGGGCATGTATGTGTTCCGCGCTGCGGCGCTTGGCTGGTATCTGCCCAGTCTCATGCGGGCGACGGCAGGTCCGCCCCCACCGCAACCTCAACAGAGCTGAAGCCATCCGCCTTCAGGCGCGCCGCCAGATCGGCATTGATCCGGGCGACCAGACCTGGACCATGATAGATCAGGGCCGAGTAAAGCTGCACAGCATGCGCCCCCGCGCGGATCTTGGCATAGGCATCCGCGCCCGACCGAATGCCGCCGCAGCCGATCAGATCGAACTCGCCCATCAACTCGGATGCGATATCCGCGAGGACCCGTGTCGACTTTTCCATCAACGGTACGCCAGACAAGCCGCCAGTCTCGCTTTGGCCGGAACTGCGCAGGCTGGCGGGGCGATCTATGGTCGTATTGGAAATGATCAGGCCGGACAGCCAATGGCCTTCGCTCCGAACGACCTGGATAATATCTGCCAGAGCGGCTTCATCGAGATCGGGTGCCAGCTTCAGGAAGACCGGTTTCCAGCCATCGACATCCTCCCCATGATCTGTCTCATGGGCGGATTGCGCCGCCGTTTGAGCGCGTTCACAACGTGTCAGCAATTCCTGCAGGGCGCCTTTGTCCTGCAAGCCGCGCAGCCCGGGCGTATTCGGGCTTGAGACATTGATGGTGATATAGTTGCAGACGGGATAGACTGCAGCGATGCCGATTTCATAATCCGCAATAAAGTCTTTGCTCGTTTTGTTGGCGCCGACATTGGCTCCAACCGGACAGGTCGCTTGTGGGCGCGAGCGCCTTAGGCGTCTGACGAAATAATCGAGTCCGTGATTGTTGAAGCCCAGACGATTGATCACGCCCTGGTCTTCGGGCAGCCGAAAGACCCGGGGTTTTGGATTTCCGGGTTGGGGTTGCGGCGTAACGGTCCCGCATTCCAGAAACCCGAACCCGAACCGTGCCATCGCGCTGTGCACATCGGCATTCTTGTCGAAGCCCGCAGCCAGTCCGACAGGATTCCAGAGCTGCAAGTCAGACACTGGCAGGTTGATGGGCGTGTTCCAGCTTGCGGGCGAGATGTTTGGCAAGCCAACCCCGAGCTTCAGACCCTTGATGGTTGCCGTATGCGCAGCCTCGGGCGGCAGCTGTTTGACCAGCGGGAGAGCGAGGTCGGCCAGACTCATGGATCAATATCATATGGATCAATATCATCCGGCAGGGCAGGCACGCCATCCTTGCCCAGGGCCAGGGTCCAGATGCGTTTCGCGGAATCGATCCGCAGCGTCGAATAGAGATGTGGGAAAAGCTGGCCACCGCGGCTTTCTTCCCATCGCACAGGACTTCCCATTTCCTCCACGACATATTCCAGCAATCGCACATTTTCCTGGTTCGGATAATGCAGCCGCAGGGTTTCGGCCACTTGCGCCCGCGTCGACAGGTGCACATAGCCGTCGCCTTCGTCGAGCGCGGTTTGGGTATAGCCCAGCGTCTCGGCGGTTTGCCAATCCGCGGCGCTCAGAATTTTATAGACGAAAGTGCGTTGCAACATGACCATGGCTGCCTTCTGCCGCGTTTTGCCTTGAGAAAGCAAGCCGTGAGGATCGTCGCTCGCCGTGAATACGCTCATGTTGCACACTTTTTTCCGTTTTCGGCATCATGATAAAGCGATCTTGCAACATGGGGATACCTGACACAGACCGCTCAGGCGTTTGCGAAAGCTGATTTGGCCTTGATTGCGCGCATCGACTGCAGCCGTTCGGCGACAGAATGAACATTTTGGCGGAATTCCAGTTTTTATCGGCCAGAGACTTGCGCGATGGGCGCGTCTTGTGGAAGGAGGTTCCGCTATGGACTGGGACAAGCTGAAATCTTTCCATGCAGCCGCAGAAGCGGGCAGTCTGACAGCCGCCGGCGAGCGGCTGGGCATCTCGCAATCGGCGGTCTCACGGCAAATCGCGGCGCTCGAGGAGCAACTCGGTGTGTCCCTGTTTCAGCGCCATGCGCGAGGTCTGGTCTTGACCGATGCGGGCCACACGCTTCACCGATCGACCGTGGATATGGCAACCGCAGCGCAAGGCGCCAGCGCGGCCTTGCGGGACCAGCAGGATGTTGCCCAGGGTGAGTTGATCGTGACCGCGCCGGTCGCGTTCGGATCGACCTGGCTGGTGCCCAGACTGGGGCATTTTGTAGAACAGAACCCTGGTATGCGGATCGACTTGCGCCTCGACGATGGCGAACATTATGATTTGCTGAAGCTGGAGGCCGAGTGTGCCATCCGGCTGTGGGCTGCGGACAAGGCCGATTTGATCCAGCGCAAGCTCGCCACGGTGGCGACCAATCTCTATGCCGCACCGGAATATATCAAGGAACACGGCATGCCGCGGACGCCGCAGGATCTCGATAACCACCGGATCATTGCTTATGGTCAGACGGACAGCCCGATCCGCGCGATGAGCTTTGCAGAACGCGTCGGACGCGACGATGCCGGGCCACGCAAGGCGGCGCTGACGGTGAACAATGTCTCCGCAATGTTGCGAGCAGTCGAGGCAGGGCTCGGGATTGCCGACTTGCCAGATTATATGGTCAGCGCCGTGCCGCGCCTGGTCCGGGTGTTGGAAGACTTCACCGGTCCGACCTTTGATCTCTATTTCATCTATCCGAGCGATTTGAAACGCTCAAAGCGGATCGGCGCATTTCGGGACTTCCTGACCGGTGAAGTCGATGCGTTCCGCACCTCACCCTTGCGTCAATGAATATGAACCGCGTGTAATCTATGCAAAATCGCATGTAAATATTGCGGACATGCATGTTGCATTTACAACCAAAGAGCCCATATAGCCCCCGTGTTGAGGTTCCGGACACTTCCCAATCATTCCTCCGATTGGGCGTTTCCTCCCCCAGACGGAACCAACCTTCAAGGGCCTGGCCGCGTATCGCGCCGGGCCCTTTTTTCTATCTGAGCTTTGCTAGAACGGGACTCCGTCATCGGTTTCGCCGGCATCACCTGGAGCAAGTTCGGCAAAGTCGAACACACGCGGATCATGCAGATGGCTCGGCCGAACCGTCGCCAGCGCATGGGCCATAACTTGCCGAACGCCGGGTTTGCGGGCCTCCCAGTCATTCAGCATCTGCTTCATCGCCACGCGTTGCAGGCCATCCTGCGAACCACAGAGATTGCAGGGAATGATCGGAAACTTCATCGCCTGTGAGAACTTTTCCAAATCTGTCTCGGCAGAGGTGATGAGCGGTCGCAGCACCATTACGTCACCATCATCATTTAATAATTTTGGCGGCATCGCAGCCAATCGACCCCCATGCACCAGGTTCATCATGAATGTCTCAAGCGCATCATCGCGGTGATGCCCCAGAACGATGGCGTCGCAGCCTTCTTCGCGGGCGATGCGATAGAGAATGCCCCGACGCAGCCGGGAACAGAGGGCGCAATACGTGCTGTTCTCGGACACTTTGTCCGTCACGATGGAATAGGTGTCTTCGGTTTCAATCCGATACTCGACGCCAACCTGATCCAGCCAGTCGGGCAGAACATGTTTGGGAAAGCCCGGTTGTCCCTGGTCAAGGTTGCAGGCGAGCAGATCGACCGGGGCCGCGCCTTGCCATTGCAGATCCAGCAGCACAGCCAGAAGACCATAACTGTCCTTGCCACCGGACAGACAGACGAGCCATTTCGGGCGCTTTTCGACCGCGCGATCGACCAGGCCGTAAGTGTCAATGACTTGCAGGGCATTGCGGGCAAGACGTTTGCGCAATTTCTTGAAACTGACGCTTTTGGGAATGTCAGCAAAGATTGGCGGGACGGCTGAAAAGGAAGCAGTGTCTGGCATAGATCGCCTATGCCATGGCTCGGGCCTGACACTCAAGAGACCGTTGCCAGTCTAGGCCGCTCTGCGTCCTGATCCGCGATCGTCGCGCTTGCGATTGTCGATGCGCTTGCGGGCGGGCTTGGTGTCTGAATTGGTCTTTTTCAGCGGCAAGCCGTAATATTCGCGTGCGCTCATCCAGCCGGATTTCAGATCCTTGTGATTGGGCGCATCCTGCGAGCCGCGCGGCTTCAGCATATTGTTCAGCTTTGGCTTGTACTTGCGGATCAGATCTTCTTCGATTTTCTGCCGCTTATTCTCGGATCGAATGCATAAATAATGACGTTCCGAGGCGCCTTTCTTGCGCGCTTCTTCCCATCGCTCATGGCCATCCAGGCGACCCTGCAGGTTCGATGCCTTGCCGATATAGATCGGCTTCAGAAAGAAAAACATGGTGCGTCGAACCATGACATAGATACCGCCCGCATCCGGCAGGGCATCAATCGACTTGGTGATCTTGAACCGATAGCGTCGGCTGGTTTCGCCGCGCCAGACATGCCAGCCATAAGGGATCATCGGACGTCTCCTAACCGCAAAGGTTAATAAAAGCGTCTAATTGGTTAAGGATTCGCTAAGCATGACCTTGCGCACGGGTGCGAAACTGGTGCGATGTATCGGACAGGCGCCAAGGGTTCCCAGGGCTTCTGCATGGGCGGCGGTGCCATAGCCTTTATGCCCGGCAAAGCCATAGCCCGGATAGGTTTGGCAATACGCTTCCATTCGTCGATCCCGCTCGGTCTTGGCGAGAATGGAGGCGGCCGAAATGGCCGGTTCCTTCAAATCGCCCTTGATGATCGCCTCTGCTGGCGCTGGCAGGTTTCGGGGCAGGGCATTGCCATCAATCAGGATGCGGGACGGCGTGATGCCGAGGCCGGATACGGCGCGCTGCATCGCCAGAAAGGTTGCTTCACGAATGTTCAGGCGATCAATTTCATCTGGTTCAGCATGCGCGACGCACCAGAACGCGACGTTCTGCTTGATCTCCGGCTCCAGGGCGAAGCGTTTCTTTTCGCTGATCTTTTTCGAATCCGTGAGCCCGGCAATCGGTCGATCGGGATGCAAAATGACGGCCGCAGCAGTGACGGGTCCGGCCCATGGACCACGTCCGGCCTCGTCGACTCCGCAAATCAGGTCTATGTCTGTCATCAAACCACAGAACAATGATTCTAAGACAGGGCGCCATGACAGAAACTTATGTGATTGAAATGACCGAAACCGGTGGCACCGAGGTTCTCAAGAAAGTCGAACGGGCGCCGCGGCAGCCGGGGCCTGGCCAGGCATTGGTACGCCAGACCGCGTCCGGTCTGAACTTTATTGATACGTATCACCGTACCGGTCTGTATCCGGTGAAACTGCCATTCGTGCCGGGATCGGAAGGCGCGGGCGTGGTCGAGGCGATTGGCGAAGGCGTATCGCATATCGCTGTTGGAGACCGTGTCGCCTATCTCGGCGCCGGTACTTATTCGACCCATTATACCGGCGCGGCCGCAACCATGGTCAAACTGCCGGAAGGGGTGAGCGAACGAGATGCCGCGGCGGTTCTGCTGAAAGGTCTGACCGCCTGGATGTTGCTGTTTGAAGTTCGCCGCGCATCGCCCGGTGAAACAGCTCTGGTCTGGGCGCCGGTGGGCGGCGTGGGATCTTTGCTGGTGCCATGGGCGACGTCACTGGGCGTCAATGTCATTGCCGTCACCTCAAGCGAAACCAAAGGGTCTCGTGCTCGTGAGTTGGGGGCGCAGCATGTCATCCTGTCCTCTTCGGACGTCGCCAAGGAGGCGCGCGAATTGACGGGTGGGGCGGGCGTGGACGTCTCTTATGACAGTATCGGAAAGACCTCGGCGCAAGCGTCGATGGACAGTCTCAAACCACGCGGCTGGTGGGTCAGCTATGGTAACGCCTCTGGCGCTGCGGAGCCAATCGCGCCGGGTGTGCTCGGGGCGAAAGGATCACTCGTCCTCACCCGCCCCGGTCTGTTCCATTTCATCGCCGATCCAGATGGCTTGCGGCGCGGCGCGGCAGCTTTGTTTGGCGCGCTTCGCGCAGGTACGATTGAGGCTCATGTCGGCCAGACGTTCCCGATGAGTGATGTGGCACAGGCGCATGAGGCGATTGAGAGTGGCGTGACGGTCGGCGCGACGCTGCTGCTGCCATAAGCCTGATCAGGAGGCGCAGCCGTGACATCCAGGACAACGTCTGGTCTGTTTCGTCATATTGAGGACTTGCAGGGCGATCAGCCCTGGGGAAGCTTTCTCGATGCCGGAACCGGCTTGCATTCCATGGGCTGGATCAGTCAGCTCTCAACCGAACGCTGGACCGCGGTGACCGGGGCGCCAGGCGATGCAGAACGCGTCCGCGCGGCGATGCAAGGAATCCAGCGTGCTGACGACAAGATCATACTCGGCAATTGGGCGAGCGCGGATCTGCTCAAGGGGGAGGCCTATGACACCGTGCTGGCCGATTATCTGCTGGGCGCCGTGGAAGGATTTGCGCCATATTTTCAGGCCTATCTGCTGCCCCGCCTGCGCCCAGTCACTAGAAAGGTGCTCTACCTGACTGGCGTTGAGCCATATGTGCCGTCCAATCGACCGGAGTCGAAAGCGGGCCGTCTGGTCTGGGAGATTGGCCGCTTTCGCGATGCCTGTCTCTTGCTGACCGGGGAAATGCCATATCGCGAATACCCGTCCGCCTGGGTCAGCGATCAGCTGAAACGCGCCCGGTTCGAGGTGCGATCGGTCAAACGGATTGAGGTTCGCTACAAGGAATCCTTTGTCACCTCACAAACCAATCTGGACCTGTTGCCGCTGGATCAGTTGCCGGATCGTGCGCTTGCAGACGCCCTGAAAGTGCGAGGTGAAAAGTTGCGTGACGAGGCTCTGGAACTGATCCACACGGACGGGGCACTGGTGCATGGCCACAAATATGTGATCGCGGCCCAGCCTGTTTAGCAGACCTGCGTCATTTTGGGGCTCGCATGGTCCTAAAACTGTTGCATATTCCCCGTAATTGACAGGCCTCGTTCGGGACAGGAGCTGAAACATGGATCAGTCGGAAAACCAAACCTCAAATCCTCGTATTGCGCGGGGTGTGCGCACCATTGCTGACATTGTCGATATCCGCCTCAGCCGGCGCGGAGTGCTGGGTGGACTGGCAGCGTCGAGTGCCGCCGTGATGACCGGTTGCGTCAGCGTCGAAGCGGATGTGATCGAAGCCCCGGCTCAGGATCTGACCTTCTCGTTCGAAGAAATCACCCGCGGCATGGACGAAACGCACCATGTGCCGGCTGGCTACACTGCCGATACGGTCATTCGCTGGGGCGACCCGCTGTTCGGCGACAGTCCGAGCTTTGATCCCATGGCCCAGTCTGAGGCGTCGCAGCTCAAACAGTTTGGCTATAATAATGATTATCTCGGTTTCGTCGCACTCGCGTCGGGCCCGAATGGTGAGCCGCGCGGCCTGCTTTGCGTCAACCACGAATATGTCTCCAGCCTGCTGATGCAGCCTGGTCTGGCGGCAAACTATCCCGAAACCATGACGCGGGAGGTCTGTCTGACCGAGATGGCGGCACATGGCGGCAGTGTTGTCGAACTGGCTCTGACTGATTCCGGCTGGGCGCCGGTGGTTGGCAGCCCGTATAATCGCCGCATCACGGCGCATCAGACACCGATGACCTTGACCGGACCGGTCGCTGGATCAGACCGTGTCAAGACGCAGGAAGACCCGGACGGTCTGACCGTCGCCGGGACCATGAATAATTGCGCTGGCGGCATCACGCCCTGGGGCACATGGCTGATGGCGGAAGAGAATTTCAACGGCAATTTCCTCGGCGAGATCGCCGATGATCACCCGGAAAGAGCCAATCATGACCGCTATGGCGTTGCCGGCGGCTGGTACCAATGGGGCCGCCATTTTGATCGCTATGACATTGCCAAGGAACCGAACGAGCCGAACCGGTTTGGCTGGGTCGTCGAGGTTGATCCGAAAGATCCGACCTCTACGCCAAAAAAGCGCACGGCCATGGGCCGGTTCAAGCATGAAGGCGCTGAAAGCGTGGTTGCCCCGGACGGCCGCGTGGTCGTCTATATGGGCGATGATCAACGTTTCGATTATCTCTACAAATTTGTCAGCGCGGGCCGGTTCGATGCGGCCAATCCAGCCGCCAATCATGACCTGCTGGAAGACGGCACGCTTTATGTCGCGCGCTTTGAAGAGGATGGCTGGATCGATTGGTTGCCACTGACCTTTGGCGAAGGCTTGCTGACGCCGGAAAACGGCTTTGAGTCTCAGGCCGACGTGTTGATCGAGACCCGTCTGGCCGCCGATCTGCTCGGTGCCACACCGATGGACAGACCGGAAGATGTCGAACCTGATCCGCGCAGTGGCAAGGTCTGGGTCATGCTGACCAATAATAATCGCCGCACAGAGGATGAGCTAAACCCAGCCAATCCACGCGCTAATAATCTCTATGGCCACATTATCGAGATTTCGGAGCCCGACGGCGATTTCACTGCAACCCAATCGCGTTGGGATATTCTGGTCCAGTGCGGGGACCCGAACGTCGCTGAAATCGGCGCCACCTGGAATCCGCTGACCAGTGATCAGGGTTGGTTTGGCAGCCCGGACAATTGCGCGGTTGACCCCTCGGGCCGGCTTTGGGTGGCGACGGACGGAAACCCGGGCACCGGTGCGGCTGATGGCATCTGGGCGATGGAAACTACCGGCGAACGCCGTGGGACAAGTCGAGCCTTTTTCCGCGCTCCGATTGGCGCCGAGGTCTGTGGTCCGCGCTTTACCGATGATGGCGAGACACTGTTCGTGGCCGTCCAGCATCCGGGCGATGGCAGTGGCGCAACGTTTGAAAACCCGACCACACGCTGGCCGGACTTCGAAGACGGCAAACCGCCCCGCCCAAGCGTCGTGGCCATTCGCAAGGTTGGTGGCGGTTCGATCGGTTCTTAAAGGTCTTCGACCGGCCAAAAGGTTCAAAATAGCACTGGACCATCAATCTGACCGTCTCCTAGTCTGACATCGTGTCAGCTTTCGTCATCACGCTTCTCATCGCCTCTGCGATTGTGCATGCCGGCTGGAACGCGATCGTCAAGAACAGCGATGACCGGCTCTGGTCGATTGCGCTCATCACTCTGGTGGGAGCCATTGCGGCATTGCCGTTCGCCATCGGTTTGCAATTGCCAAACCTCGAGAGTCTCCCCTTTCTGGTGCTCTCGTCGCTCTTGCAGATTGGTTACTGCCTGTTTCTGATCAGAGCCTATCGAGATGCCGACTTGGCAAGCGTTTATCCGATTGCCAGAGGGTCTGCGCCTTTGTTGGTGACGTTCGGCGCCGCACTGTTCGCGCGTGAAATCCCCAATGCCTACGGACTCGCCGGCATTGCCTTCGTGTCTCTGGGGCTCATGGCGCTCGTCATCGGGGCGAGTCGACCGGACCTCAAATCGACGCTTGCCGCCTTGATATCGGGTGTTTTCATCGCGTCCTACATGGTCGTGGATGGGCTCGGCGTGCGCATCTCTGAGCGCGCGATCAGCTATGCGGCCTGGCAGGCTGTCATCGCCGGATGTCTGATCCCGCTTTCCTTTATTGTCATCCGTCGGCGCGCTCCTGCGCTGCCACGTGGAAAAGATGGTTTCACCGTCATCGTGGCGGGTATTTTGAGCACACTGGGATACTGTATCGCGGTTTGGGCGATGAGCCTGACAAGCATGGGCGGCGTGTCGGCTATCCGCGAGACCAGTATTTTGTTCGCAGCTCTGATTGGCATTCTGGTGCTCCGTGAGCAAGTGACCGCCTCCAAGGTGATCGGTGCGATTGCCGTCACGCTTGGCGTCATTTGTCTCTCGGTCAGCTGATCAAATGAACCGAGCGCCGGCAAAGTAGGACTAGAATTCGCGTACTTTCCCTTTGGCAAATTCGAACACTGCTTCGTGGGAGTCGCCGCGCGCGGTGACCTCCGTAAAAGGCATCCCGGTATAGAGCGATCGCAACCCCATTCCGGACCATCCATGCGACACGGCGATGACCGTAGACTCAGCTGGCTCAATCTCGCTGAGCCAGTCTTCCAGACGCGCGAAAAAGGCGGCCTTGGTCTCACCACCGGGGGCGCGATAGGCCCAGTCAAATCGGTCGCTGCCATCGAGGAGGCCGGGATGTGTGAATTCGATATCTTCCATCGTCATCCCTTCCCAATCACCAAGGCTGATCTCGGCAAGCCGCGCATCCGTTTTGATATCGGATGGTGCGATATAGTCTTGGATGATGCTGGCCGTTTGTTGCGCCCGTCCTAGTGGACTGACCCATAGCGTCACCGGTTGTGTGCCAAGCTCAGTTTTCAGTTTCTTGCCGACGGCATGCGCCTGTTGCTGGCCATGCTCCGTCAATGGAGAATCCAGGCTGCCTTGCAGACGTCCGGCCCAGTTGAGCTCGGTCTGACCGTGTCGAGTGAGATATAACATGATGACCCCGTCGCGCATTCAGTCGTGTGCGGGCGTATTTGGCGGACACGCGTGACGGTATTGAGGCGGCAAGGCGCCGATCCGGTGTTGATCAGGATGTGGTCGCCAGGTTCCGCTCAAACGCAAGCTGCACCCAGACCCCTTCGGTCGCCGGCCCCCGGCAGGCGAAAAATTCCAGCTGAGCCGGATTAAACGCGACGACCGCATTCGTGGTCGCGCCAGAATCGTCTTCCGCAAACCGGTTGATGCTCAATCGGCCATCTGCGCGACTGGAGAAAGCCTGTTTCAAGGTGTCGAGGCTGTGGTCGGTAGATTGGTCGAGCAGGCTTTGCATGCGCGTCAGCCGCGCATGTGTGGTTTCTGACAAGGCGTCCTCAATCGCGATATTGGCATCAAACAGACAGTGATTGGTGCGCGCGAATGGGCCGTCATCGGTCGATCGAAGAAAGGCGCTGTCGGGTGACCGTTCCCATTCGACGGCGCCGGCTGCGTCGCCGATCCAGTAGGAATGGCTACCTGCAACGGGCGCAGTTTGAGCCACGGCGCTCGCGGCCGCACGAGTCGTCTGTCTCAGGGCCTTATGCAAGACGGACAGATAGGGAACACCAATTCGGGCGCCCGTGGTCTTGAGGTTTGTGGTTCCGACCGTGACGCCATGTTCATTCATGCCCATCAGGGTCTGACATCCCGCGCAGGTCACGGTCCAGGCTTCTGGGCCATCGTCCGGGATCTGGTGAAGCGCGATGACATGTTTCACATCCGGGCTGTTCAAATCCCAGGTCTGGCCTTGCAAGCTTTGGCCGTTCGATGAGTGACTGCCGGGGACAAGCGCGGACGTACAACCTTCGTCTTCTGTCACCGGCGGATCACCCGGCAGCACGATAATATCGCGAATATCGGTCATGTTGGCGGAAGTGAATAAGCGAATGGGGTCAATTTGGGCGCCATCGGCGATGGCCAGATGCTCGGCATGTCCTTCCGGGTCAAAGTTCCGAACCTGGTCCAGGCACGCGGCGCCGGCCGCAAACAACCTGTCGTTGCCGCTATGGCCGGCTTCACTCAGATACTCTTCCACAGCTGACACCCGGTCAGCGGCGAAAGCATGGATCATGTCGGCGCACAGGCGACCATATTGCTCACCCATTTGACCCCGTGAACCGGATACGGTGAATTGAGGCAGTTGCATGCTAGGTATCCTTTTATTGGCCGAAGGGCGACTGCGTCTCAGCGTCCAACGATTCAGCCTGAACGGGAACCGCTATCCGCGCGGTGTCATTTCCAGTAGCAGAGCTGGATCAATGTAAAAATCGCCGCCCCGCTCCGTGGTGCCGGGATTGCGCCATTTTACCGCCCAGTGCAGGTGCGGTCCGCTGGTGCGGCCAGTATTGCCGCTGGCGCCGAGCCGGTCGCCGACGGCCACCTTGTCACCGGCGACGACATCAATTTCCGACATGTGCAGGAAGACCGAGACCAGCCCGTCGCCATGATCAAGAAACACAGTACCGCCTTCATAATAGAGGTCTGGATCGCCCAGCGTGACGGTGCCAGCTGCTGGGGCGACGATTTCGGTGCCGACCGGAATGGCAATGTCATAGCCTTGATGGACCGACGTCCGCTCGCAGGGCTCGCCATCCTTGCCGACGCCAATATATTTGCGAGCCGGGCCAAATGGTGATGAAGCGGGGCCTGAGGACGGGCGGATAAAGCCATTGCGGGCGCCGTCGCCATTGGCAAAGGTTTTGAACGCGGTCTGTTTCTTGACCCAGCTGCGCGAGGCATGGGCTTTTTGCGCTTCGGTCCGGGCATCAACCTTGTCGCAATCGAGCCCGGTAATGGTTCGAAACGGATCGTCGCGTTCCGCGAGGGTGAAGATCTGCTCTGGCACGTCATGCTCGAGTGAGGAGATGATGAGGACGGTATCCTCGTTCCGGCGCAAGCCGACTGTGGCGACGCCCTCGGCATTCACAGGAACATCGCGGCGCGCTTCGCCATCTGGGCCGGATACGATCAGTGTGCTGCCAGCAGGAGCGCTGCACAGCAGCAGTCCGCCCTGAACGGCCTGTCCATAACAAGAAATCGTTACCTCATCAGCATGCACTGGAGCGGGCATACCGAACCAGATTAGGCCGACCAGAAGCCAATCTCGCAGAAACATCTATTTTTCGACAGCCATTCGCGTCGCGGCGGCGGCGGCATCGACATAGGCTTCCTGCAGGTCGACGCTCCAATAGCGCAGCGCGGCGAGCGGGATTTTTCGGCCTGTCACGGCGCAAATCACATAATCCCCAGGACTTAGCAGTTCGAGGTCAGCATCGAGATAGCGCATCTTGGCTTCGCCAGGCTGTCGGTCGGTCTTTTTCAACATGAGGCCTATAATGCCTGATCCTGCGGTCAAAGGAAAGCCTTGAAAACGGTAAGAAGTTTTTGCTTTGTTCTCGTGAACAAATGTGGTACATGTGAGTCAGCTGGCGGGCTCGGGGCCATTCAATGCCGAGTAAGATATAGACGAAAAGGAACGACTCATGTCCAAACCCTCCCTGCAACTCGTGGATAAGGATTCCGGCGTGGATAAGCAGAAAGCTCTCGAAACGGCGCTCGCCAATATTGATCGTGCCTTTGGCAAAGGATCGGTGATGCGTCTTGGCGAACAAAAAGCCATGGACATTGAATCGATTCCGACCGGCTCGCTCGGTCTGGACATCGCTCTTGGCATTGGCGGCCTGCCAAAAGGCCGTGTGATTGAAATTTATGGCCCGGAAAGTTCCGGTAAGACGACTTTGTCCCTGCACATTGTCGCCGAAGCTCAGAAAAATGGTGGGGTATGTGCCTTTGTCGACGCTGAACATGCGCTCGACCCGGTCTATGCTGGCAAGCTGGGGGTCGACCTGGATGACCTTCTGGTGTCGCAGCCGGATACCGGGGAACAGGCCCTCGAAATTGCCGACACGCTGGTTCGCTCCGGGGCGATTGACGTTCTGGTCATTGACTCGGTCGCGGCTCTGACGCCGCGGGCTGAAATTGAAGGCGAAATGGGCGACAGTCTGCCCGGTCTGCAGGCCCGCCTGATGAGCCAGGCGCTGCGCAAGCTGACCGGATCGATTTCCAAGTCGAACTGTATGGTCATTTTCATCAACCAGATCCGGATGAAGATTGGCGTCATGTTTGGCAGCCCGGAAACGACGACGGGCGGCAATGCGCTGAAATTCTACTCTTCGGTCCGCCTCGACATTCGCCGCATTGGCGCTTTGAAAGACAAGGATGAAGTGATCGGCAACCAGACCCGCGTGAAAGTGGTGAAGAACAAGGTTGCGCCGCCTTTCCGGCAAGTCGAGTTCGACATTATTTATGGCGAGGGCATCTCGAAAACCGGAGAGATTATTGATCTCGGGGTCAAATGCGAGGTGATTGAAAAGTCCGGTTCCTGGTATTCCTACGGCCCGGAACGGATCGGGCAGGGGCGTGAGAAGACGCGCCAGTTCCTGAAGGACAATCCTGACATTCGTGATGAGATTGAACTTGAAATCCGCAAACGGTCTGGTCTGCTCTCGGACGTCTTGTTGACCGAAGGCGGCGGCCCGGCTGAGGACGCTGAGCCTGAGGCGGAAGCCGGCTAGAACCCAATTCCAATCAAATCATCTGCAACGCGCCAGTGGAAACGCTTGGCGCGTTGCTTTTATGGACATATATCCACGGCCAAAGCCTCATTTGAGTGAGTCGGCGAGAGGAAGTCTGATGACGAGTGTCAATGATCTGCGCGAAGCGTTTCTGTCTTATTTCGAAGGCAAGGGACATGTTCGCAAAGCCTCTGCGCCGCTGGTGCCAGAGAATGATCCGACCTTGCTCTTCGTGAATGCTGGCATGGTGCCGTTCAAGAACATCTTTACCGGCGCTGAAACGCCGGCAGAATTGCGCGCCGTGAGCTCACAGAAATGCGTGCGCGCAGGTGGCAAACACAATGATCTCGACAATGTCGGCTACACGGCCCGCCACCACACCTTTTTCGAAATGCTCGGCAATTTCTCTTTCGGCGACTATTTCAAGGATGACGCGATCGCCTTTGGATGGGAATTGGCGACCAAGGAACTGGGCCTGCCCGCCGACAAACTTCTGGTCACCGTCTTTGCCGAAGATGATGAAGCCGCTGCGATCTGGAAAAAGGTGGCCGGTCTGTCCGATGACCGGATCATACGTATCGCGACCTCGGACAATTTCTGGTCGATGGGCGATACTGGCCCATGTGGCCCGTGTTCAGAAATCTTCTTTGATCATGGTCCGGACGTCTGGGGCGGCCCGCCTGGAACGCCGGAAGAGGATGGTGACCGATTCATCGAAATCTGGAACCTGGTCTTCATGCAATTCGACCAGCAAAAGGGCGGCGAACGCGTCAACCTGCCCAAGCCTTCCATCGATACCGGCATGGGTCTGGAACGGATCGCGGCGGTATTGCAGGGCGTTCACAACAATTATGATATCGACTTGTTCCGCAACCTGATTGCGGCCGAAGAAGACGTCTATGCGCAAAAGGCGCAAGGTGATCAGCTCGGATCCTTCCGGGTGATTGCAGACCATTTGCGGACCTCTGCCTTTCTTGTCGCGGATGGCGTCACTCCATCAAATGAAGGCCGCGGTTATGTCCTCCGCCGCATCATGCGCCGGGCCATGCGCCACGCCCACATTCTCGGCGCGCGCGAGCCGGGTATGCACAAACTGGTACCGGCCCTGATCACGGAAATGGGCGCTGCCTATCCCGAACTCGGCCGGGCGCAAGCGGCGATTGAAAGCGCGCTGGAGCAGGAAGAAAGCCGATTCCAGCGGACTTTGGGGCGGGGTCTGGCGCTGCTCGATGAAGCCAGTGCACCCTTGAAAGAAGGCGATACGCTCCCCGGTGAAACCGCGTTCAAACTCTATGACACTTATGGCTTCCCGCTGGACCTGACCCAGGACATCCTGCGCGGACGCGGCATGCAGGTCGATGAAGACGGATTCGACACGGCCATGGCGCGCCAGAAGGAAGACTCCAAGGCGGCCGGGTTCAGTTCCGGCGATGCCGCATCTGGTGAAGTCTGGTTCCGGGTCCGCGATGAGATCGGCGCCACAACGTTTCTCGGTTATTCAGAACTCGCGGCTGAAGGGACGATCAAGGCGATCGTCACAGATGGCGCGCAGACAGATGTGCTGGAAAACGGGGCACAGGCGGAACTCATTCTCGACAGTACACCGTTCTATGCCGAAAGCGGCGGACAAGCCGGCGACCATGGCCTGATCGAAACCAGGACGGCGCGCTTCATCGTCCGCGATGTGCAGAAGCGCGCTGGCGATCTGCATGCGCATATTGGTGAGTTAGTGGAGGGGCGTCTGGCTCCTGGCGATGCCGTGACCAGTCTGGTCAATGGCGACCGACGCACCCGTATCATGGCCAATCATTCGGCGACGCATCTGATGCATGCCGCCTTGCGCGATATTCTCGGCGAGCATGTCACGCAAAAGGGCTCATTGGTGGAAGAGGATCGGATGCGGTTTGACTTCTCGCATGGGGCCCCCGTCACCCCTGCCGAGATCGAAGCGATTGAGGATCAGGTCAATGCCGTCATACGGCAGAACAATCCGGTCGGCATTTCCGTGACATCGCCCGAAAAGGCGATCGAGGCGGGTGCCTTGGCCCTGTTCGGTGAAAAATATGGGGATGAGGTTCGCGTGCTCAGCATGGGGGCGGATTTGCAACAGGCCGACAAGGCTTATTCCGTCGAATTGTGCGGCGGTACGCATGTCGAGCGGACCGGCGATATTGGCACATTCGTGATTCTGTCGGAGAGCGGCGTCTCGGCTGGTGTGCGCCGGATCGAAGTGGCAACCGGCGCTGAAGCGATTGCCTTCCTGCGTGGCCGGGCGCAAGTGGCGGTGGATCTGTCAGACCAGCTGAAAGTGCCGCTGAAAGATGTCGCGAAAAAAGTTTCGAGCCTCAGTGAGGAGCGCAAGACGCTGGAACGCCAGCTTGCCGACACTAAACGAGCGCTGGCCATGGCCGGCGAAAGCGGCGCGCCATCTGGGCCGGAAGAGATAAACGGCGTCAAATTGATTGCGCGGGTCGCTGACGGCGTTGGCGGCAAGGATTTGCGCGCGCTGATTGACGAAGCCAAGGCGCAGATGAAATCCGGCATTGCGGTCTTTATTGGCGTCAATGATGGCAAGGCGGCAGTAGCGGTCGGTGTGACAGACGATCTAGTTGAGACACATTCAGCCGTGGATCTGGTGCGCGTAGCTTCCGCCGAAGTCGGTGGAAAAGGAGGCGGCGGCCGCCCCGACATGGCGCAAGCTGGGGGTCCCGATGGATCGAAGGCGGAAGCGGCTCTGGATGCCGTGCGCGCGGCGCTGCAAAAATAGGCGGCGAGCTACCATTGCCGATATTGCGGCGGCAAAACCAGTTTTGCTGCGAACGTTCAATTGATAAACACGAATCTCAAACTGCGAGTTTCGAATTCATGGATAGTCTGGAAACACAGGTTCCGCGTCCCCGGTCTTCCATTGCGCGTATTTTGGCATCACCGATTTGAACAGATCGCTGTCCAGGTGTTCGGCGAGCCAGCGCTGGAGGTGCGGTAGATCGAGCGCGTCAAACCAGGCACGATCGGTGTTCGCGAACTGGCGTATAAAGGGGAAGATGGCAATATCGGCATAGCTGACGCGGTCTCCAAACAGGTGTCGGTGTTCCTGCAACCGCGTGTTCAACGTTTCAAGGAAGTTCAGGCCCAGGTCTCGCTGCTCTTCGCGGACAATACCCTCATCTTCATGCCGGTTCGGATACTTGTAGCGATCCAGGGCTCGTTTGAACGGACCATCACAGACAGCGACAAGCGCTTCCATGTCAGAGCGTGAGCCCAGATCCGGCGATAGCCAGTCCGCGGGGTCATTCCGGGTCAAGGCCCAGGCCATGACGTCCAGGCTTTCCTCGATGATGCGCCCATCGGCTTCAACGATGACCGGCACCGTGCCCTTTGGCGACGCCTCCAGCATTTCCGCGGGCTTGTCGCGCAACACGACTTCCCGCAGGCGACACTCAATACCGGCTTGTGCAATCGCCATGCGCGCCCGCATCGCATAGGGGCAGCGTCGGAAGGAATAAAGGATCGGCCTTGCCTGGCTCACGCAGTGACTTTCTTTCGGGGTGTCATGACGACTTCATCCCCGATATGGGTCTCGCCGCGCGCTTTGGCCAGGCGAACCTGTTTCTGTCGCTCGCGCAGGGCCGCCATCTTCTCATCCGAAAAGGTGCCGTGGCAGCGCGGACAGGAGACGCCTTCCTCATACCGCTCATCAAGGCGGTCGGCGGCGCTGACTGGGTGACGACAGGCATGGCAGAGCTGATAATCGCCCACTTCCAGGCCGTGCCCGACACTGACCCGTTCGTCAAAGACAAAGCACTCACCTTGCCAGAGGCTCTCGGCTTGCGGAACGGTTTCGAGATATTTGAGGATGCCACCCTGCAAGTGGAAGACGTCTTCAATCCCGAGGGATTTCACATAGGAGGTCGATTTCTCACAGCGAATGCCGCCCGTGCAGAACATCGCAATCTTCGGCGTCCGTCCTTGTGCCGCGAGTTCGGCGCGGAAACTTTCGAACCAGACCGGGAATTCGCGAAACGACTCGGTCTCAGGGTCAACCGCGCCCTGGAATGTGCCGAGCGCCACTTCATAATCATTACGCGTATCAATCACGACCGTGTCAGGATCAGAGATCAATGCGTTCCAGTTTTCCGGTTTGACATAGGCGCCAACCAGGCAGGTCGGGTCAGTGCCCGGAACGCCCATGGTGACGATCTCATTCTTGAGCCGAACCTTCAGGCGCAGGAAGGGCATGACGTCGGCGTGGCTGTCTTTCCACTCCAGTGTCTCGCAACCCGGCAAGGCAGAGATGGCCTGAAGCGCCTGGTCCATTGCTTCAGGCGGACCGGCAATGGTCCCGTTCACGCCTTCGGTGGCGAGCAGGATAGTGCCCTTGATTCCGAGCTCGGACAGGCGTGCGAACAGAGGTTCGCGCAAGGCATCCGGGTCCTCGAACGTGACGAATTTATACAAAGCGGTGACGCGTATTATCGACATGGCGGGGCTTATGCCAGAACTGAGGACGCGAGAAAAGTCAGGGTGTTCACGTGGTCTGAGAATTAGTCAGGGCAGGGATCCCGCCTTGTCTTTGCCCCATTCCCTGTCTATAGCCGCCATCTCCGCCAACCTGATCAGACGAAGGAGGGGTGCATGCAGACCATGATCGCAAATCGAATTCACCCCGATTCCAACCTTTAGGATCAGGACCCTTTCCAATGGGCAATTCTAATCTCGGGCGCACAGACGCGCCTGATCGCGTACGGTTTTGCGACCGTACTGTGCCAACATCAATTCAGCCGGAAAGGCTGGCAGGAGGCCCTCATGCGTGAGGATATGTTCAAGGTTATTGTCGAGCGTCCCCGCTGGGGCAGCCGGCATGCACCGAAATCGAAGCTGCGCTATGACAAGGCGCCGGATCGCAAGCGCGTGACGGGTCGCCGTCTCGTCCTGGAGCATAGCGGCTATACCAAATGCCTGAATGAGAATTTGGCGCCCCTGAAGCGCTATCTTCACAAACAGGTCGGTCGGCCGTGGGACAAGGTCTATAGCGAGATCAGCGAGCATCTTGATACCAGCAGCACCGTGAAACAGCATGTCCGGGATCATCTGACCGATTTCATTCTGATCAATGTCACTGTGGCGCGCGATGGCAGTTTCATGTCGGCGCATCAATGGTGGGGACCAACCTCGCCTGAAAACTGGTGGGCCAGGCTTTATGTCGATCCGAATGATGGTTTGATCAAGCGGACCGACAAACTGTGCCGCAAGCTCGGCGTGCCAAGCCGCCGCGAGAAATTGCGGGCGGATCGTAAACGCCGCGCCAAGGGCGTTCGCGTCCAGGATCTGCTTGTCCTGACCGAGACGCGTTTCCTGGCGAAGCATCGCGGTTGCTGGTTTCAGCTGGACACCGATCATGTGCCGGTCGACACGTTCGGACGCCG